>CAZKSG010000044.1:0-27149 GCA_964555335.1 uncultured Anaerolinea sp.
GCTCGGTGCGGCAGAGACCGATACCCACGGCGCCGTAGGAGCGGGCGCGCTGGGCGTCCTTCGGGTAATCGGCGTTCGCCCAAACTTGCAGACCACGAGTGGGATATCCCTTGGCCTTGGCTTCGCGGACATCCTTCTTAGCACAGATCTCATCGGCCCAGGTAAGCAAGGTGAGGAGTTCGGTCTGCTCTTCGAGAGAAGGAGCGCTGGTCGGGATCTTGCCAATGAACACTTTACCGGTATTGCCATCGACGGAGATCCATTCGCCTTCGTTGACGGTCTTGCCGTCAACAGACATGGTGCGCTTCTCAAGGTCGATCTTGATGACGGAAGCACCCACAACGCAGGGGATACCAAACTGGCGGGCTACCACGGCTGCATGGGATGTTGCACCACCTTCGCTGGTGAGCACGCCCTTTGAAGCGATCATGCCGTGAACGTCATCCGGCTTGGTGAACGGGCGCACCATGATAGTGTCCTGTTTCTCTTCCTTGGCCATCTGCTCTGCCTTATCAGCATCGAAATAAACCTGACCCACGGCAGCACCTGGGGAGGCGTTCACGCCCTTTGCAAAGAACATGCCTTCCTTCTCGGCATTGTTCATCGCTTTTTCATCAAATTGCGGGTGGAGTAGGGAGTCGACATTATCGGGAGTGACGCGGGCAACAGCCTGTTCCTTGGTGATCAAGCCTTCGTTGGCCATATCCACGGCGATCTTGACGGCGGCCTTGGCGGTGCGCTTGGCATTGCGGGTCTGGAGCATCCAGAGTTTGCCGCGCTCGACCGTGAACTCAACGTCCTGGACGTCTTTATAATGTTTCTCAAGGCGGCCGGTGATCTGCATGAATTCTTTGTATGCCTTGGGCATCTGAGCTTCGAGGTGGACGATCGGGTCTGCATTGCGGATACCAGCCACCACATCCTCGCCCTGGGCGTTAATAAGGTATTCGCCCATCATCAGTTTATCGCCTGTGGACGGGTTGCGGGTGAATGCCACGCCAGTGGCGGAGTCGTCGCCCATATTACCGAAGACCATGGTCACAATGTTGACCGCGGTACCGAGTGCGTCAGAGATGTTTTCCTTCTTGCGGTAGGCAATGGCGCGCTTTCCATTCCATGATTCGAATACGGCTTTGGTTGCCAGTTCAAGTTGCTTGTAAACATCCTGTGGGAAATCGGAACCAACATGCTTCTTGAACACTTCCTTGAACGTGGAGACCAATGCTTTCCAGTCTTCGGCGGTCATTTCGGTGTCGAGCTTATAGCCCTTGCTTTCCTTGTAGGCAGCCATCGGATGTTCGAACACTTCATCATCGAGGTTGAACACAGTTGTGCCGAACATCTCGACGAGTCTTCGATACGAATCCCAGGCGAAACGAGCGTTTCCGGTTAAATTCGTCAGACCTTCCACGACAACATCATTCAAACCAATATTGAGAATGGTGTTCATCATACCCGGCATGGAGAACTTGGCACCGGAACGGCAGGATACCAGTAAGGGATTCTTCGGATCACCGAACTTCTTACCAGTGGCCTTTTCAACCTTCTTCATTGCAGCGAGCTGTTGATCCCACTGCCCGGCAGGGAATTTGCCGGCCTTGCGGAATTCGTTACAGGCTTCGGTGGTGACCGTAAAGCCAGGCGGGACAGGAACGCCCGCGCGGGTCATATCGGCGAGTCCAGCGCCTTTACCGCCAAGCAGGGAACGAACACCTTCCCAATTGCCAGCGTATTTTTCGGCCGCGGCGACTTCATCGAAGTTATAAACCCATTTTTTCATGTTAAACCTCCAGGGTTGTGAAATTTAGCGTATCCTGTGAAGTTTACCACGAAGATTAAAAGACAAAAGTGACTAATTTCCCGTTCATTTGTCAGTTCAACTGTTAGTTTATTGCAAGCCCCAAAAAACAAAATCTCTGTGATAATATGTGCAGATTGGAATCGAATATGACCATAAAACTGTTAGTAATTGATGATGACACAGCAGTCACAGATCTGCTTTCACTCCTGTTGAAATCACAGGGGTTTGAAGTCTTTGCCACGAATAATAGTAGCGACGGGTTAAACATGGTTCGCGATGTTCAGCCGGATCTGGTGATCCTTGACCTTATGATGCCTGAAATGGATGGCTGGGAAGTCTGTCGTGCTGTCCGCCAATTCAGCCAGATCCCCATTATTATTCTCTCCGCGCTCAATGACCCAACCATGATCGCCAGTGTACTCGATGCTGGAGCAGATGACTATCTGACCAAACCCACTCCGAGCCGTGTCCTGGTTGCTCATATCAATCGGCTGACCAAGCGGAATGGAACGCAGCGTTCCTCCCTGCGGGATTCGTTCTCACGTCCGCTCCCGGCCTCCTAGGGACCGAACGGCTCCCTACAAAGCCGACAATTTTCTTCGTTTGTACATCATCCCATCACCTGAGTGTGATGGGATTTTGATTCTAGGCAAGATGCTTCAATGCTTCTGCAGTTTTCTGCGGCGATTCCATCATTGGTATATGCCCCGCGCCGTGGATCTCCACCAAATGAGCATTGGGGATCGCAGCTTTCACTTCGCGTCCACGGTCGATCGGGATCAGCTGATCTGCATCGCCGTGAACCACCACCACCGGAATGTGCAGCGATGATAACAGGGGAGTGGAGTCAACACGTTCTGCCATTGCCTTTAATGCGCCGATATAAGCCGCAGGTTGTTGTTTTTCCATTGATTGCTTGGCGAATTCCTGCAAGTGTTTGTTGGATGTGAACTTGGGCGTCATGGTTGCAACCACGCTGGCGATGCCTTTATCTGCCACCTCGGCGGCAGATGTATAACGTCCGTCCTTGCGGTCGGGTGCATCTGCCAGCACTTGCGAAGAGACAAGCCCAAGCCCAGTGACGCGGTCGGGGTAGAGACGTGCAAATGCAAGAGCCACATAGCCGCCCATGGAATGTCCCGCAATGGCGGCCTTTTGGATTTTGAGATGATCGAGCAATGCTGCAATATCAGAGGCGAAATCCTCCATCGCGTAGAATGAATCGACTGTACTCGATCCGCCGAACCCGCGCAGGTCGGGAAGGATCAGATCGAAGGTGTTTTCCAAAAGCACAGCGACATCGTCCCATAAATGATGGTCAAGCGGGTATCCATGCAGCAATACCAACGGGGTTCCCTTGCCGCGACGTTCATAGGCAAGACGAATGCCGTTAACCTGGATTGTGTCCATATTCACCTTCTTTCATTTCCAATTGACCGCTACTTTTAATTTACTTCCCAGTTTTGAATAGTAATGCACGAAACCGTTGTC
This sequence comes from uncultured Anaerolinea sp., assembly GCA_964555335.1. Classification (GTDB taxonomy): domain Bacteria; phylum Chloroflexota; class Anaerolineae; order Anaerolineales; family Villigracilaceae; genus Defluviilinea. The sequence goes on from CAZKSG010000044.1 coordinate 3,293, forward strand.
CCGCCCAAATTCATAAACACGACGGGTAATATCCACATCTGCCTTGCAGTATTCAGCCACCTTATCCAGTTCACCGTTTCGATACCATTCGACCGATTGCACGCCATCTGCGGTCTTCTTTGCGCCCAGTGTCGCTTTGGCGATGGAGTCCAGGCTTAAGCGAAAGTTCAATGCCCGGAAGATATCCTGCAGCATGTCCACCGAACGGAAGGAACGGAAATTGACCATCGGTGTGTAAGGTCTGAGAACCTCGTAATCGAAATTGATGATGTTGAACCCTACCACACGATCAGCTGTTCTTAGCTCAGTGACCAGCGCGGCTGCATCCTTTTCCCAGTACACGGCAAAATCATTGCGCTGCGTGGACCAGGTCACACCACATGCAAGCAATAATTTTGAAGCATCGCGTCCACCGACCTCTTCAAAGAGTTTCTGGCTTTCCAGATCAAAGTAAACAGTGTTCATGAGTTTTCCATCTCTTTCAACTGCTCACGTGCAAAGGCAAATGCCTGCTCCCGGGTTTCGATCTTTCCTGTCGCCTGTCCTTCGCGGATGGCTTCCAGCAACTGACCAACGATGCGCCCGGGTTTGATATCCAATTCCTTCATCAATTCATTCCCATCCAATAGACGCGGTGGAGAGACAGTCTCTTCTGGGCGTTCCCAATAATTTTCGAGCAGGATACGCGCCACATCCAATGCGGCTGTCCATGTTTCTTGTGTGAGAGTAGTTCCCTGTGTCCCGCGCAAGTCTGCAAGTCCTAACAAGACCAGGTCTACGCCAGCTTCGCCTGATTCACGGAAGAAACGATAAATGGCTTTGCGCGACGGCTCCTGTTTGTCGTTTTGTAGACGGTCTGTGAAGAAGTGGAAGCGCATGTGATTTTTGATGATTTTTTGAATGCGTTCCACCTCATCATTACTGAGATTGAAATGTTGTGCACGCTTGGCTGCAGTGCCTGCGCCTTTGATGTCGTGGTCAAAAAAGCGAACGCGTCCGGTTTCTTCAACTGTTTTTGTAGATGGCTTTTCCACATCGTGATACAGTGCGGCGAAGAACAAGACCGCGCGGACAGAACGATCCGTGTTCAGTGAGTTGGCAAAATGAGAAGCGAATTGCTCACGGAAACGCCCGATTCGCAGGGTGAGGAGACCTGTGAATAGGTCGTTGGTATTATCTGCGTTGTAGCCCGGGGCGAGCGCAGACAAAATAGTTTCGAGGTATCCAAGCACGCTTAACGTATGTTCCCACACGTCATAAATATGCGGTGCCGTTTGCTCAACGCCTTTCATGGCGCGCAGTTCGGAAAGTAGATGCGGAAAGATGCCAAGCATTTCCAGTGCGCGCATGGATGCATCGGGCTTGGATCCCTCAAGGATTTTGAATAATTCGTCACGTTGCCGTTCAGGTGAAACATTTGGCAGCAAATGGGCGGCTTGCTTCATCGCTTTACGCGTTTCAACATCGATCTTGAATCCGAATGCTGCCGCCTGCCGGATTGCACGCAGGATGCGGATCGGATCGTCCTGTAGCGATGTAGAAGAGCAGGCACGGATCAACTTTGTGCGCAAATCTGATGCGCCGTTCAATGGGTCGATTAATGTTTTAGCGCGGATATCAAAGGCGATGGCGTTTATCGTAAAGTCGCGGGCGAAAAGATCTTCTTCAAATGTTGCGCCGCGATACGTCGCAAAATCGAGAAATGTGCGCGTGCCGTGTTCGTCTGTGATGATGACACGTCCTGTATCGCGCTCATCGTCTAGGACCATAAAATCGGCGTTGAGCGCGCTTGCTACGCGTCGAGAAAGGGAGATGCCGTTCGAGGGCACGGCAAAGTCAAGGTCGTGTGAGATGCGATTCAGCAGCATATCCCGAACAGCGCCGCCGACGAGATGGATCTCCTGGCCGGGCAGCACATCGTGGACTTTGTCGATCAAAGGTGAATAGGAAACGGGAAGAGGCATAAAAACAATTTCCGGTTTTTCCTTGTGCCGGCTGAGTTGTGCGGCGCGAAGGGCTTGTTCGGGTGTGCCTCCCTGAGCAATGATACGGCCGCGTAGACGGGCCACCCAGCGTCCGGCGTAGGGGGAGGCGGTTGATCCTGTTTGTTCATCCATGTTGTTTCCTCCCTGAAACAAGATCGGGTTCAGGCGGGTGGGATGTATTTCTCGAGGTCAACCACGCCAATAAAGGGCAGATTACGATAATACTCATCGAGATCCAATCCAAATCCAAAAACAAATTTGTTCGGAATTTCAAAACCGCGATAGTGGATCGGGACCACGGCTTCACGTCGTTCCACTTTATCAAGCAGTGCGCAGACTTTGAGACTCTTCGGCTGGCGCAGGTTTAGCATTTCGAGAACAGACGCAATGGTATGTCCGCTGTCCACAATATCCTCCACGAGGAGCACATCCTTATCACGGATGTCAGTTTGCAAGTCGAGCGCCACACGGACCGTACCACTGGATTCGCGCCTGCCGACGCCGTAGGATGAGACTGCCATGAAATCCATCATGTGTGGAGAGGTGATGTTGCGACTCAGATGAACCATGAAGGGAACGCCCCCGCGCAGAATGCAGATGAGCAGCAGGTTTCCATCCTGGTAGTCTTCACTGATCTTAGCACCCAGTTCCTTGATGCGTGTCTGGAGTTGGTTTTCATCGATCAAAACTTCGGCAAGAATGTCTTGGTATGGTTGCATGGGAAACTCTCTTGAACAGGCACCCTAGCGGGGAACCTCATGATGAAGCCGGCAACGCGCTTCGTACAATTCAGATGCGCCCACGATTACAACCGGATCGTCATACCGCGCAGGCTTTCCATTTACAAGGCGCTGCGTGCGGGATGCTTCATCACCGCACACCATGCAAATGGCGTGGAGTTTATCCACCGATTCCGCCATCGCCATCAACAATGGCATGGGACCGAACGGCTCGCCGCGAAAATCCATGTCGAGCCCGGCAGCGATCACGCGGATCCCGCGCGCTGCCAACGCCTGCGCCACATTTACAATGTCTGGGTCAAAGAACTGCGCCTCGTCGATGCCAATAACGGTCGTGTCTTTATCTACTCTCGAAAGGATGTCCGTTGACTTTTCCACGGGCGTGGCGTCGAAGTTTGAGCCTGCATGTGATGTGACCTTCTCCACAGCGTAGCGGACATCGATCGCAGGTTTAAAGACCTGCACCTTCTGTTTGGCGATCGTTGCTCGCACCAGGCGACGGATCAATTCATCTGTCTTGCCGCTGAACATCGAACCGCAAACGACCTCGATGAGACCATGTGTATGACGCATATCACCTCTCGTCCTTGTGAGGGGATGTTCCTTTGCTTGAAGCAAATCCACTTCGTACATGGGGGATTGGCTTCATCGGGACGATCACCCTCCTCGCAAAGACATTGGAATAAATAACGGGCATGGCGCTGTGTGGCACCATGCCCGTAAGTTTACCTGAGATTAACTAATCCGCAAGTATCAGGCTGCGGCTTCGGGAAGTTCGTATCCCAGAGAGCGCAGTTTCTTCTTGGCTGCGGTCAGGGAGGTCTGACCAAAACCGGGGATGGCGAGAACGGCTTCATTGCCAGCAGCAAGTTTTTCGAGCAACTGACCGACGTTCTCGATGCCAGCCTTCTTCAGAGAGTCCACAGCGCGAGCCGTAAGACCCAGATCGGCAACGGGGCGTTCGGGGGAACCCTTGAGTTCTTCCTTTTGCTTCTGCTGTTCAACATACGTCTGGCGGACAGACAGCTTCTTGTAGAAGCGATCGACCTGACCTTCGATGTCGAGAATGCGGGATGCTTCACCGGTAAAGAAGGGATGGCAATTGGAACAAATATCAACGCGCAGTTCCTTCTTGGTGGAGCCGGTTGTCCAGGTTCTGCCGCAGGAAGCACAGGAGACCTTGGCGTCGGTGTAATAAGTGGGATGGATATCGACCTTCATGCTATGCCTCTGCCTGTTGCGGGATGATGTTAACGCGCTTCTGTCCGTGGATGAGATCGTACATCACGATACCATCGGCGGTCGCGAACAAGGTGTCATCCTTGCCAGCATCCACATTCAAACCCGGTTTAATTTTCGTGCCACGCTGGCGCACAAGGATATTGCCAGAAAGCACGAACTGACCAGCATAGCGCTTTACGCCCAAACGCTGGGAATTCGAGTCTCGACCGTTGCGGCTTGAACCGCCACCTTTTTTATGTGCCATGACTACCTCTCTTACTTCTTCTCGGTCTTCTTAGCGGAAGACTTGGTTGTGGTTTTCTTCGTGGATTTAGGCGCTTCGCCCTCAGCCTTGGCAGGTTTCTCGGCTTTGGCTTTCTTTTCAGCCTTCGGCGCTTCTTCCACTACCGGAGCGGGTTCGTTCTTCTCGACTTGGCGTTCTTCACCGGGTTTGCCAATGAACTCCACCATCAAGCGGGTGTACTGCTGACGATGCCCACCGCGCACGCGGATGCGTTTCTTCGGGCGATATTTGAATCGGTCGATCTTGGGGCCTTTGGTGTGGTCCACCACTGTGACTTTGACTTCGATGCCACTCACAGTGGGCGTTCCGACCAGAACATCGTCTCCGTCTGCCATAAGCAGGACGCGCTCGATGTCGAATTTTTTACCCGCTTCCACGGGAAGGCGATCCACGTCGATGGTTCGCCCTTCGACGGCACGGTACTGCTTGCCGCCGCTTTCAACGATTGCAAATCTCATTTTTCTTTTCTCCAGTCATTCACTTCGCCGGGTGCCTGCGGAGTTCTTTCACTCGTCGCCTGCGAACGGGGAAGCTGGTGGGTTTCGATGTCTATCGACATACAACCGCCTCAGCGATTCCTACTGCTGAGGCAGAAGCGGATGGATTATACATGCCTGCGGAGGATGTGTCAACCGCAGGAGAACGGCTTCAGGCGGGGAATCAACCGTCCCTGCGCAAGAAGCGGAACACCCTACTTGGGCAGGATGGCCGTCAGGGTGCGGGTCACGTTCTGGAGCTCACCGGCATGTCCCTTGATCCGATTTACATCGCCCGTTTTTAGCCCAGTTTGAACATCTGTGATCGTCCGGGTGGTCTGGTCCTTGCTGTCGATGATCTTTTGAGTGATGCTTTCGAGGTTGATGAGCATCTCCAGAATGTTCTTCGGGATGATAGGCAGTCCCTTGGCGATGGGGAGCAAGCCATCTAGGATGTTATTGGCGATGGTCGCATATTTGACGGTAAGTGTGTGAAGCGTGCCAATGGAATTGGTCAACTCGAGCGCTACTTCCTGGATCGAATCGATCATGGATTTGTGCTCTTCGATCATGCCGGTGATATCGCGCAACGAATCGGTCAATTTGTCTGAAAACTTGACAACGCTGGTCGGTTTGGACATTCCTGCACTGGCAGTGGGATTAATGGTAGGCATGGGATGTTTCTCCTTTGAAAAATTTTGGTAACTATACTTGACTTTGCCATCCAATACAACAGATTGTATTGACAAACGACTTCAAGTCCTGTACCCTCGTTCCATGGTAGATCCTTCACCGGCTCAACGTCAGATCATCGAATCTCCCCTCGACTTAAAACTCTTCGTCTCCGGCCCGTTTGGGAGTGGAAAGACAACCGCTGCCGTCGAACGGATGCGATTTCTGCTCGAACAGGGTGTACCAGCCGATTCGATTTTGATGCTCACCCCTCAGCGGACGATGCAGGAACCGTTCCTGGATGTGCTATACAGCCCGGAGCGTGGTGCAGGTGGTGAAGTGACATCAATTACTATCGGCGGACTCGCCCGTCGCATGGTGGACCTGTTCTGGCCACTTGCCGCAGAAGTTGCTGGTTTTGCCAACCCCGACCAGGCACCCATCTTTTTATCGCTTGAAACGGCGCAATATTATATGGCGCATATCGTCCGACCACTGCTGGATGAAGGTTATTTCGAGTCAGTGACCATCGATCGCAATCGCCTGTATTCCCAGATCCTGGATAATCTCAATAAAGCCGCGATGAGCGGTTTCCCGCACACACAGATCGCTGAGCGTTTGAATACCGCTTATTATGGCGACCCTGAACAGCGCCGTATCTATGCCGACGCACAGGGTTGCGCGAATCGATTCAGGATATATTGTTTGCAAAACAACCTGCTGGATTTTTCGCTTGTCACAGAAATCTTTTCCGATCACTTGTGGGGAAAGCCGCAGGTGCGCGATTATCTCACACGCACATACCGTCATCTCATTTACGACAACGTGGAGGAGGATCACGCCCGCGCGCATGACATCCTCCGTGAGTGGCTGCCCGATTTTGACTCGGCCTTGTTGCTCTTCGATCCCAGCGCCGGGTTCCGCTATTTCCTCGGCGCGGATATTGCATCTGGCGGCTCATTGAGCCAGCTTTGCGATACACAACTGCAGATGGACGGATCGTTCGTCGCAACGGCTGCGATATCTCACCTTCGCAATGGACTGTCGAAGTCCATTGACCCAACTTTCGAAGTGGATGCCGAGCAACTTCCTACTGCGTTACCCCTCGATATCATCCAGTCCCGTTTTTACCCTGAACTTTTGGATAAAGTTGTTGATGAGATCGAGCATAGCCTTTCGGCAGGCATTCCTCCTTCAGAGATCGTGATCCTGGCTCCGTATCTTTCGGATGCGCTGCGCTTTTCGATCACACATCGGCTGGAAGCACGGAACATTCCCTGGCGCACACATCGCCCGTCGCGTTCGCTGCGTGATGAACCGGCGTCAAAGGCGTTGATCACGTTTGCCACGCTGGCGCATCCGCATTGGAATGTCCATCCGCCAAAGTTTGACGTGGCGTATGCACTGATGCAAGCCATTGATGGCCTCGACCTCGTGCGGGCGCAATTGTTGACCGAGATCGTGTATCGTCAACGTGACCTGGCGTTATTCCCATTCGATGCCATCAAACAGGATGTGCAGGAACGCATCACGTTTGTGCTTGGTAATCTGTACACAAATCTTCGTGACTGGCTGATGACATATCGAGATGGAGAACCGCTGCCGCTCGACCATTTCTTTCGCAAATTGTTTGGTGAAGTGTTGTCGCAAGCGGGATACGGTTATCATCGCAACTTCGACTCGGTCCGTGTGGCTGGAACGTTGGTGGAATCGGTGAAGAATTTCCGTATGGCAATGGAAGCTTCCTTTGGAGGGCAGGATCGTTCCAGTTTCGACCTGGGACGCGAATATATCGCCATGCTCAATGAAGGGGTGATCGCGGCGTCGTATGTCGAAGCGTGGCGCAGTGACAACAAGGATGCTGTGCTCGTCTCACCGGCGCACACGTTCCTGATGATGAATCGCCCGGTGACCTGTCAGTTCTGGCTCGACCCCGGTTCCAGCGGATGGTATCAACGCCTTGCCCAGCCGTTGACACATCCGTATATCTTAAGTCGTGGTTGGGAACCCGGCCGTGTATGGACCGACGCCGACGAAGTGCAGACCAACGCGCAAGCCATGGCACGCCTCGTTTCAGGGCTTCTGCGCAGATGCCGTGAACGACTCTATCTTGGAATCTCTGAACTTGGCGAAAGCGGGTTCGAAGGACGCGGCGAATTGTTGCGGGCATTCCAAAAAGTGTTGACTTCGAATGAAGAAAGGAATTAACCGCCAAGTCGCGAAGGACGCAAAAAGGAACGGTGGTTCAAACGTATGAATTTCACCCCTCGACCCTCCCAGGAAAATATCCTCCGTTATCGCGGCGGGCGTCTTGGCATTGCGGCTGTGCCCGGTGCAGGGAAGACACACATCCTCTCGGCGCTGGCGGCGCAAATCATTCATAGCGGCGCGTTGAACGATGACCAGGAAGTGCTCATCGTGACGCTGGTCAACTCGGCGGTGGACAACTTCGAATCGCGCATCAAACGTTTCTTTGAGAACCCGTTGCAGGCCTTGTATAAGTATCGCGTGCGAACGCTGCATGGGTTGGCACATGACATCGTGCGTGAGAAACCGTCGCGGGTGGGGTTGGAAGATCGTTTCAGCATCATCGACGAGCGCGAAGCGGGCTTCGTCCGGCGCGATGCGGTCAATGCATGGCTGGCGTCACATTCGCTGGATGAGTATCTCGACCCTGCATTGGACAACTCCAAACGAGATTGGATACGACGTGACCAACTGCCAGATATGGTCGACTCGCTTGCCCTGGCGTTCATCCGTTCCTCCAAAGACCGGCTCCTAACGCCCGAAATGCTGCGTCTCAAACTCGATCAATTTCCCACGCCCTTACCTCTCGCCGAACTCGGCTATAGCATCTATGCGGATTATCAACGTGCTCTCGCCTATCGCGGCGCCGTGGATTTTGACGACCTCATCCGCCTGGCCTTGACCCTTCTCGAAACTGACGACGATTTTCTGGAACGCTTGCGCTACCGCTATCCGTTCGTATTGGAAGATGAGGCGCAAGACTCGAGCCTTTCGCAGCAACGCATTCTTGGTTTACTTACCGGCGAAGGTGGCAACTGGGTACGAGTAGGGGATCCCAATCAGGCTATCTTCGAGACCTTCACCACTGCCGACCCGGAACTGCTGCGAAGGTTCATCCGCGAGAATCCACATGCAGACATGCCCGAGTCGGGGCGTTCGCAGCCGTCGGTGATCGCGTTGGCGAATCACTTGATCGATTGGGTGATGACGTCACATCCCGATGAACGGGCGCAGAGTGCCTTGAGTACGCCATATATCGTGCCCGTTCCCGAGGATGACCCGCAGCGCAATCCGCCTGATAATCGCGAAGCGATCAAGTTCATCAACAGGCGTTACACACCCGAAGAAGAATTGGAAGCAGTGACCAAATCGGTAAAGGGACTGCTCGACTTGGTTTGGGATTTTCCTGATCATGAAAAGCCAACCATTGCTATTCTGGTGCCGCGCAATAATCGCGGCATCGAAGTCATTGATGCGCTCAAGCGGCGCGGCGTGGAGACCATCGAGTTGATCTCGTCCACATCGTCCACACGTGCGGCGGCGGGATCGTTGAATTACCTGCTGTCGTTTCTGGCAGACCCACAGTCTGCGCGGAAATTGGCAAAGGCGTATGAAGTCTGGCGCAGGGATTGGCGTAATAACGCCCTGTCGTTGCGAGCCGAGGGCGAAGCAATCTCCTCGGAAAATGGAGCAACTTCGGATAATGAGGAGACCACTTCCCGGCAACAACTAACCGGGACAGTGTCGCAAAGTACACTCGCAGAGTCCTCTGAAAAACCGGATGCTGAGATCCAGAAGTTACGCAGTGTGACTCTTTCCACGGTGGCGCGTTTGTTGCGCAAGATGGATAACGTGGAAGACTTTATCGCCCCTCACCAAACCGATCGATGGCTAACCGCCATGGCTGAGTCTGAGCCGGAACATATCGTCCAGGAGTTGGCGGAATTTCGGGTGAATGTCCAGCGCTGGTTGAACGCGGTGACGCTTCCCATCGACCAACTGGCGTTGACACTGGCGCAGGATGTCTTCACCTCTGCACCAGACCTGGCGCTGGCGCACAAATTGGCGCTGGTGCTAAGACAGGTGGCAGACGATCACCCCGATTGGCGCCTGCCCGAGTTGACGTCGGAGCTGGCAGTGATCGCCAAGAACGAACGGCGTTTCATCGGTTTTTCATCGGACGATTCGGGCTTTGACCCGGAACAACATCGCGGCAAGGTGGTGGTGACGACAATGCACAAAGCCAAAGGACTCGAATGGGACCGCGTGTACCTGATGTCAGTCAATAACTACGACTTTCCGTCGAACATGCCAAATGACCGGTTTATTTCGGAGAAGTGGTTTATTCGCAATGGACTGGATTTGGCCGCCGAGGCGCTGGCGCAATTGACCGCGCTCGAGTCGACGAGTGAATATGATTTTTATGAGGAAGGCGCGGCAACGCTGCGTTCACGGTTGAACTACGTTAAGGAACGCCTACGCCTGTTCTACGTGGGTATCACGCGTGCGAAGCGGGAATTGATCGTCACGTGGAATTCAGGGAGGCAGGGTGATGCCACGCCAAGTTTGCCGATGGCAGAGTTGATGGGATGGTGGGGGGAATAAAACAATTGCTTTACTTGAGCCAATAGAAGAGTACACCCCGATCCTGGATCGGGGTGTACTCTTCATAACCTCTAAAGTTTACTCGCTTGCGAATATGGATGTTGAAACAGCTTACGGCAGAACGACCCGATCGATGACATGGATAATGCCGTTGCTGGCTTTGATATCGACGGCGACAATGTTGGCGGTACGGCCATTATTGTCGGTCAGAACGCCGCCGCTCTGCTGTAGATAGCCGCCGTAGCCCATCTGGATCTTGTCAGAGGCGAGCACCTGGGTCGATTCCAGCCTGGCAAGCGCTACATGGTACCCCAGTACTTTTGTGACGAGATCCTTGTTGCTCAAGAGCTCATCGGCAGTGACTCCCAATTCGCTGAGCAGGGAAACGAAGGCCGCATCGGTAGGTGCGAAGACGGTGTAATCCCCTGGGTTGCTGAGAGCTTCGATGCCACGCGGGTCAGCTGCTTTGAGCGCTGCGATCAGGATGGAGAATTCACCGGATTTGGCATTTTCCTCCAGAACAACATCAACAATGCTCTTCTGCTGTTCAGGCTGTTTGGGAAGGACAACCCGGTCGATGATATGGATGATGCCGTTGCTGGCTTTGATATCGACAGCGACAATATTTGATGTGCGTCCGTTTTCATCGGTCAGTACACCACCGCTTTGATACAGGTAACCGCCATAACTCATCTGGATCTTGTCAGAGGCGAGCACCTGGGTCGAGTCGAGCCTGGCAAGCGCTACATGATATCCCAGTACCTTGGTGACGAGGTCCTTGTTGCTCAAGAGCTCATCGGCGGTGACTCCCAATTCACTGAGCAGGGAAACGAAGGCCGCGTCGGTGGGGGCGAAGACCGTGTAGTTTCCCGGACTGCTGAGCGACTGCAGCACTCTCGGGTCGGCTGCCTTGAGAGCCGCAATTAGGATGGAGAATTCACCCGACTTGGCATTTTCAGCCAGAACGACATCGGTAATCGTATTCGGTTTTGCAGGCTGTTTGGGCAGAACCACGCGGTCGATCACATGGATGATGCCATTGCTGGCTTTAATATCCACAGCGATAATGTTGGCCGTGCGTCCATTTTCGTCTGTGAGAACGCCGCCACTCTGGTACAGGTAACCGCCGTATCCCATTTTGATCTTGCTGGAAGCAAGGACCTTCTTGGAGTCCAGCCTGGCAAGCGCTACGTGGTAGCCCAGCACTTTGGTGACCAGATCGCGGTTGCTCAAGAGCTCATCGGCAGTTAATCCAAGTTCGTCGAGCAGAGAGACGAACGCCGCATCTGTGGGGGCGAAGACTGTGTATTTGCCCTTGTTGCTGAGAGCTTGAAGCCCTCTCGGGTCGGCTGCCTTGAGAGCAGCGATCAGGATGGAGAATTCGCCTGACCTGGCATTCTCCTCGAGAACCACATCCACGATGGTTTTACCTTTACCCGTGGACTGGGCTGCCAGTGCCGAGGGAGTCGCGAAAGCACTAAAAGCAAAGACAGCGATCAATAGAGCAGACAAAAACTTGTTAACACTAAAAGTCTTCATTTTTTCCTCCGAATTAGGTTTGACTTTCACTACAGCTTATTTTACTGATCGTGTCCTATTTGTCAATATTTTGCAAAGAATTATAATCAAACACTAATAAAACCTGTGCAAAATAATCGCACTTTACGCCACTGTCCTTTGAAATATGTGAGGAAAGCTGAACAGCTATATGCAATTGGAATCAAAGTGGAATTGCAGCCAAGACGCGAAAGAAGCTTTTATGTGGGATGTCGCTGTCTGGAACGATCTGTTAGAGAGACGGTTCAGATGATAGTTGGGAAGGGAAATCATGGAAAGAAATCAATGAAGCGAACTTCAAGCAGAGGAACACATGAAGATGGTCTGTCAACATTAGCAAGTATAAAGTTCTGTAGTTTGATCTGGAAAAATCAAAATCGGACTTAAGACACTCCACCCACAAAACTATCATATTTCTTGAAGGATACGAATAAACACGTGACACTCTTAAGATTACAGTTCCATACGTTGTCTTAAGTGGGGTTGCAAAACCGGGGGTTAGCGCATACACTCATGGCAAATCCCCCAAGAGGAAATGCGCGTTGAAGTCCTTTCTCCGAGCTCCCCTTACACTGATCATTACTTTCATATTTCTGTTCACGACCCTGCCTGCGCGAGCAAAGTCAACTGGTGCGGCGGTGTTCAACTCGATGGAGTTCGTCGCCAACATCGAGACGATCGGCGTGGCAGTCAGTGGGACAGGGTTGCCGGCTACAGCGGAACTGTTCTATCGTAAAAGCGGTGAGACCGATTGGCGAAACGGGCATCCGCTCATGCGCATCAAAGATGGACGCCTGATCGGCAGTTTGTTTGATCTGCTGCCTGACACCACCTATGAGATCTTTGTCTTTGATGGAACATCGCAGATCAACGGCACGGTGAGTACTCAGCCGAATCAGCTTTCCTTTGCTCCCACTTCAACGTTATACGTGGATGACGATGCCCCTGTGGACGGCGATGGCTCTGTGATCAAGCCGTTCCGAACGATACAGGATGCGGTCAATCGTGCAGGACCGGGGACTCGTGTCCTGGTCGCGGACGGGACCTATCGCGAAGCGGTCACGTTCCCGGCCTCGGGAACCCCGGAGAATTGGATTCAGGTCAAGGCGGCGGGCGATGCGGTTGTCCTAAATAGCGCGGATCAACTCTCTGGAGATATCTGGAAGGCGGATGCGAAGTCCAATGTCTGGTCCACTACGCTCAGCGCACCGGTCGCATATCTGGCGCGCGATGGGCTGCGCTACTATCAATTTGAGAAACTGACCGATCTCATGAAGGCGACAGTGAACGATAAGGTGAAAATGGATGAGGGTTGGTTCTATGAATCGGGGAAGAAAAAATTATACGTCCGCAGTTTGGATAACCCGGCAGACCATACCTGGCAGATACCTCGTCTCAACCGGGCGTTCAATATCGTGGGTCGTGATTGGATCTGGATCGAGGGATTCGGAATCCAGTTTTACAACACATCGACCAGCGGCTGCGGCGTTTGCACGCTCAACGCCTCTCATATCGTGATCCGTGATAACAAGATCCATAATACGCAAATAGGAATCTATACCGAGTGGACCGGCAGCGACGAACAAGGGAACGATACGCGTATCGAAGGGAACGATGTTTCCGACCCAAAGGGTGAGTGGCCGTGGGATGCGGTCAAAGGTACCCGCATGGAAGGCACGGGAATCCTTGTGCGTGGGCACACGGGGACGATTGTCCGTGACAATATCGTGCATGACTTTTTTAACGGCATCTTTACCGGTTCTTCAGGTGCGGGTATCAGCCAATATGCCGAAGTCGCTTTCGATGTGGATGTCTATCATAACTACATTCATCACATTGCAGACGATGCACTTGAAGTGGAGGGCGCCTGTGTGAATCACCGCTTCCGAAACAATACCATTGACCAGAGTTTTGTCGGCGTATCCATTGCTCCGGTTACGCAGGGACCAGCCTGGGTGTTGTATTCGACGTTTACCAACTATACCGGAAGGGGGATCAAGTTCTCGGACGATTCCGATGGGATCGTGTTGTTCTATCACAACACCAGCTGGACCATTACACCGGAGATCCATGATGCAGACTTGATCACGCCAATCCGCAATGTGAAAATGCGCAACAATATTTTCCAGGGTGTCGGGTATTCGATCTATGAGGTGCAAAAAGGGTCTGTCAATAACGATTGGGACTCTAACAACTGGTACAGCAGCCTGGAAGGACCTCACTTCAAGTGGGAGAGCATCGATTACAACGCTCTCTCCAACTTGTGCGCCGAGCGCCGGTTGGAATGTAATGGATATGAGGACCTTCCCAAGCTTTCCAACCCAACCAAAGGCGATTTCACTCTCCTGCCATCGAGCCCAAATATTGACCGCGGCGTTCCGATTCCTGGGATCAATGACGGGTTTGTGGGCGATGCACCAGACCTCGGCGCATTCGAATATGCTGTCGATCTGCCTCCCAGAGTGCTATTCAGTACGCGTGCGGATTCAAATCCCACCAAATCATCCATTGTAAATTTCAAGGTGACCTTTTCCAGTCGTGTTTCCGGCGTAGATCGCAATGATTTTCGCCTCGTGTCGAAGATCCCAGGAGCGACGATCACAAGTGTCATACCTGCATCGGAAAAGACGTATTCAGTCCGCGTGAATGCCGGAAAAGGAGATGGAACTCTCCGCCTGGATATCGTAGACAACGACAGTATTACCGATGCGGCTGGGAATCCGCTCGGAGGCGTTGGTACAGGAAACGGCAATTTTATTGCCGGGGAAACCTATATCATCAATAAGTCCATCACCACCGTGAAGACAGATATCTTCAGGTCCCAGCCCAGTTATGATGGTTGGATTTTGGAATCAGGAGAGAACACGAATCGGGGCGGTACATTGGATAGAGGCGCGGCAGTCTTCCGCGTGGGCGACGATGAGAAGGATAAGCAATATCGAAGCATCCTCTCATTCGATACAAGTTCCCTGCCTAATAACGCTGTGATCCTACAGGTGCAACTAAAGATCAAGTGGCTGGGGATCGAGGGAGACGATCCATTTGGCACTCATGGAACGTTGTTGTCAGAAATCCGTAACGGCACATTCAGCAATATTGCCATCTTGCAGGCAGGTGATTTTTCTGCCGCGCCGTCATCAGGTTCTGTTCGCGATACGTTTACAGAGTCGACGTCCAATTGGTTTGTCGCAGAACTCCGCGATGCCAACCTGGCTCTTGTTAACAAGACAGGTACCACCCAGTTCCGTCTATTCTTCGTCAAAGACGACAATGACGATCTCCATGCCGATTATGTGAAGTTTTATTCAGGGAATTCACCAAGTGGAATTGCACCCCAATTGATCGTCATTTACTACATCCCGTAACTTTCATTACACAAGCATTACTACAATGGTGCAGATAGATTTATCTGTACTGGTGTCAGTACAAAGACAGGGATGACCCGGGACGTATTTTTCTCGTAGTCCGCAAAGCTGGATAACATCTCAGTCATCTTTTTATATAAGCGTGTCCGTTCGGGTTCTTCTGCGATGCGTGCGCGGGCCTGGAAGGTTTCTGTGCCTACTTCCACGGTCACAAGTGGGTTCGCGAGCAGGTTGTAGTACCAATCCGGGTGAGTGGGTGCTCCGCCTTTGGATGCGATTACCACCAGATTGCCATTGTCTCTCACATAAGCAGCAGGATTGGAGTGTTCCTTTCCGCTCCTGGCACCTTTGCTGTGCAAGAGTAGCAGCGTTTTGCCTTCAAACCTCCCACCGACTCTGCCTTCATTCGCACGTAATTCTTCGATGATCTTTCTATTTCTCTCGTTTGCTTCGCTCAAATCGGTCTCCTTTGTGTGCATATTAACGATGCCTTTCTGAAACACAGCCTTACATGGACTAGCCATTTGGGGAGGTCGTTACTAGAGCAAACTCGGTTCAAGAGACTATTTTTTTGTATAATCACTTGCATTGTTTGCAAAAACCCGAATCTGGAGACTCTATCTTGATCAAGAAACTACTCTCTTTCACAATTGTCATCACCCTGTTCGTTTTAACCTCCTGTGGTACGTTTGCCTCCCCGCAAAAGAGCTACGCTGCAGAAATGGAACCGGCAGTTGAACTGTTAGGGAAATGGCAGTCTACTTTTTCAGAGCTTGACACCCTGCTGACCGAGCAATTGGACCCTGCCACGGGAATCACGCGCCTGCAGTTGATCGAACTGTACAATATCGGCACGGAAGAATATCAGATCTCCCGTGATGAATATTCCACATTGGGCTTGAACTCACTGGATGCCCTGGTAGCACCATCCGTCGGTATATCAAAGGATGGGCAACGCATCCTGGACCTTCTCTCGACGGCCAAACCGGTGGAGGAGATACAGCCAGACCACCAGTCTTTGTTGGATTGTGTTCGGGCGCGTGTGGCCTTTGCAGATGAATTGTCTTCGTCCATCAAGGAGTTGAGTTCCATCGATATGAACAAGGCTGGTGACCTGGTGGCCTGTGATTCGTTCGATGCATCGCTGGAGAAGATCACGACGTTTGTGAATGAAAATAAATAGACATCTGTTCGGAAATAAAAAGCGGTTCCGATTCTCGGTTTACGTAAGGCCGTATCGAAACCGCTTTCAATTCAGCAATGTGTCTCCGAATTTTGCATTCAGACACTCATACGTAGTACAATAAATATGTACGAGTTTGATAATTTTGTTTTGCCAGTCTGCGGGGGAGTGAACCATCAGCAAGAAACGAAATCATGAAAACTCCACTGAGTTCAATCATTTAGATATTCTCGAAAGAGAGCAACATGAACAAGCAAAAATCGAAATTTGACCAAAACTGGAAGTTAATTCGCCGGCGATCGGTGGAATGGTTCGACCTCATGGGAGAACAGGATCTGAAAAAAGTAGACAAGGCGGATGACAAGCTGGATAAATTTGTGACCATCCTGCAGGTCAAGTATGGATATACACGCGTGCAGGCAAAGGAAGAGATCAACAAGCGATGGGCTGCATTCTATAGGGCAAACAATAAAGTCTCTGCATAGATTTGATCTCACGTCATTGTTTTGTTGCGTGTCATGGCGGAGTGGAAGTTTTATAAATAAATCTGATCGATCATTTAAAGGTGCCAAGTATGAGTCAGGAATTCGATGATCTGGCCGAACGTATCCAGCAGATGCAGGTTAAAGCGCGGGAGATGGCTCAAAAGCGGAATCCGTCGGCTGCGTTGAAGCGAGGTTTCCATGCCAAAGGGACGGGGGCGAGTGCAAGGTTTCAGGTACAATCCAATCTTCCTCAACAGTTACAAGTCGGTTTGTTCCAGCCGGGGCTCACGTACGACGCGCTTGTCCGGTTTTCGAATGCGCGCGGGGAAGTCCTCGGCGATCTTGGTAAAGACCAGCGCGGGGTAGCAATTCGACTCAAGACGATTCCCAACGGAAGTCTTTCACCTGATGATCATACAGATATTCAAGATTTCCTGATGACCAATACGCCAATCTCATTCGCGCGAAATCCGGTTCAATTCATCGAAGTGGGGGAGATCCTGTTGGGCGGTATTGGTGGCGTGATTCCCCGGCTGGTGAAGAAATATGGATTTAAAGAGGCAAGACGTATTCTGGGGGTCTTTCTTGCTCCTGTCATTAGTTTCAAGCCCTTGCAGATGAACGAGTATTGGAGTCGCACTTCCTATCAGTTTGGCGAACATGCCATCCGCTATTTGATTCGCCCTGCTGCAGGATCCGAGACCTGGTCCACGGCTCGGCAATTGACCGAGGTGCTGCGTTCCGTTATCAAGGGAGTTCCCTCGCCTGAGCATTACCTTCGGGAGGCATTATATGCTGCACTCGAAGAAGCTGAACTACGTTTCGAATTTTGCATCCAACTCTTTGTGGATGAGAATCGAACGCCCGTCGATGATGCGTATATCGAATGGCAGGAATCGGATTCACCCCCGATTCCGATCGCATCTCTGATTATCCCCAAACAGGAGTTTGACGACCAATTGCAACTGAATATGGAACACATGGCGTTCAATCCCTGGAACACAAAGGATTTCACGCCGCTGGGGTTAATCAATCTTGCCCGGAAAAAAGTGTACGATGCCAGCGCTCACCATCGAGGCGCATCTGTGGTGTAACTGTTATCGACTCTTGCGTGCCTGTTCCTGTTTCCAATAAGCGAACAATAGCCAGGCAGACATTACTGCCAGCGCAAGCCCGTAAGCCATTCCCTGCCTCGTTGCGATGTCGGTGTGATTCAGTTCATAGCGTGAAGAGGCGAAGAGCCACACTCCCAACTCTCCCAGCAAAAAAAGCAGAATGGCCCGCACGCCCATTTTCACTTCGACCCAATCTTTCATGAAATACATGCTGATGGACCAGACCGCCACACCTGCAAACCATGCAGACATGATGCGTGCATCGAACGGATTCAATTCCCATGGCCATCGTAGATTCGCAAATTCGGGCGTGAAGAAGAATAGCGCCCAGAGCGCTGCACCCGCATAGAACATTGCGATAAAAGCGGATTTTAAAGGCGGCAGCAGTTTCCCCTCGGATATGGTATCTGGAATGGGGGTGTCTGCTTCAGCATTGCGTGGGTGGAGGAGAAAGACGGTCAACGGTTCGAACGTATAGGCAAACACCCATACATGGACGATAACTAGGCTGAAGACCTTCAACCCTGAGCCGACACCCTGCAAGTCCCAATTCATTTCGCGGATGTGCCACCACGTGGTGATAAAGAGCACGCTGAGAAAGGCGTAATCCCCGAACATACTCCAACGCACGGTATACCAATACTTATCGCGCCACAGGTGATAACCAAAGTAGCTGCGCAGGATGAAGCCCGCCCCCAGGAACATCGCCGTTAATTCTGGCACAACGGGCCAGGCAAAGTAGATCCCTTTTTCCGGCAAGATCAGGAACCATAGCACGAAGAACGCTGCCAGAAAGCATTGAATGACCCCGACCCGGTTAAATCCTTTTGGTTTGGTGTACATGGTAAGCCTCCTGCTGAACTTGTTATTTGTAAAATTTTTCCTTGATACGTTTATAAACACTTGTGAGTAGAAACGGTCTCGGTCAGATCGTTGGCGCGTTCCTGTTCGGACAACTAAAATGGATAGATATGCCCTCCTACCTCAAGATTACAACTCCATGACTGTCTGAAAAGCAGATTGTAAAAGGGATATCCCGGCCATACACTAGTAGTGGAACCGCGGTCTGGTTCCAAAAGGAAGTGATGTTATGAAAGCCATGTTCCGGGCCTTTTTTGCGTTAATGCTGGCATTTGCCTTGTCCTCTGCAAGCCTGCCTGTCACGGCAAAATCGAATGCCGCTGCTGTTTTTACCGCTCTTGATTTCGTTGCCAATATTGAAACAGTCGGTGTGGCGGTCAGTGGCACGGGCTTACCCTCCACAGCAGAGTTGTTCTATCGCCCGAGCGGGGAGACCGTCTGGCGCAGTGGGCATCCACTCACACGTATCGGCGATGGTCGTTTGATCGGCAGCCTGTTCAATCTTTTGCCTGCCACATCGTATGACGTGCGAGTATTTGATGGCCTATCTGAGATCGTTGGCTCTGTGAGCACACAGCCAGACCAACTTTCCTTTGCTCCCTCTGTGATACTTAACGTGGATGACGACGCTCTGCCTGGTGGGGATGGGTCTACAGCGGCTCCTTTCCAGACGATTCAGGATGCGGTCAATGTTGCCAGCCCAGGAACTCAAGTGTTGGTGGCTGATGGCGTATATCGGGAGGCGGTCACTTTCCCGGCTTCGGGAACGCCTGGCAATTGGATTCAGGTCAAGGCGGCGGGAAACGCAGCGATCCTGGATAGTGCAGACCGTCTCTCAGGTGCGATTTGGACCGCGTACTCAGTATCCCATGTATGGTTCACGAAGATTAATGGCCCCGTTGCTTATCTGGCGCGGGATGGGAAACGTTATTATCAATACGACGACAAGACAGGGCTTAATCAGGCACTAGGGCATGGCGGTGTTGCGATGAACGAAGGCTGGTTCTACGAGCCGAGCACGCTGCGGTTGTACGTGCGTAGTCTGGATGATCCGTCTGGACACACGTGGCAGGTGCCGCGTCTTAATCATGCGTTCGATCTCGATGCCCGGGGTTGGATTTGGATCGAGGGATTCGAAACCCGCTTCTATGGGACGACTACAAATGGATGCGGTGTATGCACATTGAATTCATCTCATCTGGTGATTCGTAACAACCGAATCCATAATATGCAATTGGGAATCTTCATCAATTGGAATGGGACAGACGAGCAGGGCAACGACGTACGTATCGAAGCGAACGATGTGTCAGACACGAAGACAGCGGAATGGCCATGGGCATCCGTCAAGGGGAGTTACATGGAAGGCACAGCGGTCATCGTGCGTGGACATGTCGGCGCGATCGTCCGCGATAACACGATTTCCAACTTTTTCAATGGGATCTACACGGGCTCTTCTGCTGCGAATGTCATTGAAGATCCCGAACTCGCTTTCGATGCCGATATTTACCGCAACTACATCCACCACATTATGGATGATGCGCTTGAACCGGAAGGCGCCTGTGTCAACCATCGCTTCCGCGATAACACCGTGGACAGAAGTTTTATCGGCGTTTCCATTGCACCGGTCACACAGGGACCCACCTGGGTGCTGCGTTCCACGTTTGCCAACTACACCGGCAGAGGCATCAAATTCGCCGATAACTCGGATGGTGTCGTGTATTTTTATCAGAACACCTGGTGGACCAGTACAAGCAATATCAACGGTGCCGATCTGATCACTTATGTCCGTAATGTGGTGATGCGCAATAACATTTTCCAGAATACCGGATACTCAATTTACGAAGTGCCTACCGGTTCAACAGGAAACGATTGGAATCACGACAACTGGTATACCAGTTCCACAGGTCCACATTTTAAATGGGAGAACGTAAACTACAGCACGATCTCTGCCTTGTGTTCTGCACGTGGTCTCGAATGTAACGGATATGAATCGGTTCCTGGACTGATCAACCCGGCAAGGGGCGATTTCAAACTTCTTCCCAACAGCCCCAACATTGACCGTGGAGTCCTGCTTCCCGGTATCAACGATGATTTCATTGGGAATGCCCCCGATGTCGGCGCATATGAATTTACAAACGACCCGCCGCCAATGGTTCTTTCCAGTACGCGTCTCAATTCAAGCCCTACCAAAGCCGCCGCCGTGGACTTTCAGATCCAATTCTCAGAACCCGTGACAGGTGTGGATGTGGATGATTTCAGCGTGGTCTCCAATATTCCAGATGCGGCTATCGTGGGAGTCACACCGGTTTCTGAAACGGTCTATACTGTCAACGTCAATACCGGCACCACGAATGGGACCCTTCGCCTGGATGTTGCGGATAACGATAGCATCCTTGATTCGAGGGACAATCCCCTGGGTGGAGCAGGGATCGGAAATGGGAATTTCAGCGCAGGCGAGACGTATACGATCAATAAATCCATCACGACTCTGGTAAACGTGACGTTCAAATCGAATGCGACGTATGACGGTTGGGTCCTGGAATCGGGAGAGAACACGAATGTAGGCGGCACCCTTGATCGAGGCTCCACGTTCTTCGATGTGGGGGATGACCCGAAAGACAAACAATATCGGGGCTTCCTTTCCTTCAACACGAGTTCCCTGCCTGACAATGCTGTGGTCGTGTCTGTACAGTTGAAGATGAAACGACAGGGAATTGTAGGAACCGATCCTTTCAGCACTCACGGTTCGTTGTTCATTGATATTCGCAGCGGCTCTTTTAGTGATAACGTGGCCTTGCAGAAAACGGATTTTGCGGCCGCCGCGACAACGGGTTCCATTCGCGACTCGTTTGCACCACTAACCTCCACCTGGTATGCGACCCAACTTAATGACGCCAACCTCCTATTGATCAATAAGATCGGCACGACCCAGTTCCGGCTGTCCTTTACCAAGGATGATAATGACGATCTAAGTGCGGACTATATGAAGTTCTATTCGGGGAGTTCCACCAGCGCCAACGTTCCGCAGTTGATCGTGACTTATTATGTTCCATAAGTCTTCCTGGTTATAACATGGCGTCAAGAGCGGTCTCGGGTGAGATATCCATGAGACCGCTTTTGATTTTGATCACCTGATTGTCACCCTTGAAATGGCAAATGGATTGGGGCAAAATAGGGCACTTTGTAAAAAGTGTGTCGTTAAATCATTCTTCAGGAGCTACATCATGATTCGTTGTCCAAATTGCAATCGCGAACAACCCAATTCCGTCATCACTTGTGATTGTGGATTTAATCTACAAGCCTATGCTGAAAAATTGGAAGTAACGCAGAAACAACAAAAAGTTGTAAACCATCCGTACCAGGTATTGCCGGTGTTCCTGGTCATCCTGCGTATCCTGGGGATTTTGTCTGTGGTCGGTGGAGCAGTGTATGCGTTTTATCTCTTTAGTCAGGAGGAATCTGCCTGGATGAGTATTGCTGCATTCCTGGGTGGCATTTTGGCTGGCGCCCCATATCTTGCGCTGTCTGAAGCGTTGACGATTCTGCTCCAGATGAGTGAAAAGCAGGATAAACTGATCCTCGCGCTTGAGAAAGTCGAAAAGAAGGGAAAATAGATTCCCAGGCGCTGATGTTACACGTACAAAACGGTCTTTGATGGTATCGAGACCGTTTTTGTTTCCTGTTTAAAATCGCTTACAATGAATATATGACCAGACTGTTCACTTGGAGGTTTTCATGGCGAAACGAGTAAAAGAGCCCGAACCCGAAGCCGAAACCGGGTTAGTAAAAATGGATGATCCCGCTCTCGATACGCCGGCCGAGGTGGAACCAGTTCCGGACTCCACTCTTGAGGCGACTCCTGAACAAACCCCTGAACCGCCTCCCGCGCCGAAAGGTCCGAGTGCAATAGAGCGCATCCGTCGCTTCTTCAACATATTCTTCCGCCTTGTGTTCTGGGTGATCCTGTTTACGATCTTTGGCGCGGCACTCTACTATGGCTTGCCGATGCTATATCAAAAATTCATCGTGCCTGTCGAGCGGAACACGGCACAGACGGCTGAATTGCAAACCCGGCAGAAACAGCTCGAGGAGCAGCTTGTGGAGGTGCAAACCACCCTGTCTGCCTCTGAAGCCGGACAGGCTGAACAAGCCCAATCATTGATCGAGTTGGACAAGCGTATGAGCGAAATCGAGACCGATGTTGCTGCGCATACAAAATCTCTGGCTGCGCTGGAAAAAATGCAATCTGAACTTCAAACACAGGATGAAATGATGTCTGCCGAGTTGCAGCGTCAGATAAACCTGATGAAATCCATGGAGTTACTCTCTCGTGCCCGGTTGTACATGTATCAAAGCAATTTCGGCTTTGCAAAACAGGATGTGCAATCTGCGCGCGATCTGCTCGTGGAAGTTCAGCCCAGCCTGAAAGGTTCTCTTGCAGATGATGTGGATGCGGTCATTCGCCGCCTCGAGCTGGCCCTGTCTAATTTGCCGAGCTTCCCTGTTGCCGCCAGCGACGATCTCGACATCGCCTGGCAGATCCTGATCACAGGTCTACCGGAAGAATCTGCTACTTTGAGTGAAACGCCTATCCCCATATCCACACCCTCCCCAACGCTTGTAGTGACATTCACTCCTACAGCAGTTGTAACCGCAACACCATAAGGCATATTGCGTAACAAACAATTCGTTTTTAATTTATGGACTCCATCTTTCAACGACTTGTCCAAACGAACTTTTCTGAACTGCCCGGGCTGACCGTTGACGCCTCGATTCCTGTATCGGAGCGGTTGATCAATGAGCTGGTCACGGCTGCGGTTCAGGGAAATCAAAGCATCACATCCTGTCGCGTCTCCATCGAACCGCAGAATCGGCTGGACCTGCACCTCAAAACATCCATCTGGCCCTGGCCGTTGAACCTCAAATTAAAACTGTTCGGTTCCATGGATTTTACATATTCGCCAACGGTCAGGGCATTTCTTGAAAATCATGTTTTGCTGGCGAAGATGGGAGCACTACTAAAGGCATTGCCTCCTGGAATCACCATCTTTCGCGATCAAGTCTCCATGGATGTTGAAGCTTTGATAACGGATCCAGAACAGAAAAGGCTCCTTAGCTTGATCAAAACTGTTGATATTAAAACAGAAACAGGAAAACTGATCCTCAGTGTGAAGATCAATACTGAATAATGGTGAGTCGGTATAATGCAGAGTATTCTTTTGAAAATGGTTCACTACCGATAAAGGACAAAAAATGACAAA
>CAZKSG010000045.1:0-16945 GCA_964555335.1 uncultured Anaerolinea sp.
CGGGAATATCGCGACCTCGTGGCAAAGATCCGCGAACGGATTCCCGATTGTTCCATCGCAACGGACATTATCGTTGGTTTCCCCGGCGAAACTGACGAACAGTTCATGGAAACCTATCGCGTCCTTGCTGACCTCAAACTGGATGTTGCCCATCTGGCGCGCTACTCCTCCCGTGAAGGGACCGTCGCCACCCGCCGTATGGATGACAACGTGAGTGACGAAGAGAAGATGCGCCGTTTCCGCATGTTGGAAGATCTACAGGAACAGCTGGTAGCTGAGATCAACAAGAAATACCTCGGCCAGACGGTGGAAGTGCTGTTCGAAGAAAAGGTAAAGAACCGCTGGCGTGGACGCACACCCACGAATAAACTGGTCTTTGTCGAATCAGATGAGAACTTGAAGGGCAAAGTCCTGCCAGTCACCGTCACGTGGACGGGTCCCTGGTCAATGCAGGCAAATCTCGCAGGAGAATCCCTGCGGAAACAGGCTGAACTGATTACGTTGTAATGCTGTAGGGACGGATTGCGATCCGTCCCTACTTTTTTGGAGGGTATATGAAGAAGAAACGAATTCGTCCACTTGCCATTTGTGTGTTTCGCAATCGAGATCGCATTCTTGTGAATCAAGGATTTGACCCGGTGAAGGGTGAATCGTTCTATCGCCCATTAGGAGGCGGTATCGAATTCGGTGAGACCAGCATGGATACGGTCTGCCGTGAACTGATGGAAGAATTGAACGTGGAAGTCGAACGCGAAAGTTTGATGTATCTTGGTACTGTGGAGAATATTTTTACCTTTAATGGGAACTCGCATCACGAGATCGTGCTCATCTACGATGGGGTGTTGGAAGACTCTGAGTTGTATGGCCAGGATGTGATCGTGGGAAAAGAAGCGAATGGGGAGGAGATCCGCGCGGTGTGGAAGAATATTACAGATTTTAGCATGGGGAAAGAGATTCTCTATCCAACTGGGTTGCTGGAAATGCTACAATAAAAGCCGGAAATTTCATCGAGGAGAATTCATGACGAGCAAACCGAGAATGCTGATCATCACAGCGTGGGTGTTCCTTATACTTTCATCAGGTTTACCCAGGATCATTTTGCAGGAAGTATTTGGCTCCCCTGTCTCTGCCGATCTGGGTGCCGTTATTGCAGGTTCCGTTGTTCTTGTGGGACTTCTGCTCACATTCGTTTGGAACGATGTCCGTGCGTTGCGACCGTTCTTCACTCTGTTCCTTGTACTGGTGGGAGTGGAATGGTTCGTCTACACCAAGATCGATCAATTCTCCTTTTATCAGGTTTGGCTGACGGATCCATCATTTAGTGTGTATATGCCTGCCGAACAATCATTGCGGTTGCTGGTGACCCTTGTGATCATTGGCGTGTTGTTCATTTTCAAAAAACATGCCAGCACATTCTTTCTAGTCAAAGGGAACACAAGCGCACCTGCCGAACCTGTCACATGGTTGGGCATTAAGGATGGGGAACCATGGAACAAGCTGGGACGTAATTTTGCCATTATCATCAGTTCCGGTACGTTGGCATTCCTGATCCTGGCAGGCCGCCCACCACTGGACCTTGTCATCCGTGCGTTGCCCTTTGTCCCGGCGATCTTGCTCGCTGCGGCATTGAACGCGTTCAATGAAGAGATGACCTATAAAGCATCGTTTCTGTCAGTCCTGGAAAATGTGGTTGGCAGGCAGCAAGCGTTATTATTGATGGCAACTTACTTTGGAATCGGACATTTCTATGGTGTGCCCTATGGCATGATCGGTGTGCTTATGGCGGGTTTCCTTGGCTGGTTTTTAGGGAAATCCATGCTAGAAACGCGCGGATTATGGTGGGCCTGGTTCATCCACTTTTGGCAGGATGTGTTGATCTTCTCGTTCCTGGCAATCGGTTCGATTACGCCAGGCGGATAAAACCTAAAAGGAGTTGATCTATGCGTTGGGAAGAATTAACCGGAGATATGTTTACAGACGCGGTTCAAAAAGCCGAAGGCGTGTGCCTGATTCCGTTATCGTGCATCGAGCGCCATGGACATCATCTGCCACTGGCGACCGATATGTTCATTGGGCGTGAAGTCTGCAACCGGGCTGCTGCGTTGGAAGCGGCTATTGTTTTTCCAGATTACATTTTTACACAGATCCTGGAAGCGCGGCATTATCCCGGCTGCATTGGCATCGACCCTGAACTGACGATCCACTTGCTGGAGAATGTCTGCCGCGAGATCGCCCGCAATGGGCTCAAGAAGATCGTCCTCGTCAATGCGCATGGCGGTAACGACAACCTGATCCATTACTTTACGCAAATACAACTGGCAAGTCCACGCGACTATATAGTCTACGTTGTGACGCCGGAGTTTAGCGAGGAAGATGGTGCGATGATCAAGGCACAGTGGGAAACGACCGTGGATGGGCACGCCGGGGAGAAGGAGACCAGCGCGATCCTGGCGATCCGTCCAGAGCTCGTTCATAGCGATGCGTTGCCCAGTGATGGCGAAGGAATGCCGCTTGGCCGTCTGCAACATCTGCTCGACCTGGGTGTGGACGTGGGTATCTGGTGGTATGCCGATCACCCTAGTCATTATCGTGGCGATGGCATCCCCGCGACTGCCGAGAAAGGGAATCGCTGGCTCGATGCACGGGCGCGGGCGTTTGCAAAAGTGATCCGTGCCATCAAAGATGATACCGAAACGAAACGATTACAGGACGAATTCTTCAGCAGGGTCGAGAAGCATTAACCTGGTAAAAAAAAGAAGACTCGCACGAGCCTTCTTTTTGATTCTGGGTAGAAACTACTTTTTTGCCGGGAACCAGTTTCGGATATCTTTTCTATTTCGTAGGAATATGAATCCGGTCAGGATGATCCCCAAAAAATAAATGAAGATCGCCAGATTGGAAAAACTGATCCCGATCTCATTGAGATCAACGCCGGCAGATGTCAATTCTTCCAGGATGATCGCATCCAGGTTTGTTTGCCACAAGATCAAGATGCCCAGCAGGACGACTCCCAGGACAATGAAGCGGAAGCGGGAGAAGATACCTTTTCGACTTGTAAGACCGCGTATCATGAAAAAAGCCAACCCGCTGAACAGGATCAAATTGATAATGAACTGAATGATTGTGGAACCAAACGTCTCGTCAGATGCATACGCCATGGTGTCGGAGTAAAAGACATAATCCAGTGATGCACCGACGTTGACCACAGTCAGGAGGATTACGAAGAAGTAGATGGCTGTAATGACAGGAGAATATACGGTCTGTGAACTAACCGGCCGCATGCCGAGTGCCTTGAGCAGTTCCTTAGGGTTGGGCAGTAACTGTGCAATGGTTTCGATCCCGCGCACGCCGGGACGGAAGTCGATCCACTGGATCTTGGATAATTTTTCCGAGATATTGTCATTGGTCTGGATCAAAATCGGGAAGACCATTTGTTGTTGGGGATTCGCCTCGGTATCCGACTTGAATCTTGAGATCAATACGAAGACCGCTCTGGCATCTTCGAGTTTTTCCACTTGTGGATGTCCGTATTTGGTGAGAGTCTTGATCAGGTCGGCTGCAATAACCCGGTCTTCGGGCGCGTAATCCACGTAAAATGGGACCGGCGCGGGGTCTTTGATCTTCGGGTCATGCGGGTTGATGTATTTGGGGATGATGGCTTCTGGCCGCCCCCAGCGCTGCATGGACTTGGAGCGAAGAATGAATAAGAGAGCCAGCCCAAAGATGAGTCCGAGCCCAACCATGATGTCCTGGGAAGGATCATCATATACGACCAGGGACAGAAGCGACGCGATAGGCAGTGCCCATAGAGAAGTCTGCACCTGGGTGAAATTGAATTTTCGCCTGTATATTCTATAGGGCAGGGGAACCAGGATCCACGGAATAAAAATAGTCCAGATTTCATAAAGCGATAATAACGCCACCAACGCGCTGACCACGATGGCCACCCAAACGATCGTCGGCGCTTTGAAACCTGTCTCGGGGACGGGGTGATCCTCTTTCGCGGGTTGTTTCAACTGGGAGAGTAGTTCCTCCAACCCGGCTTTGTAGCTGCCGCGGAAATCCACCCACTCGTATTTCTCGAGTTCCTTGGGTAGGTCCACCGCCTCAAAGATCAGAAGAATGACGCGCTTGTTTGTATCCAGGAAGTGCTGCCATTCGAGGGCCACATACTTTGACGCAAGGGATGCCTTCGAAACCACCAGCAGGACGGTATCCGCTTCGTTCAGCCCCTTGTCGATCTGTCCCTTCCACGGTGAGCCGGGGATTAACATCCGATAATCCAGCCAGACGTAGTAGCCTTCACCTTCGAGTTTGGCGACCAGATCATCTACAAAGCCCAACTCGCGGCGTGAATAGCTCATAAAGATGTTTTGGGTCACATGATCCTCCATAGCACATTACTAATTAAATAAACGAAACCCGCAGGAGCGAGTTTCGTTGCTGGTGGGGCTGATCTATTTTTAGAAAGTCAGATAACGCGCAGTTGCCATGAGCAACATGGCAACGATCATACTGAACACATGGATGGGAGAGGCAGTCTTGATCCGCTTCTGGATGGCTTGGATCTGTGAGAGCTGTTCGTTCGTCGGTTTTTCCTGGATTTGTGCGCCGACCGCGGCGAGCTTGGCGTTGCTCGCTCCGAAGATCGCACCGGAGACAAATGCAACCAGTCCGAACACAGCACCAACGCCAAAACCGATCCCGGTGCCAGATCGGACCCAGGCGGAGGAAAAGCCATTTGAGTCGATCCAATAGAGCACAACCCCTGCCAGAACTGTGGAAAGGGCTGCCGCTGTCATAAATCTGTGCATGCGAACCTTGTTCATGAGGTGTTGTGCGAATTTCTGCCCCGATTCCCCGGTGGCAAGAATTGTGCGGCCGATAAAGAATTCCATGATCAGCGCACCGCCGCCCCAAACCATCGCGCCTGCGATGTGAAAGATACGAAGAACCAGCATCAGGATATTCATTTGTAGATTCCTTTCCAGAAAGCAACCGGTAAATTAGATACAGTAAAACTGTATTGAATATTGGTATAATAAGACGAACCGGATGAAATGTCAAGAAGATGGCGAAGAAGAATCCAACCAAACGAAAATATGATTCTAGCCGCAGAAAGGCCCAGTCGCTTGAGGCACAAATGCAGGTCCTGAAGGTGGCAAAGCAGCTTTTTATTGAGCGCGGCTATATGGGGACATCCATTGAGGCGATCTCACTAAAGGCGGGCATTGCTCCCGAGACGATCTACTCCAACTTTGGAAATAAGCGTGCGATCCTGTCGCGAGTGGTGGATGTGGCAGTGGTGGGGGACGGCGACCCGGTTCCGCTGCTGGCACGTGCCTACATCAAAGAAGTGGAGGCGGAGACGAACCAGCGCCGGCAGATCGAGATGTTTGCCAAACGGATCCAGATCATCATGTCGCGCGTCGCACCGATGTTCGAAATGATGCGTGGCGCGGCCAAAACTGAATCTGAGATCGCCACATTGCTGAAACAATATTTGAACGGACGCATTCAGGGAATGAATTATTTTGTCGATTGTGTGACTGCCCATGGAACACTGCGTCTGGATAAACAAACCGCCGTCGAAACGCTTTGGACGTTGACCAGTGCCGAAGTCTACAACTTACTTATGGTAGATCGCGGCTGGTCTGCGGAAGAATATGAGCATTGGTTGGGTGAAACGCTGAAGAGATTGCTTCTGATGTAAAACAAAAAACGGGATGGATTTTTGATCCATCCCGTTTTTCTTTCTGTTCGGAACCTAATCGTATTCCACGTTATCGCCCTTAACGGTCATCTTGCGGCGGCGGTATGCCCAGCACATGTACGAGACCGATACAAAATAGGAAGCAGGAAGCCGATGCATGCCGGTGATCTTGGTATCGAGCACCGTCGTCTGCCCACCAAAGCCCATGGGACCAATGCCCATTTCGTTCGCTTCGCTTGTAAGTCGTTCCTCCAGTTCGGCGAGCTTCGGGTCCTCGTTGCGCGTGCCCATTTTGCTAAGTAAGACTTCCTTCGATTTGATATAGGACGAGCCACGATCACCGCCGATGGATACGCCCAGAATTCCAGGCGCGCATCCCTTGCCCTGCGCCTGTTGGACCGCATCCAGCACCACCTTGCGTACACCTGCCAGATCACGTCCCGCACCGAGGCGGTTGTCGGGCAGGGAATATTGTGCACCCACGTTCTCGCATCCGCCGCCTTTGAGCATGAGTTCCACGGTCAATGGCTGGTCGGCATCCACTTCTTCAAAATGGATATAGGGGAAGTCCTCGCCGCCGAGGTTGTTGCCTGAATTCTTGTCGTAGATCGCATCCACGGCATTCGGCCGCATATAAGACCGTTTGGTCGCTTCTGCCATCGCAGTGCGGACCTGCTCGCGCAGTTTGCGCGTGCTCCATCCTTCAGGGTAATGAATATAAAAGATCGGCGTACCCGTGTCCTGACAGATCGGTGTGGAATTGGCGCGTGAGAGCTCGATGTTCTTCAAAATGGTCTCGAGAGCGCCGCGTGCAGCAGAGCCTGGTTCTTCCTTTTCAATGGATGCTTTCAGCTGGTCTTCCACATCCTTTGGCAGGCTGGAAGATGTACGGCGGATCAGTTCAAAGATTTCGTTGGTTATGTCACGCATGGGACACCTCTGCGATAAATGTTATCATATTCAATTTTATTTTGTAATCTTTGCTCTCATCACATATTTATTGACCCCTCCAAGGCGATACTTGTAGTCTTCATCCCCGCGCATAAAGTCGAATTCATAGCGTCCATTTTCACAACACCATTGAATGACGTGAGCCAGCAGCACCCAGCCTGGGGAGAGTTCCATGTGTTCACGGCCGACGCCGGAGTTGTAGCCCCACAGTTTGTTTTTGTAATCGAAATTCAGGGATGCGGCGGCTTTGACGCCATCGATTTCCAGAAAGGCAAGCCAGAGATAGCCTTGCTGGAACGCATTGCGAATGGTGATTGTCATCTGCTCACGCATTTCGGGATGCAGAAATTGTTCCTTGTTCGGGTCCTGGACCATTAAATTGAAGAAATCGTTTATCTCCGTATCGATATCGGCGGTCGAGTCGATCACGTGGAAATGAACCTTCTTTTCGCTTTCGGCCGCGCGGCGCATCTTGCGGCGAATCTCATGGCGCTGCTTCTTTTCGACGCGTGAGAGATATTCTTCGAACGATCCGTTCAGGGCGATGCGCGGGGTGGGACGGTAGATCTCCTCGTGATGAGTCCAGCCGCGTTTGGCGGCTTCCGCTTTGAGGGCGGCCAAGGTGGCAGACGAATCGGGGAGGTTGTACCAGTCGAGCGCAGACCACACGTCTGCGTGGGAAGAGGCGAGAAAGTCCAGCAACCCACAGATGAAGCGCGTATGATCCTCGGCGCGGACGATCAGATCCAGATAGTCAGAAATTTCGATGCTGCCAACAAGCAGAAGCGCATGCTGACCATCATAATCGGCGATGAACAGCGGCGCGATGCCGATGAGTTGCCCGTTCTCGCGAGCAGAAATCAAAACAAGTTCAGGTTGGCGGCCGTCAACTCCTGCGTTCCATTCCCCTCCGCCCAGAGTCTTCCACCATTCGCTGAGGTATTCATACCGTGAAAAAGGTGTGTCTGTAATGCTCGCTTCCACCAGCGTGTTCCATTCGGTTTCAGAAAGCTCTGAAAAATTCTTGTGCAAAAAAAAGTCCATGAAGAGTATTTATCCTTGGTTTATTGTCTATGGTCAATCGTCCCGGCCGGAAATTTTACCAGTATAATGATGGCAACCTTTCCTTCATTCTTACGCCGTGACCATTTTCGATCTAACCATTCTCCCCATTCACAGAGTTAACGGACAGGAAGTTGCCGAGCTGCCCGGGTTGCTGGCTGTCACACCTCCGCGCCGCACTGCACGTGGACGCGAGCATGACAACCTGATCATTTACCTCATGCTGGCTGGCAATGCGTCGTTCTCAGCGGTGGAACTCAAGACGCTTCTCAACAACACAGCGACATCTTTTTATCAGAGCACCGGTTCGTTGACCTTCGCCATGCGTAAGGCAGCCGAATCGATCAACAATGTTTTGCTTGAGCGCAATCTTTCAACAACGGGTCGCGGTCAATATGCATTGGGGCATCTCGTTCTGGCTGTGGTGCGTGCCGAACAATGTACGTTGCTGCTCAGCGGACCTACACACGCGGTGTGGGTGAGTGAGGGCGTGTCACGTCATATCTACGATCCTGCATTGTCGGGTAAAGGGCTCGGTTCCAGCCAGAGCGTGCAATCGTATTTTTCACAAGTCGAACTTCATACCCAGGATCTGCTTGCCCTGTGCGGAAAATTCCCGAAAGACTGGGAAGCTGATCTGTTAAATGAACGCCCACCTACTTCACTGGAGGCAAGCTATCGCAAACTGACCCTGACACAAGGTGACCTGAACTCGGCGTTGATGCAGGCACATGCGGGACATGGGGTGATTACCGTCCTGCGCCCTGAGGTCGGCTCCACGCATCCCGCGCCGCCAGTGATGACTCCCATTGTGGAGGAACCCGTCACCGTCGAAGAGTCTGTTCCGCTTGAAGAAGGACCAGTTGATGTTGTTTCTGGTTTTCAGGCAGAGAAACCATCCATTACAGAAGAAGAGTTGGATGCGCTGGCAGATTTTGCGGCACACATGGTTCAACCGTCGGCCTATGCGATCCCGCCGCAGCCTGAAAGCACGCCGCCTCTTTCCAAGCCTGAGGCTTCATCTACGACAACACCGCGCAATTTCCCGCCGTCGATCCCACGGGCGAAAGCCACAGAACCTGTTTCTACGCCCATCATTGCCCCGTCTGTCCCTCAGCCTGAGATCGAAGAAGAGGATGAAGAAGAGATCATCGAAGAGCCGATCGTGGTGGAAAGCAAACCGGCAAAGGCACGTTCTGACGCGCATGCCGAAGCGACGCGTCAGATGGCGAAAGTGATGGCAGGTGGGATCAAGGCCGGGCGGCGTGTGAACGAGAGCATCGCGTCTTTCATGCATAAATTTCTGCCGCGTCTGCTCCCCGGAGCCGAGGCGAATCCCAACCAGCAATTGGCGGTCCCAACCTATTTGCTGGCGTTCATTGCGTTGGTGATCCCCGTATTGGTCTCTGTTGTTTCCTGGGTCATCTACGACAAGTACGGACTGAGCGAGCGCTATCGCGAACTGTATTTGAATGCCACTGTCGAACGTGACCGCGCGGTCAGTGAGACCGATCCGACCCGTCAGCGCGATCAATGGATGAAAGTCCTCGAGCTCGTCGATCAGGCGGATGATTATCGCGACACACCCGAATTGAAATTGGTGCGAGACGATGCCCAGGCGAATCTCGATAAACTAATGGGCGTGCTGCGGCTTGAATTCATCCCCGCCTTCACGAATGGGCTTGGCGGTTCAACCCAGATCAGCCGCATGGCAGCCAGCGAGAGCGAACTTTACATGCTCGATGCCGATCGTGGCAGCATCCTGCATGCTTCCTTTACCGGTCGCAGCCTGGAGCTTGATAACACGTTTAGTTGTCAACCGGGAACGTATGCTGGCTATCAGGTTGGCACGCTAGTGGATATTCTGGCGCTGCCGAAGGTGAATGCCGTTGGGGCGACTGTACTCGGCATCGATACGGCTGGAAACCTTTTGTATTGTTCTCCGGGGCAGGTTCCGCAGGTCTTTCCACTTCCCGCCCTTCCCAATACCAATTGGGGACGTATCACGTCCTTTGCGCTCGATAACGGCAACTTGTACGTGCTCGATGCCACCTCACGCGCAGTATGGGTCTTTGTGGGTAAGGATAGCTCCTTCACGGATACGCCCTATTTCTATTTTGGCAATCAGATTCCCAACATCGAAAGCGCCATTGATATGGCTATAAGTGGTGATGATATGTATCTGCTCCACGCAGACGGACATCTCACCACCTGTATCTACAGCCGTATTGCTGAAACACCGACCCGCTGCCAGGACCCGGCGCCGCATGTGGACAATTACCCCGCACACCGCGACATTGATATCTTCGCGCAGGCACATTTCACTCAGATGACCCTGACCAATCCGCCCAACCCGGTTGTGTTGCTGTTGGACTCTGAAAACCGAAGCGTCTTCCGTTTGTCGCCGCGTTCGCTCGAGCTGCAAAATCAAGTGACGGGCTTTGCGAGCGAGAACAGTCCATTCCAATCGGGTAACGTAGGTTCGATGGCAGTCAGTCCCAATTATGTGCTTTATCTCGCCATTGGCAATCAAGTCTACTTCGCAACGAACCTCCCATAATTCATATAATTGACTGCGCTGAGCAAGTGGAAAGATACTTATGCCGATCCTTGATTCCATCTTTTCTCTTTTTCGCCGACCCAAAAATACGCCTCCTGTTTCAAAGCCGACAATGGCTCCCGTTGTTATTGGGAACGAACCTCCCGAACAGACGGTCCTGCGAACACTCGTCATCGTCTATGAACCTACAATGGATAGGTCAACAGGGCAGAAACTTTCCGGGTTCATGCACTGGAACGACCCGGAAGAACTCTCCAAAGGATATATATCCGATGTGCAACTGGCGAGTGGGGGATTGGTCCAGTATCAGATCGTCGAACGCATCGATGTGGATGCCTTTCCCTCTAAGGTGGATGGTTATGTGTATGATCCGCAGACCTATCTTGATGTAGTGCGCGGTGCGCGGCGTCCCTACATGCCGCAGGAAGCGGATTACCATGCCATCATTGATCGCTTTAATATTTTGCAGCGCGTAGCCAATGATGAGATCGATGAAGTATGGATCTGGAATTTTCCTCATGCCGGGTTTTACGAATCGATCATGGCCGGCCCGGGCGCATTTTGGTGCAATGCGCCTCCATTGGTCAACACTGAAACATCCCTGCGCCGTTTTGTCATCATGGGGTTTTCGTATGAGCGTGGTGTGGGGGAGATGCTCGAGAATTTAGGGCATCGCGTTGAGTCGATCATGCAAAAGACTTTCGAACGTCTACGTGGTGAAGATAACTTGTGGGAACGATTTACCCGCTACGAGAAAACCAGTCCCGGCCGGGCAGCTGTAGGTAATGTCCATTTTGCGCCCAACAGCGACCGTGATTACGACTGGGGAAACCCCTCCACGGTGATCAGTGAGTGTGACGATTGGTATTACAACTTTCCCAACTTCAAAGGACTGAAGCGCCCTGTGACAACCCGTGATTGGGGAAACGGCGATATTCGCAGACATCATGTGTGGTGGTTAAGTCATCTTCCCAAAACAGCCGGACATATCAATGGTATCCATAATAACTGGTGGCAATACATCATGAACCCAAACAATGTGAATATATAACGACCGTGGATGGGTTTGTTGCCAGTGGGGGAATCACCCATTTCTTTATACAAAATTGGAGAGAGAAAAATCTTGAAATTGTAATTCTTGTGTCATGGTACAGAGAATAAAATGAATACGAAGGATGTATGAAAACAGTTTTCTGAGTATCTGTTTTATCATAAAGTAGTGCCATGAATCGAGTTCTCCAGAAACGATACAGAATCCCTCCCTACCTCCTTATATTATTTGTCTTTGTGGGATATGTAGGCTTATTCCTCGTCTATCATGACAAAGTTGGAACTGGGATCGGTTCGCTTGCCCTTATTCCGATCATTGCTGCAAGTTGGTACTATGGCTGGGTTGGCGGGCTTGCCGTGGCAGCCTTTTCCATTCTTGCCAATATTTTCATTCTTCTGATCAAAGACCATTCTCCATTCGAACTGTTCATAAGTCCGGGCAATGTAATAGACGTATTCTCGCTATTCCTGGTGGCTGTTGTAACAGGGAGCTATGCATCTCTTCTTCAAGAGCGCAAGGCTATTATCCACAAATTGGAACAGTTTGAGCAATCCCGCGAATCGCATACCAGCTTTCTTGAGCTTCTCAATGGGATCACCGCTCGTGCATTGGAAGCAGACAGCCTGCAAACCACCCTGGAGATCCTGACGGAAAAAGTGGCCCACCTCTTCAATGCGGACGATGCCTTTTTTGCTTTTTGGGATGAAGAAAGGAACATTCCAATTCCCACGGTGGCCTATGGTTCGATGAAGGATATCTACCCATACATGCAGTTTGAACCAGATGATGCTCCACCCACTGCCGCTGTGATGAAGACGGGGCGGATCTTATTCATTGACGATATTGATAATTCTCCTCATATCAACTCAAGAATTGCTGCCATGTTTCCGAGCCGTTCCATGTTGGGGATTCCTTTTATCACCCACCAACGCAAACTTGGTGCCGTTGTCCTGGGATATAACAAAAAATCCAACCTGGGTGACAATGATATCTCCCATGCTGAGATCGTCGCTGAACAGGTGGCGCTCGTGCTGTCGAAATCGTTGTTACTGGAGGACGAACGTAAGCAAGTGCGACAATTGACGGCATTGCACGATGTCGCCCTGGTATCCATTGATGCGGATAACGAAGATCAGTTGATCGAACGTGTGACCGATATCATCGGGCAAAACCTGTATCCTGATAATTTCGGTATTCTGCTCCTGGACGAACAGGCAGGGATTCTTCGCCCTCATCTGTCCTACAGATTCTATTTGGCGGAAGATTTGGTCATGCAGGATATAAGCCTGGACCTGGGAATCATTGGCCAGGTCGCAAGGAGCGGGCAATCACAGCGTATCGGCAACGTGCGCCGTCACCCGGATTACATTGATGTAGATGACCGTACGATCTCCGAGTTGTGTGTTCCCATCAAATTCAAGGAACACATTTTAGGTGTGATCAATGCCGAAAGCACAAAGCGGGATGCGTTCACTGTGGATGATGAACGTCTGTTGGTCACGTTGGCGGGTCAGCTTGCCACTGCCATGGAACAGTTGCGAAAGGCACTGGTCGAACGCGTCATCCTGGGCCAGCTTGCTCATGCCAAAGACCTCATCTATTCCATAGCGCAGATCACGACCCAGATTGAAAGCACTCTCAACCCGGATCAGATCGTCAAAACAATGGGAATCGAACTGGGGAAGATAGGGCTTACCTGCATCATGGCTGTGTATAACGAACAAAGCACATCTTTTACAGTCAATTACACGTCCCTGCAACCGCGCCTACTTGAAATTATTGAGAATGGATTGGGTTATCCTCTCTTAAACTATGCGTTTCCACGTCAAAAGCTGGACGCAATTCTGAAGACAGAAGACCTGCTTCATCCGATGGTGATCGCGCGCCCTGTAGAGGAGGTGATGGCATTATTCAAGCGTGTCAAGAAGGATGGCATTGCAGGGACTCTTGAAAAGATCGGCATAACAGAAAATGTGGAGTTGCTTCGTTTGCCGCTGGTTTTCGAGGAGAGTTTGCAGGGCGTTCTATGGCTATGGGGACGAGATATCAACCAGTCAGATCTACCGATCTTGTCCATTTTTGCGAAGCAGATAGGCATCACGCTGGAGCGTGCCCGGCTCTTCCAGGAAGTGCAAAGCCTTGCTTTGACCGACGCTCTGACCGGATTGCAGAACAGGCGCAGTCTGTTCGAGCTCGGGCGTATTGAGTTCTCGCGTGCCCAACGGATGAAACGTCCCTTCTCCTGTATGATGATGGATATCGACCACTTTAAGCGGATCAATGACCAATACGGGCATCAGGTTGGTGACGAAGTTCTACAGGAATTTGGAAGACGATGTAAAACCTATATCAGAGAGATCGATCTTGCCGGGAGATACGGTGGCGAAGAGTTTATGATCCTTCTTCCAGAAACCGACCGAAATACGGGACTGATCGTCGCAGAGCGCTTCCGCAAATTGATGGCAGAGAATCCGATACAGGCATCATGTGGCCCGTTGAACATCACGGTTAGTATCGGTGTAGCCATGAAAGATGATCAGACCATAGACCTTAACACGCTGGTTGCGCGTGCCGACCAGGCGTTATATATTGCAAAGCATAAAGGTCGCAATCGCGTCTCGATCAGTGTTTAGTAGGCGGGTTTCCAAACCTGATAAAGTCCCAGGTTTTCATTTTCCCCATCGGAATAAAAAGTATCTTTTATCTCAAAACCTGCTGCCTCTGCCAGTGTGGAGAGTTCAGATTCACTAAAGTGATGCACATACCGCAGACCTTCTCCACCGCTGCGCCAATCGAGCAGGTAATCGCCCGCATCCACATCGGAAGTTGTGATTCCTGCCCCTTCCCAATTCTTGATTCGCCCTTTGAGCTTTTCGCTGTTCAGGAATTGCCAATTGGAAAGAACGAACCTTCCTTCTTCGGCCAACAAGGAATGGACAATTTTCAAAATATCCAAACGCATTTCTTCAGACGGAATATGATGCAGCACGGCAAATGCAGTAATTACTGACCACCCGCCAACTACTGATAACGGGCCTCTGAACTCTGATAGTTTCGTTAAATCCGCTTCGACAAATCTGGCAGAAAAACCTTCTGGTTGGGTCTCGGCATCTCGGAGCAGGGGCAGGCTGAAATCCACGCCCAGATACGGACCGCGATGACCCTGTTTTGCCAGTTCGCGGGCAAATTCCCCGTTGCCGCACCCTAGATCCAAAATGGACTCATCTCCCCGTACCATCTGGATTACCCGCCGAACACCCGGTTGAATTCGCCGCCGTGTTGCCGAAAATGTGTTGCCAAATCGGCTGTAGAATTCCCGATTAATTTCAATTAAGCGTGCGGCTGTGCTCGAGTCCATGGCGCGATTATAACCCCCGCTCATGCGGGGGTAACGGTATAATCTCCGCATGCTTTCGCCGGAAGAGATCGAACACCTCTCGCAGGATTTTGAAACGAAGACACCCCAGGAGATCATCAAGTGGGCAGTGGATAGGTTCTGGCCGCAGCTCGCCTTGAGTTCATCGTTCCAGACACAGTCTGTACCGTTGCTGCACATGGCATCGCGCGTTCGTCGCGATATTCTGATTTTTTTCCTCGATACGGGCTACCACTTTTGGGAGACGTTGATGTTCCGCGAACAACTTGCCTCTCACTGGCAGTTGAACGTTTTGGATCTATATCGCAACACGCGCTGGGATGAATTTGCCCGCGAACGAACACGCTCCCTGCCTGTGGAAGACCCAAACCTTTGTTGTTTCATTCATAAAGTGGAACCCATGCAGCGTGGACTGAAAGACATGAAAGCATGGATCAGCGGGATCCGCCGCGACCAGACCTCCGTGCGGGCACAGGCAAAGATCCTGGAATTGCAAGATGATGGGCTGTTGAAGATCAACCCGCTCTTGAACTGGACGAAGGAAGATGTGAAGAAATATTCGCAGGAACATCACCTGCCTGCGCATCCTTTGTATCAACGCGGCTACCGCAGCATTGGTTGTTCGCCTTGTACGGTGGCGATCGGTATCAATGACGATGAGCGCGCTGGCCGTTGGTCGGGACGAGGCAAAACCGAATGTGGACTCCACACTACCATGTTCAAACACAAGGACGTATCTGAAGTGAAGCAGGAATTTAAATTGGACGTTCCCAGTACGGACTGACAGGAAAGAATAGATATTAATCGTATGCACCCCGAGCGACAGGAACGCTGGCGCGAAACGCACCTGCTCACACCCGATAAAAAAGAACTTGCACGCACCGTGCTCGAGGAGATTCGACGCGGACGCGATGTAACGCGCACGTTGCGCAGCCATCCCATTCCCGGCGGCGGATATCTGAACAAGTCCATGCTCGTGTCGATCTATAACGAGTTGGTCAAAGCAGGGGAGATGGAGGAGGATGCCCATCTGCTCGACCGTATCCGTATGAAGCCAATGCGCACCCTCTCTGGCGTGACAACGGTGACGGTTCTGACCAAGCCGTATCCGTGTCCCGGCAAATGTATCTTTTGCCCCACCGACGTGCGGATGCCGAAATCGTACCTACCCGATGAACCCGGCGCCATGCGTGGACTCGAACATCAATTCGACCCATACGCGCAGGTCCGTTCGCGTATCGAGCAGCTTCAATCGGTGGGACATCCCACCGACAAGATCGAGCTTCTCATTCTGGGCGGCACGTGGTCATCCTACAAGCGCGATTATCAGGAATGGTTCATCAAGCGTTGTTTCGACGCGATGAACACCCAAACATCCTCGCCCCTTACCCCTGAGCAGAAGCTGGATAATGGTGAGCTTGAGAAGGTTCATTCATTCAACGAGACCACCCATCACCGAAACGTGGGACTTGTCATCGAGACCCGCCCCGACGAGATCACGCCCGATGAAATCCGCTGGCTGCGTCACCTCGGCGTGACCAAGGTGCAGATGGGTGCCCAAAGCCTGGACGATCACATTCTTGAGATCAACAAGCGCGGACATACCGTGGATCGTACGCGACAAGCCGTGTCCCTGCTGCGTGCGGCGGGGTTCAAGGTGGTACTACACTGGATGCCCAACCTGCTGGGTGCCACTCCCGAATCGGATCGTGAAGATTTCGCCCGCTTGTGGGATGGTTTTTGCCCCGATGAGATCAAAATTTATCCAAATCAATTACTTGCCAATGCCGAGTTGTACGAATACTGGCAACGCGGCGAGTTCCATCCGTATGCCACCGAGCAATTGATCGATCTCATCGCCGATGTCAAACCGACCATCCCGCGCTATTGTCGTGTCAATCGTGTTATTCGTGATATCCCTTCCACAAATGTAGTCGAAGGGAACAGGCGTACCAGTTTGCGGCAGGATATTCACGATGAGATGAAGCGTCGTGGCACACAATGTCAGTGTGTGCGCTGTCGCGAAGTGCGTGGGAAAAATGTCCACCCTGATCTGCTGAAATTGGATGACATGGTGTACAACACAGGGACGGCGGAAGAACACTTCATCTCGTATGTCACGCCAGATGATAAACTGGCGGGTTTTATTCGCCTGTCTTTGCCTGGAAACAACTCTCCTCAAACCGGGATTGCCGACCTGGATGGGGCGGCGTTGATCCGTGAAGTTCACGT
>CAZKSG010000045.1:17045-26812 GCA_964555335.1 uncultured Anaerolinea sp.
TTGGTATGAGTCGGCTCTTCATCCGCATTTAATGAATTAGAGTTATGTTAATCATCGGATCGAGCGCTTGACTTGCATTCTGCGCAGTGTGAGAATACTCAATATGGACTATAAAGATTATTACAAAATTCTGGGTGTGGACCGAAAAGCCAGCGACGATGATATCCGCAAGGCATATCGCGACCTGGCCAAAAAATATCACCCAGATCGAAACCCAAATAATAAGCAGGCTGAGGAGCGCTTCAAGGAGATCAACGAAGCCTATCAGGTGCTAAGCGACTCTAAGAAGCGTCAGCATTATGACAGACTCGGAAGTGATTATTCGCAATGGCAGCGACGCGGTGGCACTCCCGGTGATTTCAACTGGGGTGAGTATGGCGGCGGTTTCCCGGGCGGCGCGCGCGTTAATATGGAGGACCTGGAGGACATCTTGGGTGGTGCAGGGGGTGGATTCTCAGATTTCTTCCGTACCATCTTTGGAACGCGCGATGCCGAATCCGCGCGAGCTCGTGCGCAAGGATACCAACAGCCTCTGCAGATCACAGTCGAGGAAGCTTATAAAGGCACGACGCGTCTAATTCAAAGTGATGGAAAGCAAAAGCAGGTCCGTATCCCTGCCGGTGTACGCACCGGGTCGAAGGTGCGGGTAGCTGGCGCAGGGCCAAATGGCGCTGACCTGTATTTGATCGTGGATGTAACGGATGACAGCCGTTTTGAATTACGTGGCAATGACCTGCACACGTCCGCCACAGTTAGCGTGTTTACAGCCACTCTTGGCGGTGAGGCTGATGTGGAAACGCTCGATGGCAAGATCAAGCTGAATATCCCGGCAGGTACCCAGCCTGAGCAGGTCTTCCGACTCGCAGGTCGTGGTATGCCGAACCTCAAAAACTCGAGTCAAAAAGGCGATTTGTATGTACGCCTGAAAGTGCAAATCCCAAAATATTTATCTGCCAAACAACGAGAACTTTTGGAAGAAGCCTCGAGGCTTAAATTTTAGGAAGGAAGAAATGAAACGCGTTTTACCCGTTATCTCGATTTTGGTGTTGGCCTCTTTGGCCTGCCAGGCAACAGGGATTGCCCCCTCGCTTCTTT
Source organism: uncultured Anaerolinea sp. (assembly GCA_964555335.1). Lineage (GTDB taxonomy): Bacteria > Chloroflexota > Anaerolineae > Anaerolineales > Villigracilaceae > Defluviilinea. The sequence goes on from CAZKSG010000045.1 coordinate 18,141, forward strand.
CGCAGCCGACAGCGGTTCCCATTATTCCTGCAGTATCTCCAGTTCTGCCTGCTTCCGCGATCAACCCTGCTGAGAGCAACGAACGGCTTGTCGCTTTATACGCCCAGGTATTACCGGGAGTGGTCGCCATCAATACAACGACCGCTTTGGGAACTGGTTTTGTCTTCGACAGTAATGGACACATCGTCACCAACCAACATGTTGTTGATGGTACGAACGAAGTGGAGATTTCGTTCTCATCGGGGTACAAGGCGTATGGAACAGTGATCGGTTCTGATAGTGATGCCGATGTGGCTGTCATCAAGGTGGATGCGCCAGACGATCAGATTCATCCTCTAGCGCTCGGCAACTCAGACACGCTGCAAGTAGGTCAGTCTGTGGTTGCGATCGGAAACCCGTTCGGCTTGAACGGTACGATGACGTTGGGTATCGTGTCTGGATTGGGACGCACTCAGTTCGCTCATGCTTCTGCTGATGGTGGTTTCTTCAGCACCGCCGATATTATCCAGACGGATGCGGCGATCAATCCCGGTAATTCGGGTGGTCCCCTCTTTAATATGGACGGTGAAGTGGTAGGTGTCAACCAGTCCATTCGCACCGACAATGTAGATCAGACTACAGGTAATGCCGTTAATTCCGGTGTTGGCTTTTCCATTTCCATCAATCTCGTCAAGCGCGTGGCAGAAGGATTGATCCGTGATGGAAAGTATGAATACCCGTATCTGGGTATTTCCTCATCGAGCGAACTTGGGCTGGCCGAGATCCAGGCATTGGGGTTGCCAACCTTTACTGGCGCCTATGTGCTGACCGTCACTCCCGGCGGACCCGCAGATAAGGCTGGCATCCGCGCAGGGGACAAGCCCACCAGCATTCCCACTCTGAACGCGGGCGGCGACATCATTACAGCCATTGATGGGCAGGCAATCACCAACTTTGATGATCTGCTGAGTTATCTGCTTACGAACAAATCGCCCGGTGATAATGCCGTGTTGACTGTTATTCGGGATGGGCAGTCCATGGATATTCCGGTAGCGTTGGAAAAACGTCCATAAAAAAGAAACGGCTGAATTTCAGCCGTTTCTTTTTTAGCCAAATCGTTCCTCTTTCCATACATCTGCACGATTGTGGTAACCTGCCTGTTCCCAAAAGCCACGCCGGTCACGGGACATAAACTCGATCGAGCGCAGCCACTTGGCTCCCTTCCAGAAATAAGGCGTTTCCAGATTCTTATGGTTGGGGATATGTCCCACCACACCGCGCAGTGGATAACCATGATCGGGCGAGATCGGTTCACCGTTGAAGTGAGTGGCCATCAGAAAGTTATCCTGCAAGACGACTTCCAATGGCAGGTTGACGGTGAATCCATATTCAGCATGCTGCATCACGTGCGTGGCTTCCGGCTTGATTTTGATAAGTCCATTATCTACCAGGGTTTTAACGGAAACCCCCTCCCATGTGGTATCGAACTTGCTCCAACGGGTCACACAATGGATGTCCATTTCGATTCGGGTGCGTGGCAGCTTATTGAATTCATCCCACGTCCAGATCTTCTCCTCCTCCACTGATCCCCAAACGCGAAAGTCCCACGTTGCCGGGTTGAAGTGGGGGACGGGTCCATAATGCAGGACAGGGAATTTAAACGTCAGAGCTTGCCCGGGTGGCAGGCGTCCTTCTTTGCGCACACGGTCTTCTTCCTTGCGTCGGTCAGGTCCTTCAAATGAAAACATAGGATAGCTCCTTACTGCCTTTGGCGGCACTTTGCAAAATTATAACAATTTCCACGCAAATAGACTTCAAGTACTCACGATTTGTTACAATGTCTTTGGATTCTCTTAAGAATTTTGTAAGACTCCACCTGGTGCGACACTAGTACCATACGCGATTATGCCTTTAAAAAGGTTTATAATGGCGCGAGAGAGCATTTGTCGATGATATTCAGTAACTTTTTTACCTCGGCCAACGTCATATTTAAAGAACACGGAGCAGATAGCAGCGAATCATGATGAAGGATGGCGTTGCCCTGCTCAAAGCGGCTCAAAACCTGGACGAAGAAGCTTTAACCGCGATCTTCGATCAATTTGCGCCCGCTATTTACAAGTATACGCTGCGGCTATGCCACGACCCGATCACTGCCGATAACATTGTAGGGGATGTTTTTGCCCAATTGCTGGAACAATTTGCGGGCGGAAAAGGTCCTAGAACAAACCTTCGCTCTTATCTTTATCAAACGGCTTACCATCTGGTTGTGGATCGATCTCGTGACAATGCGCATAATGCTCCTCTTGAAATTGCAGTGGGTACGTATGAAAAAGGACGCTTCATGCCCACTCAGTCGCAGATCGAAGAGCGTGTTATGATGGAAGCGTTGATCTCGGCAATGAACACGGAGCTTACAGAGGATCAACGACACGTCATCATTCTTCGTTTCCTGGAAGATTTCAGCCTCAAGGAAACGGCTGAGATCATTGGAAAAGAAGTGAATAATATCAAAGTTATACAGAACCGTGGTATTGCCAAGTTAAGAAAAGCGCTCGGGTTTCAATTAGATGATAATTGGTAAAAAATGGATTTTGATGAGAAGGATAATAAGGTTATTGAATTACTAGTGCAGCTCAAAAATGCCGAGGGGGGTTATCCCGTGGAAATGATGGCGCTACGTCGTCAGAATTATATAAAACAATTGGCTGCGATGAGCATTGGTGTGGGGGGCATCAATACGTTCGCGCGGGTCAGGAAAAGTGGGTGGGGCGCTTCTCTCCCACGGGCCACGAGCACTTTGTTGGAAACAGCCCTAATCGTAGCAATTGTTGTGGAAGTAGGTGCGATGGCTTTCATTAACCGGGAGAAAGTAAATGAATTCCTGCGTACACTTTCAAATCAACCTAAAGTGGAAGAAGTACAGGTCTCTCCTGAACCTGCTCTGTTGATCACTGAAACAAGCGTTACCAATACGCTTGACCCCACGGAATCCTCGACGCCGACAGGTACGCCTACACCTCAGCTGTTGCTCGTAACAAGTACATCCACAGAAAAATCGAATTTCGTCCAGCCGGGTTCCACCCCCAAGCCCAAGGATAATAATGGTAATCATTATGGGCAGACCCCGAAACCTGAGCGGACGAAGCAACCGAATAACAATAATAAACCCACAAAATCCCCAAAAAAGTAAACATTGACCTGGATAATGGCAGGTTGTCACGCCTCCCATTTATATTTTGCTAATACTCCCGTGCTAGACTCGGTTGTCATGCGTTGGCTGTAAATCGCTGCAAGTGGCAGTATAATTTCCCGCCTGAGAAGGTACATAATGCTGAAAAACTTTGTAAAGATCTTCGGGGGAGACCCCAATAAAAAAGTCATTGAACAATATAGTGGAATTGCCAGGCAGATCAATTCATACGAAGCGCAGTTCGAAGCGTTAAGCGATGATGCGTTGCGCTCCAAAACGGACGAGTTCCGTGAACGGATTGCAGAGTCCCTTGGGAATTTGGATGGACTCGATGAAAAAGAGCAGTTCAAAGCACAGCAGGATGCGCTGGATGAAGTGCTGCCAGAAGCGTTCGCAGCGGTGCGCGAAGCCTCAAAGCGGACGATCGGTCTGCGTCATTTTGACGTGCAGATGATCGGTGGGGTGGCATTGCATCGCGGGTCCATTGCGGAGATGCGCACCGGCGAAGGTAAAACGTTGGTAGCCACGCTGCCCATTTATCTCAATGCGCTGCTTGGCAAAGGCATTCATCTCATCACTGTGAACGATTATCTGGCCCGCCGCGATGCGCGCTGGATGGCACCGATCTTCCATATGTTGGGGCTTTCAGTGGGTGTGCTGCAGATGGCTGCGGCAACCGAGAATGGCAAAAAGGCATTCATTGTTGATTTCGAACGAGAGTCGCCCCATGAAGACCAGCGTCACATGCGCCTGGTGGATCGTCGACTTGCCTATGAAACGGATATCACCTACGGAACGAATTCGGAATTCGGGTTCGACTATTTGCGCGACAACATGACCATGCGCCTGAGCGACCGCGTTCAGCGCGGACATCACTACGCCATCATCGACGAAGTGGATAACGTATTGATTGATGAAGCGCGAACACCGCTCATCATTTCCGGTCCCGCGTCGGGTGACCTGGAATGGTACGGCAGGATGTCACAGGTTGTGAAGCAACTCCGCCCTGAAGATTATGAAGTAAATGAAAAAGACCGTGCTGTCTCTCTTACTGAAGTGGGACTTGCACGCGTAGAGCAGATCCTCGGTCAGCCGTTGATGGACCCTGATCGTCCTGAAGATGTCTCGCCGGAACAGGCTCGCCTGCGCGGTTATCTGGAACAGGCGATGCGTGCACAGTACATTTTCAAGCGCAATAAAGACTATCTTGTTCAGGCGGGCAAGGTTGTCATCGTGGATGAATTTACCGGCCGCCTTATGCCAGGCCGCCGCTGGAGTGATGGCTTGCATCAGGCAGTAGAAGCAAAAGAAGGTGTGAAGATCGAGCCGGAGAATGTGACCTACGCTACCATCACACTGCAGAATTATTTCCGTATGTACAAGAAGCTGGCGGGTATGACCGGGACGGCGTTAACCGAAGCAGAAGAGTTCAGCAAGATCTATAACCTGGAAGTCACACCTATTCCGCCCAACCTGGAATATCAAGCCTTTGGCAAGGATGCGGCCTTGGTGGAAGTCAAAGCCAAGGATGAAGATGGCTATTCCTATATGTATTTCGCCAGGCGTGAAGATACGAATCAAGCGCCGCTCTTTTACCGCCGTAAAGACTACCCCGATGTCATCTACAAAACAGTGGAGGCAAAACTGCGTTCCATGGTGATGGAGATCGTGCGCGAACATGTGCGTGGGCGCCCACTTCTGGTGGGTACCACATCGGTCGAGTCATCGGAACTGCTTTCGAACCGGCTCAAAGGGGAGTCGGTCCGCCGTTTATTGCAGGTTTCTCTCGTCCGCCGCGTGTGGATGGATGCAAACAAACGCGAAGAAGATGGACGACTCATCCCTGAGTTGCAGTCGTTCAACGAACCGCTCGAAAAGGTCACACCCGATTCGATGCGCAAGTTCATCCAACCATTTGGGATCACGAATATCAACCCTGAAGATGTGTCCAATCTTTCGACCATTCTGGATATTCTGCGACTCACCGACCGCGATGCAGACCGGTTGAAGAAAGTATTGCAAGGTGGCGTTCCGCATCAGGTGCTGAATGCGCGCAAGCATACAGAAGAATCACAGATCATTGCTGGCGCAGGAGCGTTTGGCGCCGTGACCATTGCCACGAACATGGCGGGTCGTGGTGTCGATATCAAACTTGGCGGTGAACTGGCAGAAGAAGTGATCACTGCGGTGAATCGTGTGCTTGGCAAAGCAGGTTATGAAAACCCGTTCGATATGACCCAGGAAGAGCGACGCGCGGCATTGAAGAATGTTGATCCTTCGAACTTTGGTATTTATGATGCCGAGGTGAAACTCTTCCTGCAATATTTCGAAGACATGGAGCGTGTAAAGGAATTGGGTGGTTTACATGTCATTGGTTCGGAGCGCCATGAAGCGCGTCGCATCGACAATCAGTTGCGTGGTCGTGCGGCTCGTCAGGGCGACCCGGGTTCCTCCCGTTTTTATCTGTCTCTCGAAGACGATCTCATGCGTTTGCAGGGCGGTTCCCAGGTTAGCAGCCTGATGGAGCGACTGCGTGTGGATGATTCGCTTCCACTGGAAGTGCGTCTGGTGGGCAATGTCATCGAACAGTCACAGCATCGCATTGAAGGCGCGAACTTCGATGTCCGCAAGCATTTGCTCGAATACGACGATGTGCTCAACAATCAACGTGCCCAAATCTATGGTCAGCGCGATCGTATTTTTGTGAAAGAAGACTTGAGTGATGACATTGCTGGGATGTTGGAACTGGAGATCAAACAACGTGTAGAAGCGGGATTTGCCGATGAAGAAGGCCCGTGGAAATTGATTGCCTGGCTCGAACAGACCCAGCCGCCATTCATGACAGAAGACCGGCTCTTCCCAAGCTTTGGTCTGTCTCTGTTGCTGAAGGAATTATCCACCTCTGGCGACTTCCGCCAGGCCATGCTGGACCTGATCTCTCGCGCGATCGAGGCGGAAAACGAACATCACTTGAAAGCCATTGAAGGTTTGATCGAAACCACTGAGCAAAGCCTGGAATCACAGATTGCCTCGCGTAGTGATGCGCTGGACGCCTACTTCGAAGGTGTGCGCGACATGGACAATACGGAACGTCCGCGACCGCAGAAGATGCTGGAAGAGATCAGCGTGTTGGTTGGACTGCAGTTGAGATTGAATAACGAGCAGTTACGTTCGTTGGGTGAAGATACGGAAGATGCCAAAGAAACAATTCGTGATCTTGTTGTCGGCAATCTGACGGCCATCTACGCATCACGTGTGATCTCTGCAGTACAGAATCGCTTCGGCGAACCGATCGGTGAGAAGTTCGAAGTTTCCAATTGGGACGATGCAGCGGACAAAATCCTTGAAGCGGCTGAGAACGCCCTGGATAACCGCCGTGAACGTTTGGCCGGTGAGAACGGACAGATCGCCCGCGATCTCGATAACCTCATGCCGCGTGAATTGAACGATACGAACAAGCTTCAATTATTACTAAATCTCTCGCAAGGCGCGCGCACGGCGTTCGATCAGAAAACGCATCGTCAGGTCAAGCAGGTGTACAGCCGGTTTAGCTATATATTCCTGATCGCCAAACTCCTCGACGGACTGGAAGCGGGTCAGGTGGTGGAAGATGTGTTGACTCATCTTGATGAAGCACAGGAAGCGTTGCAGATGGCCTGGGGCCAACGCGAATACGCGCGCGTAGCCTCTAATGCGCAGCGACTGGCGGATTTTGGCGACGCGGCGAAACAAACCTTCGGTGAGGAGCGACTCAATGAACCGGTATCCAGCCTGGGTGAGTCTGACCGTGATGCGTTGATCGAGTCCATTGGACGGTATGTGTTGAACGAGGTCCACCGCCAATTGCTGCTGGCTGCTACATCCGAATTGTGGGTGGAATATTTGACCCGCATCGAAGCGCTTCGGGTTTCCATTGGTCTGGAGGCTTACGCACAGCGTGACCCGCTGGTACAATATAAAGGTAGAGCCTCTGAAATGTTCACCCAACTGGTGGAAGACATTCGGGGGATGGTCATTAGCAGGGTCTTCGCATACCGCCCCAGACCGATCGAGATCACGCCTGTTGAGACTGCAGATACACCTGCCGCTGCAACGGGTACGCAGGCTGCACAGAACGATAACAGTAAGAAGAAGAAAAGGCGACGTCACTAACCATTTAGAAGTATGTCAACCGACCGAGTCACCGCTTCGTTGAATACCTATCGTGCCCTCCCGAAGGTGGAGTTACATCGCCATCTGGAGGGCTCGTTGCGTCTTGATACGATGCTCGATGTGGCACGTCAACACGGCATCACCATTCCTGCGGATGTGTTGCGTTTGAGTAACCTGGTGCAGGTGCAGGAAGAAGATAAATTCACCTTTCAAAATTTTCTTGCCAAGTTCAATACACTCCGCCTCTTTTATCGCTCTCCCGACGTGATCGACCGCATCACGCGAGAGGCTGTTGAAGACGCTGCCAAAGACAACGTAAAATATATGGAATTGCGTTTTACGCCTGTCGCCTTAAGCCGGGCAGAGCGCTTCCCGCTTCACGATGTGATCGATTGGGTTATGACCAGCGCCCAACAGGCGGCGAAGAAATTCGGCGTGATGGTCCGGTTGATCGCCTCGGTTAATCGGCATGAAAGCACTGACCTGGCTGAGCAGGTGGCCTGGCTGGCCGTCGAACATATCAAGAACGGATTGATTGGACTCGACCTGGCCGGAAACGAAGCGGAATTCGAAACCCAGCCTTTTTATGGTATTTTCAAAGAAGCGAAACAATCAGGCTTGCATGTGACGATCCATGCGGGTGAGTGGGGGCCAGCCGTCAATGTGAAGGAAGCGATCGAAGAGATGGGCGCCGAACGGATCGGTCATGGTGTTCGTGTTCTGGAAGATGGCGATATTGTTTCGATGGTCTGTGAGCGCAGAACCGCATTTGAAGTGTGCATGACGAGCAATTACCAATCAGGTGTGGTGAATTCACTGGTTTCTCATCCATTGATGAAAATGCTGGAGGCAGGTGTAAATGTGACCATCAACACTGATGATCCTAGTATTTCACGCATCACATTAAGCCACGAATATTACACAGCTTGTGAAGACCTGCGTATGCCGCAAAGCACGTTGAAGCAGCGCATCCTTGCAGCAGCACAGGCGTGTTTCCTGCCAGAGAACGAAAAAGAGAAGTTGGTAAAACAGTTCCAAAAGGATCTCAAGATGTAATACCACCACACGGGCAAGGATTGCAAAGGCGCTCCTTTGAGTTCTTCGCAGAAATGTGGTCAAATTGGCCTGTGTTCGACAGGGGTTAAAGCCACCAAAGGAGACAAGATGAACGATTTCTTTAAAGCACGTGATGTACTACAAGTGGGGGACAAGAGCTATGTTATTTACCGCCTCGATGCGCTGGAAAAGGCGGGTCTGACGAACCTCAAGCGACTCCCGTTTTCGATCCGTATCGTGCTCGAAGCCGCCCTCCGTCAATGCAATGACAAAGAGATCACGCAGAACGATGTAA
>CAZKSG010000046.1:0-21856 GCA_964555335.1 uncultured Anaerolinea sp.
CTCCCCGAAGGGACGGTCTACCCTGCCCTGCACCGTCTCGAAGATCAGGGCTTGTTGAAAAGCACCTGGTCAGAAGATTCGGCACGCCGCAAGCGCATCTATCAATTGACCCCCAAAGGTCAACAGGCACTGATCACGCGCCAAAACGAATGGTTGAAATTCTCCAAAGCTGTCGATGCTACGGTGGGGATCTGAAATGTCGAAGCGGATCCAAATCTATCTGCAGGCATTAAAGCGTCAACTTTGGTGGAGAGGCGTGTTCGATCCTGAGTCGCTGGCAGAGGTGGAGAGTCATCTGCTCGAGGCAGTCGAAGTGGGCATCCGTCGCGGTTTGAGCGTGGACGAATCCGAACGTCAAGCCATCGAACGTTTCGGTTCGGTCAACGTTGTTTCGCTTGTATTTGAAAAAGAAAGGAATCCCCTGATGCAAAAAATCCTTTTAGTGTCAGCCGTGTTGATGGGGTTATTCATCGCCTACTTCGACTCCCGCCCCACCTGGGATGACACCGGCGTAACAGTAGGCACTATCCTTCTGAGCAGCGGTTTGCTGACCCTGCTCGGTTATCGCCGCCCGTGGCTGATTGCCCTGGCAATCGGGGTATGGATGCCAGTGTATGAAATCTACATGTCGCACAACTTCTCGTTGCCCAACTTGACCCTCTTTCCTCTGTTCGTGCTTTTCCTCTCCTCTGCCGGAGCCTACGGCGGTTGGATCGTTCGGATGGGGATACAGAAGACTTTTCACCCGGCATAAGCATAACAGCAGCCGAGATCGTTACTACATCTATCGATAAAACAACAGGCAGACGTAACGTCTGCCTGTTGTTTTATTTCTCTTTTTTCCTGCGGTAATTTTCGAGCCTGCGCAGAAATCTATACATGGGAGGCCCGATCAACAGGGCGATCACAAATACCAGGATTAAAAACTCGTTCCACCCGATCGTAATGATAGGCTGACAGGCAAGCGTTGCCAGTAAAAGTGTGGACAACGCCACACCGAATCGATTCTTCATTGACTACTTCAACATCGGCATCTTAATGCCGTGACGTTTCGCCGCTTCGATGGCGATCTCATACCCTGCGTCGGCGTGTCGGACTACGCCCATGCCTGGATCCGTTGTCAGGACGCGTTCCAGCCTGCGAGCCGCTTCGGGAGTCCCGTCTGCTACGATGACCTGTCCCGCGTGCTGTGAGTAGCCCATCCCCACGCCACCACCATGATGGAACGAGACCCATGTCGCGCCGCCCACCGCGTTGATCATCGCATTGAGGATCGCCCAATCACTGATTGCGTCTGAGCTATCTTTCATTGATTCGGTCTCACGGTTGGGTGAAGCGACAGAACCTGAATCCAGATGGTCACGTCCGATCACAATCGGCGCTTTGACCTTGCCCGTGGCAACCAACTCATTAAACTTGAGTCCCGCTTTGACACGTTCGCCGTATCCCAGCCAGCAGATGCGCGCGGGCAACCCCTGAAACGGAACTTTCTCACGCGCCATTATCAGCCAGCGTTTGAGATGGTCATCCTCAGGGAACAACTCCATAATGGCTTTGTCGGTCTCATAGATATCTTCCTTGTCACCCGAAAGCGCCACCCAGCGGAATGGTCCCTTGCCTTCGCAGAACAACGGGCGGATATAAGCTGGCACAAAACCGGGGAACTCAAAGGCATCGCTGACGCCATTGTTGTATGCCTGCTGACGAAGATTATTTCCGTAATCGAACACCTCCGCGCCAGCACGTTGGAAAGCCAGCATGGCGCGCACATGCTGCGACATTGAGTCCATCGCCATCTTCTTGTATTTCTCGGGGTCAGACTTCCGCAATTCGTTCGCCGCCACCACCGATAACCCGGAGGGCACATAGAACAACGCCTCGTGTGCGGAGGTCTGGTCGGTCACCACATCGGGAACGACTCCACGCTCAGACAACTCGTGATAAACATCCGCCGCATTACCGATCAGCCCAATGGATTTGGGAATCTGCTTGTCCTTGAATTCCTCCACAAGCGTCATTGCCTCTTCGAGATTATCCACCACCATATCCACGTAGCCAATGGCGCGGCGGCGTTCGGCGCGTTCGGGGTCCACTTCCACGATGAGCCCCACCCCTTCGTTCATGGTGATGGAAAGCGGTTGGGCGCCGCCCATCCCCCCGAGCCCGGCTGTGAGCACGAATTTTCCTTTTAACGAGCCCCAGCCTTTGAGCTTCGCCAGCGCGCCGAAGGTTTCATAGGTTCCCTGTAATATTCCCTGCGTGCCGATGTAGATCCACGAGCCCGCGGTCATCTGCCCGTACATGATGAGTCCCTTCTTGGCAAGCTCATCGAAGTACTCCCACGTCGCCCAGTGCGGTACGATATTCGAGTTGGCGATCAATACTTTCGGGGCATCCTTGTGCGATTTGAACACAACGACTGGTTTTCCCGATTGCACGAGAAGTGTTTCATCCTCTTCGAGATTCTTGAGCGACTCAAGGATCGCATCGAATGCTTCCCACGAACGCGCGGCTTTCCCGCGTCCACCGTAGACGACGAGATCGTCCGGCTTCTCGGCCACCTCAGGATCGAGGTTGTTTTGAATCATGCGATAAGCGGCTTCACTGAGCCAGTTCTTGCAGGTAAGGTCAGTACCCCTCGGGGCGCGGACAGTTCTGGGTCCAGACATGATACGGTCTCCTTTTGAGATGAAAACTCCCGACTATTATACGTCGGGAGCGCAGTGTGCAAATAATCGTTAGGGTTTGATAACCCTAATCGAGTCCTTTATGGACTCCACATCTGCCGCAAAATCATCCTGATAATCCTGAAGAATGGTAATGGTAACCCGCACGGTCGAATCCTGAGTAGGTTTGAAGAAAAAGAACACCGAGTAGAATGGAATAGGGTTCGACGTGCCATCATTTAATGACCAGCGTCCGCCTACCTCGATCACTCTTGTATTGCCATCGTCGTAAATCTGTGCAACATCCACACGGAAGCCGGGAATATCGGTCTGAGACTCGAGGCCGCGCACCAGTTCGCCCATGTTGGCATTGTCGAGCATTGCTGAATCATCAGGATCCCAGCTAGTTCTTGAAAAACCAAATATGACGTTCTGTTTGATATCCGGGCGGAGAATATACCCAAGGAGACGGTAATCAGCCGCTTCAACCTGGTCAATTGTCATTTGGTCATGCAGCATGGAATTAACTGCCCCTTCGCCAGACAACGCTGCATTGAACTCATCTGAATTCGGGCGCACAGCCAGCCAACCCACGGGAAAGATAACTTCAAAGCCGGCATCATAGTCGGTATATTTGGTAGAACCGTCGGGAAGTGTCTCGAGCATCATCCCGGTTGGTCCTTCAGGTGTAACTGTGGAAAGCTGTGCAACCAATGTCTGTTGCATGGCAGCCTGTGATGTTCCAGCAATGGCGGTCCCAATTGCATTGGGGTCACTGGCTGGTTGTGCTATCTGCCCAGGGAGCACGCAGGCAATCATGGCGAACAGAATCGCAAATACACTTATAAAGAGAGAAAAATGATTTTTCTTCATTGGATTCCTTTAGAAAACACTCGAGTAGATTATTGTTTTAAACGTTTGATCGAGTCTGCCACATCGTCCAGCACAGGTGAAAGCTCATCTCCAAATTGTTGCAGGGTTGAGAGTTGGAGCATAATGATCTTACCATTGGTCTGAAAAACAATGGCTCTGGATCGAACCTTTACCTTGTTTCCCTGTGCAGTAGGGGTTACTTTTTCGAACTCAAACGTTCCAATCTCAACGCCATTTGAATTCTGCTTTACAGTTTCACCGTGTGTTAGCAATGTGGCTCCCTGCTCTTCCAGAGAGCCTTCAATGGCGCCTGTAACAAATTCCAAAGGCATGGCAGATAATAAGGCGTCTTCAATTGCCGTCAGGGTCAGATTTGTTGAATAACCATTGGCGACATACTTTGGATTGGAATGAAGCGCCATCACACGGATTACATCCGGGTCAAGACGCTGGAATGTCTCTGCCATATCCTTCAATTCCGGGTTCTTCTTAGAAAGATCATTAATGATCGAAGCAATATCTTTCGAGCTTAACGGAATAACGATCCAATCTTTTGGCAGAGTCAACTGATAATGGTTGTCATAATCAATGAAGAGAGTCGAGCCATCGGCTTGTTCTTCTACCATTACCCCGGTTGGCAGAGGTGTCGGAGAGGGTGTCAGTGTCTCAGTTGGGGTTGGACTGGGAGTAAAGGTGGGACTGGGCGTATATGTGATAGTCGGTGTCGGCGTTTCGGTTGCAAACATATTGGGGATATCCGCGACGCCTGAACAGGAAAGAGCTGCCAAAGCCAGGAGACCCATATAGACACCCAGCTTAAGGATGTTTTTTTCTGGTTTCACTTTTCCTCCTTGAAAAGCACGATTTGTGAATTTCATGTATCGAGCGGTATCAGGTCATTTCTTCATCTGTCCTAAAACAGGTTTGGGATCAGTCGATACCTGACTCCTCGTATCAATCCTTCCAATGGGTAAAAAAACTCCCGGCAGTTTGGCCGGGAGTCATATAACGAGCTTTTCTACTTTGCGCTGGCAAGCATATCTGCAAAATTCGTTCCCTTGAGGCGGTTGACCAGTTCCTCCTGAGCATCGCACCAGACCGGTTTGATCGGGCAATTTTCATCGAATGTGCAGCCATTTTCACTGCCCACGCATTCGTTCAATTGAATGGGACCATCGATCGCCTCGACCACTTCAAGGAGTGTAATGTCCCTGGGGTCACGGGCGAGCGTCACGCCGCCGCGTGCGCCGCGTGACGTGTGGAGGAGTCCCGCAATGGAAAGCTGGGAAATGATCTTGGCCAGGAATGAAGGCGGGATATTTTGTTCCTTGGCAACAGTGCTTGTCGCTGCTCGTTCGCTGTTCCCTATACGCGCCAGATGGAGTACTGCACGGACAGCGTAATCAGCTTGACGGGTGATTTGCATAATGACCTTCTTTCTAAAAATAGACAATATCTGTCTCTATAGACGATTTTATTTTCCAGCTCACAAGACTACAAGTGATAGAGGTCATGGATGAATTATGACCTTTTGCTCCAAATTATGTGATTTCGTATGGGTAGTTAACCCCATGACTTTTCGCCTGAAATAAAGATTTTCGAGGGATTTATGACGTTTTAAGAAGACAACCCCTCTCAATAAAGAGGGGTTGTCTGTATGATCAGTTACTGATCAAGAGGTTACCAGCTGCCATCTTCACAATGACAGTCAGAGTAAACCCATCGCCAGTTTGAATGTAATCGTTTCCACTTTGTGCCCAGCCTGAGCCATGGTTAATATTCACGGCTGCGCTCTCCACGGTCACCTTGGTGTTGACACCTTTTGGGATGATCAGGGTCACGTTTCCCAAGCCTGAGTCAATGGTCGCAACTGCGCTCTGCTGCAGATCACCACTGAAGTCGAGCGTGTAATTTCCAGCGCCACCTGAAAACGTCAGCGTGGAGAAGTTCGCGTTGGCGAGTCCGGCCAGTTTCACGTCTGAGGCGCCTGTCGAATAACGGAGAATGGACATTTCGATCGGATTCGGCTCCGAGAACGACAGATCCACATTCGACGCGCCATCCTTTACTTCCAGGCTTTTGAGCGAGAGTCCGCCGAGTTCGAGGGTTCCATCGTACGCACCAGCAGAGATGACAAGGTCCATCGGCGCGCTGCCAAGTTTCAAGTCCCAATCATTCTTCATTTCCTTGAGCGGAGGCAGTCCTTTGAAATCACCCTGTCTGATCTCGATGTTGCTGCCATTTTCGATGACCTCGGGTTTCAGGTCTTCCACGTTGTAAATGACCGTACCGTTGACAAGGTCCTTCGCACCGGGGGATAGAGTCAATTTCCCTGCGCCGAACGAAATGGTCAAGCGCGTCTCATCGGACTTTGGGTCTGCCACCGTTATGGTCTCTTTGACATCCGGCCCGGGCTTGGCTTGTTTGGGTAAATCAACGGTAAAACCACATGCCATGCTGGCAAGTGAGAGGACAAGAATTGCTACAATAACTTTGACGTTCATGAGGTATCTCCTTCTGTGCTTTATACGAGGGAGATGAGAATGGGTTGCAGGAAAAAGTTTCCCCTTTCCCTGTGAGAAAGGGGAAAATCATTAAGCTTCTGCGACCTTTCGTCCTTTCGGCAATTCACGTTGCGCAAACGCCGCATCCAATGCCTGTTGGATGGAGCGTACTTCGATGATCTCGATCCCCTTTGGATACCCTTCGCCTTTACGGATCGCCTTCGGGACGATGGCGGTTTTGAAGCCCAGTTTTTGCGCTTCACGCAACCGCGCCTGCATCTGACCGGGCATGCGCAACTCACCGGCAAGACCGATCTCGCCGATCAAAACGGCTTCGGCCCTCACAGGGATATCCCGCCACGAAGAAGCGATTGCGGTCGCAACGGCAAGGTCAGCGGCGGGTTCATCGATCTGAATACCGCCCACTACGTTGACAAAGATATCCTGCTCTGAAAGCTTCAGCCCAGCGCGGCGAGTCAATACCGCTGCGATCAGCAACAGGCGATTGAAATCAACGCCGTTCGCCGTACGGCGTGCATTGCCAAATTGTGTGGGCGATGTGAGTCCCTGAATCTCCACAAGGATGGGACGCGTGCCTTCCATGGTCACTGCAATCGCGGAACCTGCGGCATTGATCATACGCTCTGCCAGAAACGCTTCTGATGGATTGGTCACTTCAGCCAACCCTCGTTCGCGCATTTCGAACACGCCCACTTCGGAGGTCGCACCAAAACGATTCTTCACTGAACGCAGTAAACGATACGCCTGGAAGCGGTCGCCTTCGAGATACAAAACCGTGTCAACCACGTGTTCCAACACGCGTGGACCCGCGATGGTCCCTTCTTTTGTCACATGTCCGATCACAAAGACAGAGATGCCGCTGGTCTTGGCCAACTCGCGTAATTGCGACGAACACTCGCGTACCTGGCTTACTGATCCGGCGGAGGAATCCATGCTAGAGAGGTAGACCGTTTGGATTGAGTCGACGATCAACAGTTCAGGCTTTACTTCGTTAACATGGTTGAGAATGATCTCGAGATTCGTTTCTGTGACCAATAAAAGATTCTTTGGCAGGGGCGTCCCGTTTTTCAAGTCGCCATCTGTGGTTAAGCGCGTTGCGCGCATCTTGATCTGTCGCTCTGATTCTTCCCCCGACACATACAACACACGCTTTACATTCGCCATCTCCATCGCCATTTGCAACATCAACGTGGATTTGCCAATGCCGGGGTCACCACCGACCAGCACGATCGAGCCTGGCACAATTCCGCCGCCGAGTACGCGCGCAAATTCCTCAATGGGAACTTTGATGCGATCTTCGGCATCCGATGAAATATCACCGATCGAGCGAGGCATCGACCGACCCGTCAGTCCACGAACCGCGGTATTCTTGGTCGCCGGTTCATCGTGGATGACTTCCTCCACCATGCTGTTGAACGATCCGCATTGTGGACATTTCCCCATATACGATGCAGCCACACGTCCGCATTCCTGACAGACAAACCGTGTATGTGTTTTTGCCATAAGATGAGTATATCAGAATTTATGTTCTAAAGCGCATAAGTTATACTTGTTTTATGGGTCTATATAAAGGAGGAAGTATGAAAAAAATTCGTTTTTGTTGCATTGTCTTTCTCATTATCTTCACTATATCCTGTTCGCCACAAGGAAATGACATTCCAACTGTTGTTGATGCGGAAAACACAACACGAATGTTTCCCACCGAAACAAAACAACCAACGGAAATTTCTTCGCCTGCCTCGCCAGCTGCCACAACCACGCCCATAAACACACCGATCCCCCATCCCACAAACACGCTTGCACTCATAGGCACTCCTCTTTCCCCGACATCGGATGCAATATCTCTGGCAAACTATACGCAATTAGCAAGGATCGGGCAGTGGGGTCGTGGTTCTATCCAAGGTGTAAGTTTCACACCCGACGGAAAACACTTCATTGCCATAAGCGAGTTGGGATGGTCAATCTATGACGTGGATGCACTCGATGAATCGCCCCAATGGGTCGGCTTTGAAAAACCGTTTTTATTTGATGAGCTTAACTTCAGCAGTGATGGGACGCTGATAAAGTTCTATTTCCATGACTATAAAAAGACCGAGACCTATGTAAAGAAGTTTCCCACGGGAGAGACTCAGGACCCAATCGTTGAGGCAGACTGGCTAAAACAAAATATCTATCATCAAAACAACGATGTAAATCTTCATTCCCCTGATGAAACAAAGATATTTTCAAGCAATCTGGTCTACGAATACAATGAGGCACTCTTTAGTGAGGAAAAAATAGTCCGAGATGTATATGATATTAATGGTAAATTGCTCTACTCTCTGAGAGATGATGCGCCCTACGTATCCTACGCCGATCGTAATGGCCCGGAAGGGTGTGATTTGAGCGTCTTTAGTCCTTGCGGGAATGCATTGATGGCAGTGGCAACTGCACCTAGAAAAGTTGCGTTTTCATTAGACAGTCAGACGATCACTATTTTGTATGATCCACCAAGCCTGTACTCTGGAATCTTAAAAGCCTTCAGCTATATTCGAGTTTATGAAAGTTCAGACGGCAGCCTGATCGGCTCAATAGGAGGCTTTACCAAACCAGTTCAAGATTTCGCCTATTCACCAGATGGCAAATTACTCGTGGTTGGTTTCGTGGACGGCTCGCTTATTCTGTGGGATATAAAAAGTGCCAAAAGCGTATTTGGGGCCCGGCATATGAACGCTCCAATCGTACAGATCGTCTATTCAAGCGATAGCAAATATCTGCTTATCCAGCGTGGAGAAGAAGTGGAAGTACGTCTAACAACAAACGGGAACCTACTCTATCGCTATGACGCTGTTAGTTTTGCCGTATCTCCGACCGCTAACCTACTGGCGTTAGGAGATGCCGATGGGAACATTGAGATACGCGACATCATGACAGGGAAGGGCATACGAAATATCAAAGCCCATGATGATCTTATCTATTCTTTGGCCTTTTCTTTTGACGGATTCTATCTTGCTTCATCCGGTCGGGATTGCAATATCAAACTATGGGATATGGAAACCGGAAAATTATTACACTATTTCGAAGAAACTACCGTAGATGCGTATGATATCGACGCTCCATCACGCATCTTTTCCACTTATTTGGAATTTGTTCCAAACAAAAATATGCTGGTAGGGTTTGGAAGTTGGGGAACAGTTGTCAACTGGAACGTAAATTCCGGTGCTACAAACTACGTGATCCAGTCAGATGCCCTACAATACTATAATGGCATGATCACGATCAAGCCGCACTTCCCAGAATTCTTTGTTGTAGATGACACAAACAATCTGTTCTTCATTAATGAAAACGAATTCGATCTAGCATCAGGAAAAAGTCTGGGAATTTATAAGCCTCCGGCAAACATGCCTCAGGGATGTTCCCCCGTTGGACCTAAGTCAAACGACCAAAAACTCCTTTTCACTATTGGTTATGATATCCATGAGGGAGAACTTTGCATAATCAACACTGAGACAATGGAGCTACTTCAGTTGGCACATACACCCTGGGCGAACTGGGTATATCTTTCCCCTGATGGGAAACAGCTAATCGTGACCGCGGGGAGTGGTGTAATGTATATATTCCAAGTAAATGAATAACAACAAGGAGCGCAGGTAACATCTGCGCTCCTTGTTTATGTTGCCGTCACCGCGTAGACCTGATTGAGCATCTCCAAAAATTCCCCTGAAGGACGTTCCTTCAAAATTTCCTTGCGCGACTCTCGGTCGAGCGTTTTCAACAACAGATATTGCACTGCATATTTGCGGAAGAGCCGCTGTCCATCCTCTTCGCCGTAAAACTGAATGCTCTTTTGCAAATGTTCATGGACCGTTTGATGAAGTAATTCAGCCGATACTTGTTCACGGTCCAACCCTGCAAAGATCCATGGATTGGCAATCGCGGCGCGCCCGATCATCACCGCGTTGCAATTCGTATGCAGCTTCATGCGTTGGATATCAGCAACGGTCTTCACATCACCGGAACCGATAACCGGTATTTTTACCAGTGACTTGACCTCAGCGATCGCATCCCAATCGGCATTCCCGCTGTAGCGTTGTTCCTTGGTACGACCATGAATGGCAATGAGTGAACCACCCTCTTCTTCGATGATGCGGGCGATGAGCCTGTAATTTTTATTACGATCCCACCCCATACGGATCTTCCCTGTGACGGGAACTTTCAACGTCTTCACCAGCTTTCTAAATGTACGAGCGATCTTCAACGGAGTCGGCATCATGCCCACCCCTGCACCGCGATCCGCGATGGATTTGGCAGGGCATCCCATATTGATATCGATGATGTCGGGATTCTTTTTCTCCACGATCAACGCCGCTTTGAGAATCAGCTCCGGGTCGTCGCCGTAGATCTGGAATGTGATGGGGCGCTCGGCTTCTTCGAAATAGAGTCGCTTGGCCGGTTCCTTTGAGCGACTGAGGATCTTCTCCACTTTTACGAATTCGGTATAGCTCATTGCCGAACCCAACGCACGGCAAATCGACCGGAACGGCCAGTCGGAATAGCCATCCATGGGCGCGAGAATGCGGTCCCCGTAGATGGGGACATCGCGAATGTAAAAGTTGGGAGACCGGCTTTCGTTCATAAGCGACTGTTAGTATAACAAAAAAGAACTCGGAAGTCTCTGAGACTTCCGAGTTCTGCTTACTACCTTACACCGTCTCCTTCTTCAACAATTCCAGGAAGTGCTTGCGGAATTTTGATACTTTCGGTGAAACCACCGCCATACAATAGGGCTGGTACGGATTCCTGGCAAAGTATTCCTGATGGTACTCCTCCGCCATGTAGAACGTATCCAGCGGACCCACTTCGGTGACGATGGGGTTATCAAAAATCTTTTGCATTTCGAGATCCTTGATCAACGTCTCGGCAATGCTCTTTTGCTCTTCGTTATGATAGAAGATCGCCGAGCGATACTGCGTACCCACATCCGCACCCTGTCGGTTCAATGTGGTCGGGTCATGGATGCCGAAGAACACATTCAACAGATCCCGGTAGGAGACGATGTTCGGGTCAAAATGGACCTGCACCACTTCCGCATGTCCCGTATCACCATTGCAGACTTCGCGATAAGATGGGTTCTTCATGTGTCCGCCAGCATAACCCGACTCAACCCCTTGCACACCTTTGACTTGATCGAACACGGCCTCGAGACACCAGAAACATCCTCCAGCCAGCGTTGCAGTTTGAAGATTGGTGTTCATAATAAATACTCCTTTTCCAACATTATTTGCTACATCCCATAGACAACATGGTCACGCAAAAATATATTAAGAAAGGATTACGAGATAAAAATTGGGGCAGGTCTGAGACCTGCCCCAATAATGGGACAACCAATTTACACTGCCGGCGCTTCTTCCTTCGCCGCTTCCCGTTCGAGCACCACTTCCCCTTCCGGGTTTATGGTGACCAGGATAGAGTCGCCGTTCTGGAACTCGCCGCTCAGCAACTTATCCGAAAGCGGGTCTTCCACCTTTTGCTGGATGATGCGGCGCAGCGGCCGTGCTCCAAACTCTGCGTCGTATCCGAGTTCAGCAAGTTCTGCCAGAGCTTCAGGCGTTGCAGTCAACACAAGTTCGTGCTCCGTGATGCGTTCCGCCACCTTATCCAGTTCCAGGCTCACAATCTGCTTAATATCTTCCTTGTTGAGCGAGCGGAAGATGACCACCGCATCCAAACGGTTGATGAACTCAGGTCGGAAGGCACGCTTGAGCGATTCGCTCAATTTCTTGCGCATGTCTTCATAGGAAAGCCGTTCCTCGGTCACTTCGTCGCGTTTGAGCGCAAAACCCAGCGACGACTGTTTCTTGATCACATCTGCGCCGATGTTGGACGTCATAACAATGATCGCATTGCGGAAGTCTACCTTGCGTCCCTTCGCATCGGAGAGGTGACCCTCTTCCATGATCTGCAGGAGCATGTTATGGACTTCAGGATGTGCTTTCTCGACCTCATCGAACACAACGATGGAGTACGGACGGCGGCGCAACGCTTCGGTCAACTGACCGGCTTCTTCGTAACCGATGTATCCTGGAGGCGCACCCACCAACCGGGAGGCGGTATGTCGCTCCATGAATTCGGACATATCCAACTGGATGGCGGCCTCTTCACTGCCGAACATGAATTTCGCCAGCGTCTTGGTCAATTCCGTCTTGCCAACACCGGTGGGTCCAAGGAACATGAACGAACCAATTGGGCGCTTCGGGTCTTTTAAACCGGCGCGAGCACGGCGAACGGCACGTGAGATGGCGATGATCGCATCTTCCTGCCCGATGATACCCTTGCGAAGTTCATCCTCCATCTTAAGCAGGCGCTGCGATTCTTCCTCCGCCAGTTGCATCAGCGGAACGCCCGTCCACATGGAGACGACTTCGGCGATATCTTCCGCCGACACCACAGGGCTGGTGGCGCGATCCCAACCAGTGCGCAGACGTTCGATCTGTTCACCGAGTTCGACCTCACGCTCTTCCCATTCCTTCACATCTTCGCTATTGCCTTCTTCCTGAGCAAGAGCGCGGTTCTGACGGGCCTGACGTAACTGCCCGAACAAGTCTTTTGATTCCTTCGCCGCTTCACTCTTGTACATGCGCACGCGGGATGAGGACTCATCGATCAGGTCGATGGCCTTGTCGGGAAGGAAGCGCTCAGTCACATAGCGGGACGACAAATGCGCCGCGGCTTCGAGGGCTTCATCCGAGATCACCAGGTGATGATGTTCTTCATATGCACCGCGAATGCCTTTGAGGATTTGGATGGTCTCTTCCTCGGAAGGTTCATCCACCGTGATCGGCTGGAAGCGACGTTCGAGCGCAGCATCTGACTCGATGTGCTTGCGGTATTCGTCCATCGTGGTGGCGCCAATAACCTGCAACTCACCACGCGACAACGCGGGTTTCAAAATATTTGCCGCATCGACAGAGGAACCAGCGGCTCCCGCACCGACGAGCATATGGACTTCATCAATAAATAAAATAGCACCCGATTGCTTCAACTCGTCGATCACGCGTTTGAGGCGTTCTTCGAACTGACCACGATACATCGTGCCAGCCACAAGCGAGCCGACATCCAATTGCAGCAGGCGCTTGTTCATCAACGGCGCCGGGACGTCACCGTCCACGATGCGCTGGGCCAAGCCTTCTACAATGGCGGTCTTCCCCACGCCTGGTTCGCCGATCAATGCCGGGTTGTTCTTCGTGCGGCGTGCCAAAATTTGAATGACACGTTCGATCTCCATCTGACGACCAATGACAGGGTCGAGCTTCTTCTCTTCGGCTTTCGATGTCAGATCGGAAGCCAGCTGGTCCACCAGCGGGGTCTTCGGATTCGATTGGGCGCCGCGTGTTGATCCAGTGCCGGCACCAGCGCCAGTTGGCGTCGGGGAGGATGATGACGATTCGTTCAGCACGCGGCGGGTCTGCCGGCGGATCTGTTCGGGCGTCACGCCGAGGCGGCGCAGCACTTCCATGGCTGTGCTATCCACGCGGATCAACCCCAGCAAAATATGTTCCGTACCAATATAGTGATGCCCCAGACGGCGCGCTTCCTCCACAGCGTGCTCCAGCACCTGTTGGGTATCGGCGGCCAATTCCACCCGGTTGGGGTCGAAACTTGAAGAGCTGGTTGTAACGCGACGGATCACCTCCCGCACGCGTTCTGATGTCATTCCCAATTCGCGCAGGACGCGTCCTGCGACACCACCTTCCTCATCCATTAAACCCAGAAGGAGATGCTCTGTCCCAATATTATTGTTGCGAGAGCGTTCAGCCTCTTGATGCGCAAGGCTGAGAACGCGTCGTGCTCGCTGTGTAAAACGCTCCATTCCTGCCATAGTTTTCTCCTATTTCTATGGGATGATTCTACCAAAAAGGCGGGTGAGTCCGTGTAGGAAAATGATTAGAATTTGCTTACGGGACTGTTACAATCTTGAAAGCTGGTTTTCGTCTCATCTCGACCTGAGACAACTTCAGGACGTCCAATTCACCTATAGGATACATTTATGAAATCGATTTGTGTGTTTTGCGGATCATCGGATACGGTTCATGCAGACTATCTGTCGGCGGCCCGTCAAATGGGGCGGATTCTTGCCAAAAGAGGACTCCGTTTAATCTACGGCGGCGGAAAGACCGGTCTCATGGGAGCGGTAGCCGATGGTGCTCTCGAAGCAGGCGGAGAAGTCATCGGTGTCATTATCCCGTCCATGAATACAGTAGCACTTGCCCACATCGGTCTTACCCAAATGGAAGTAGTGGACGGCATGCACGCCCGCAAGGCTCGTATGCATGAACTTGCAGATGGTTATATCGCACTTCCAGGCGGTTTGGGTACATTCGATGAGTTGTTCGAAACACTCACCTGGGGACAGACTGGCGCCCATGAAAAACCGGTTGGTTTACTTAATGTGAAGAATTATTATGCCCATCTGCTCGCCACCATCGACCATGCCGTACGGGAAGGCTTTGTCTTCCAGGAACATCGAGATACTCTATTTTGCGAATCAGACGCAAACACACTGTTGGATAAAATGGAACGCTATGAACATCCGCATGCCGCGGTGAAGAGGTGGATGCGGGAAGGATAATACCGGAGAAGCAGCGAACAGAACATGATCGGAGAATTTTATGAATATTCAAACGCTAGAACTCTTAACCGCTCATTTGCAAGTACAAAAGGATTTTTACTCCAACATCCTTGGGTTACCAGTTTCATTAACGTCATCAGGGTTTCGAGTCCGGGCGAGGGCAACAGAACTCCTCTTTACCCAAGATTCCAATTTTGATGGTGCCTATCATTTCGCATTCAACATTCCCGAGAACCAATACCTTGCCGCAAAGGAATGGCTCACGAATCGGACCTCTCTTTTACGGGATAAAACCGACAAGGAGGATTTTCACTCAAACACATGGGACTCGGATTCGATCTATTTTTTGGATGCAGCAGGAAACGTGCTCGAATTCATCGCCCGTCATTCGCTGCACAATGCAGCGAGCAGGAACTTTGACAGCTCGCAAATCATCAATATCAGTGAGATCGGCCTGCCTTCTGAAAATGTGATCAAACTTGCAAATGAGCTTTGCACCCGGTTGGGCCTGTCAGTCTACAAACAGGAACCCAGCGAAACGTTCACGCCAGTTGGTGATGAGAATGGCTTGTTGATCCTCCCGGTGCAAAATCGTATCTGGATGCCCGACTCAGGCGTACCGGCGAAGATGTTGCCCGTGCAAGTGACAATGACAATTGATGGCAAACGGTGGGATATACAAGGGGTTCCATATGTGATGCATAAGCTTTAGTCGTTCCAGTGACCATTCCTTGCGTAACGCTATGCAAGGCACAACTACTCCATAAATGAACAGCTCACCCATACAGGTGAGCTGTCCTTTTGCTATTTGGAAGACTTTTTATTTTTATGGACAGGAAGGTGAGTACCAGACGAACGTAGGCGACCAAAGGCTGGGGCCATTGGACCCGGTCGCACGAACGCGCCAGTAAACAGCACTACCACAAATGCCTGTCATTGGGTCATAAGAAGACGTGACGGTATTTACATTGAGCAGGACTGGGCTGAAGCTGCTATAGAACGAGATCTGCAGGTTGTAGCCGGTGGCTCCAGGTACGTCGTTCCAGTTGTAGGTAGGCCAATATGAATAGGGAGAGGAGCCGTTGATCGGTGATGTCGGAACCGGGACTTCCAACGCCGTACGGAAGTAACGGGATGTACTCCAGTTACCCAGAGTGGAGCCGTTCGCGCCTCTTACACGCCAATACCACTTTGTGTTGGATGTCAGTGTTGGAGCCGTAAAGTTGTGGGCTGCGCTGCCTGTGGGTCCATTAAAGAATGGACTGCTGAAGTCGCTATTGTCATCGATCTGGACGTAGAAGTTATTGTAGGCAGGAGTCGCAGCCATTGTCCATGTCAACGTTGGAGTGTAGTCTGTTGTCAGGAAGTTCAATGCCGGGGACGACAATCCCGGTACGGCTGGGATGGTTGCCGGTGTAAGGAACGTACTGCCAGCCTGTGTAAAGGCGCTCGGTCCGTTCACAGCCTTGGACTGCACACGCCAGTAGAGGGTTGCATTCTTGGGCAGGTCCACGGTTGGAATGTATTGCGATGTAGTCGGGTTGCCCGTATGTGCAATCGGCGAGAAGCTACTATTGGTCGAGAATTGAATGGTATAGCCCGTCGCTCCGGTAACTTCATCCCAATCGAACAATGGACGCAGTTCTGTCGCAGGCGAACCGCCGATCAGGGTGAGATTACTGGGCGGCAAGACTGTTGTGCGGAAGTAGCGCGAGACACTCCAATTGCCCATGTCTCCGGCGAGATTCACGGCTCGTACGCGCCAGTACCACTTGGTATTGGCAGTTTGGTCTGGCGGGGAGAAGGGCGACGATGGAGCGCTATATTGACTGGGGCTTCCGAAGGCCATGTCATCATCGATCTGCACAATAAAGTGATCATATGCCGGACTTGTTGCAGACATCGACCAACTTAAAGCTGGCGAGAAGTCCGCCGTCAGGAAGTTCTGAGCAGGCGAGGCCAGGGTCGGCGGCATGGGCACGATTGTCGGCAGGATAATGTTGCGATCCGCCGCTACGGCAGGCACGAAAGCGCTCGGACCGATCAAGCCCTTGGTTTGCACACGCCAGTAGACAGTGGCGCCTTTGGGCAGGTCCACGGCTGGAATATATTGTGATACGGTCGGGTTGCCTGTGTGCAGGACGGGTGAGAAGGTGCTGTTGAGGGAGAACTGGATGGTGTAACCTGTTGCTCCTGCCACATTATCCCAGTCGAATAGCGGGCGCAGTTCTGTCACAGGCGCTTCGTCAGCCGGGGAGAGATTGCTTGGTGGCACGATCGCCATCTTTACATTGCGCGCCGTACTCCAGGCGCTCATCGCGCCTCCAGGAGCCACAGTCTGCACGCGCCAATACAGCGTGACATTTCCAGGCAAAGGAGAACCAGGTGTATAGCTCGGGGTACTGTTGGGCGTACTGTCAATCACATCGGGACTGCCAAACTTGGAGTCATTATCAAACTGAATATTGAAGTGATCGACTGAAGTTCCAACCGGGACCGTCCATGCAAAGGTCGGTTGGTATGTTGTGAACAAAGTTGCGTTGTTTGGCGAAACAAGCGTCGGGAAGACCGGCACTGAGCCAGGTATATTGATCGACCAGGCACTCGTGAAGGCAGAAGGACCATTGCCGCCATTTATACGTACGCGCCAGTACAGGGTACCGCCCGGCAAGTCTACCCCAGGCGTGTAGCTGGTGCTGGTGGAAGTGCCAGTATGAGCAATCGTGGCGAACGTATTGCTGGTCGAGACCTGCAACGTATAGTTTAACGGCGCAATACCAGTGTTCGGGTTGGTCCAGATGAAGGTGGGACGCCGCGTCATCGGGCTGCTACCATCTCCTGGAGAAGAGTGCACAGGCGGCAGATAGACTGTGCGGAAGTTAAAAGCTGCCGTCCAATTGTTGGTGGAATTCTCACTATTGAATGCGCGGACGCGCCAGTAATACTTGCTGTTCTCAGCGAGGGGCGTGACGACCTGATACTGTGAGGTGGGAAGCAGGGTATCTTCTTCCACGATCGAGGTGAAGGCTGCATCTGTTGCAAGCTGGACCTCGTAAAAGCTGGAGATAGGAGTCGTATCATTCCAATCAAGCAGCGGCGTGTAATCGGTCACCAGCGAATTGTTGGCCGGTATCTTCAAGACCGGCAGGGCCGGGGTACCGATACAAGTATAGATCTTGAAGTCGTCAATATACCAACCATAGTAATAGTAGGTACTATCCGTCGCATACAGGAAGCGGAAGCGGACGGTCTTGCCAGATAACGCATTTAAGTTATAGCGTGTCGACACCAGGCTGGAGGGAGGATTCCAGTGGTAGGGCAGAGATGTCCCAGTGAAACCCTTACGCCCACCAAGGGCATTTCCTGAAATACCAGAAATTGTGCCAGGATAGTTGACGCCAGCTGAGTAGAGGGAGGCAATATCGGTCCAGGCGCCGCCGTTGGCGCTGTATTCAACCACGCCGCCATCCCAGCCAGGTTCAAAATCGTAAGCATGGTCAAAATGAAGATAGGCATTGGCTGGAATCACCACACCTGTCTTCATACTTGCTGACTCGAGGATAAGGTTCGCGAAGTCGTTGCCGTACATGGAATTCACTGGGCTACTGGCAACGGCTGTGGTCTGGGCCCAACGGGCCGACAGATTCCAGTTCGTAGACAGAGTTCCTTCCATCTTGTCTTCGAACACCGCTGTGGAATTGGGTGTCTGACCGGCCGGGCACAAAGGGGCGGTAACCTGATGTTTGACAATGGTGGATGTGTTCATCTTCACTGCATCGAGCGCATTGGTCACATTCACACAGTCTGCCAGGGTAATACCTTGCGGCCCGCCTGTCAGTGTTTTACAGGCCTGCTGCAACGCATAATACAGGTCGGAATAGTTCGAACCTGTACCCAATAGGTTGGTCTGCACCTCATAATAAATGGCCGCGGTTTTGTCCCAACCAATACCTTGCACAGTCTTGCCGCCGAACACGCCGCCATCTACCATCAGATAAGCAGCCTTGTTGTTCACCCCACTGTTCGTATGGACACCGCCATTGTCCAACTCATCTTTGTAATACATGGGGCTTGTCATCGAGTCCGGATCACCAAAGGCAGTCGGATCCGCCATATTGCGGATCACTCCCAGATCAGACACATCCTCGCCCATCAGCCATTTGACCGCGGGGGTATCAGTACCCTGGTTGTTGGTCTGGTCGAAGTACTCTCCCCACACATCCGAGAATGATTCATTCATCGCACCGGACTGATAGTAGTAGACCAGGTTCGATTCGTACTCTGTCACGCCATGTGTCAATTCATGACCGATCACGTCATCGGCGTAGGCAAAGCCATAGCCATCGCCATAGGACATCGTATTGTTATCCCAGAAGGCATTGGCATACCCCGAATCAAAGTGAACGATGGACACAATCGGCATACCAGCACCGTTGATACTGTTGCGCCCATGCTTGGCATTGTACAGCCCCCAGACGAGCCCGGCAAAAAAGTGTGCAGAGTCGCCATCGGGGTCGGTCCCGCCGGTGCAGGTACTCAAGCTGTTACTGCACAACTGGGTATCATCACCTGGATTTACATTATTATTTCCATCCCTTGTGGTGATCGTGGCACCGATCGGTGTGCTCGGATCGGGATAGGAATACAACGGAGCAAATGAACCCGTCGGTTTTGTGGTGGAGTTTTTCGAGCTGGCATGCCAGGCGGTATCCACCTGGTTGATGTTCAAGGCTATGCGTCCGGTCTGCGCATCCAGCATGACCAGTTGATTAACTGGCTTTCCACTTTCCATTGGATGCACTTCCATCTTCCAGACCAAGGCGGCCGGACTCGAATCTGGCGCGATCAGACTCGCGTCGTATACCATCAGTTCCGGGTCCGTGCTTACGTAGTCAGCCGCGGTTCCACCGGCACCTTTTGCAACAAGTCCCAGGGCCATATCGCGGGCATCGTCCATCGTAATAGCCGACTCGGTCGAAAGGGACAGTCCATCCGAGACCTCACCGCTAATCGAGTACAGGTTGCCAAGATCATCGGTATTGACGATCAATTCACCTGCAAATACCGGAATCCCCTGATAGGTCTGCTGGTAGCGCACGGTACGACGTCCGCTGTCTTGCGAAGTCATACGCGCCTCCATGAGTTCGTTGGCCGGGTTGCGCAGACCAAACTCTACGCCATAGCGATTTACAAGTGCGCGGGCTGGATCGGTCGGAACATCTCCGCTGGATGGCAAGCCGAGTGCATTCATAATGCTCACAGGCTCTCCGGTTTCACTGCCGATGAAGCTGACCTTTCCGCTTTCAGCATTCACTTCACGGTTAAGTCCATCTCCTTCCTGCGCAGCAGCGGACTGCACAGGAGAGAGAGCAAGGGACATAACCATTACGAACAATACAACAATGTGGATCAATTTATTTTTATGCGACATGGCATTCTCCTTATGATGAATTGATGAAAAAAGAATCGGTGACCTGCACCGATTCTTAATAACTATGATGCGGGGAAATACGCAACAACATCATATATGTTTGACGGGAACAAAACCTGGTCAAAATGCAGGACTCTGTCAGGAACAAGAGCTGCATGAATGACTATATGCAGTAGTGATTGAATGGTTTCCTCCTTAATGGATTGTGGTGTGTTAATAACTTTTGGCTCAAACTCATATCTTCCACCCACGTGAGTTGAGAACACATTAGGCAAGGAAGTTGTATAAGTATAGATAATTATATAGTCTCGGACATGAAAGTCAAGCAGTGTAGATAAAGGATCGGACATCGGGCAGTACCAACAGGCTATTCATTTTCGTGAATCGAGAAGTGCAAATTCATTTGGAAGCATCATTTGACTGTGCCAAAATAACAGCCCACCTAAAGGGTGAGCTGTTATTTTTACAACAACACTATGGGCAGGATGGTGCAATGTAACTACGCAATGCAGACCAACTACTAGGTCCATTTGGACCCGTGGCTCGTACACGCCAGTAGTAGGTTGCCGAACAATAAATCTTGACCGGCTGATATGCGGACGATGTCGTATTCGCATTGATCACAATCTGCGTAAAAGTGATATTCTTGGAAATCTGGATGTTGTATCCTGTTGCACCAACTACATTGGTCCAGTCAAACACCGGGAAAAAGGTAGCTACAGTATAGTTATCGGTCGGGGCGATGAGAACAGGGATTTCCATCGCTGCGCGGAAGTAACCTGTAGACCAGGGGCTCATCTCATTACCTGCATTTACAGCCCGTACCCTCCAGTACCATTTCGTATTGGACGCGAGATTCGATCCTGGAGTGAAATTGGTCGTAGTGAGGCTGGTATCTGCAATGTCGATCTCAGGAGAACTAAAGTCTGAATTATTATCCACTTGCAGGAGGAAATGGTGATAGACCGTTCCAGCTGGCACACGCCAGGTAAAAGTGGGCAGGTAATCTGTTATCAGCGCATTCGATGCCGGAACAAGGAGAGTCGGCACTCCTGGTGGGTTCAACGGTGTGGAGAACGAACGATCCGTTGCTACCGTCGGGGACCATGCACTCGGCCCGTTCGTCCCCTTTACCTGTACTCTCCAGTACAGAACCGGAGCAACAGAACTCTTCGGTAGATCCACACTCGGTGTGTACTGTGAACTCGTCGGGTTGCCCGTATGAACGATCATCGTGAACAGATCATTCTTCGAGATTTGGATCGTATATCCCGTCGCCCCAGACACATCCCCCCAATCAAATGTAGGACGCAATGAGTCCACCGTCACATTATCTGCCGGGGATATCAAGCCCGCTGGCTGCAGCGCCGTACGAAAATATCGCACCGCTGACCAATTTCCCAACTCGCTGCCATTCGCCCCTCTCACCCGCCAGTAGAACTTGGTATTGGCAGCCAGGTCTGTTAAAGGTGAAAATGGAGGCGCAACCACATTCTGTTTCTCATACTCAGGAGAGCTAAAGTCTGAATTATTATCCACTTGCACAATGAAGTGGTCATAGACAGGGCTGGTCGCAGGCATACTCCAATTTAAGGATGGAGAGAAGTCTGTTGTCAGCGCATTCGATGCCGGAACAAGGAGAGTCGGCACTCCGGGCGGGTCCAGCGGTGTCGAGAACGAACGATCCGCTGCTACTGCCGGGGACCATGCACTCGGCCCGTTCGTCCCCTTTACCTGTACTCTCCAGTACAGA
>CAZKSG010000046.1:21956-26564 GCA_964555335.1 uncultured Anaerolinea sp.
GGGATATCAAGCCCGCTGGCTGCAGCGCCGTACGAAAATATCGCACCGCTGACCACGGACTGATTTCCAAATTATTATTAAAGGTACGCACACGCCAATAGAATTTTACATTGGGTGCTAATGGAGAACTGGGAGTGAACCCAGGTGTCATCAATGTACTATCATCAATTTCCGGGCTGTCAAAGTTCACATCATTGTCCACCTGGATCTGCAAATGATCCACGGTTGTTGATGGAGACAACGTACCAATCTTCCATGTGAGGGTCGGCTGGTAATTGGTCGTCAACAGATCCTGGTTAGGAGCCACAAGAATTGGCTGGGGCGGTGCAGTATTGGGCGTGAAAAACGAAATCGGTGTTGTCGAGAACGCTGAAGGTCCATTTAAACCATTCGCCTGCACCCTCCAGAACAACTGCTTACCTGCGGGCAATCCGACAGACAGCGTATAACTGGTTGTCGAAGAGATCCCCTTGTGCACAATAGCAGTGAAAAGACTGTTCGTAGAGATTTGAATTGTATAACTCGTAGGTGCTGGTCCAGTAGTGTTGGAATCGACCCAGGTCAGGACGGGGCCCGTCGTCTTCAGTATGGACATATCCACTGGGGATATCGGGAGAGGCGCCAACATCACGGTGCGGAAACTTCGCACTGCAGACCAGTTATTCGTTATGTCCTCCTGATTGAAAGCGCGCACACGCCAGTAATAGGTTGTGTTCTCCTCCAATCCCGGCGATGGGATGGTGTACTCCGAAACAACGATATCGGGCACATCATAGACCGTACTGGTAAAAGTGTTGCTTTTGGATATTTGAAGTTGATAGTTGTCGATTGCAGGTTTCGAATCGTCCCAATCCAGTTTTGGTGTATACGTTGACAACAAAGCATTGGAGGCCGGTAATTTCAATTTGGGGGTCGTCGGCGTGCCCAGGCACGTATAAATTTTCACATCATCAATGAACCAGCCTATGAACGAATCAACATCGTCTGTACCAAGGCGGAAACGGAACTTGACATTTTTGCCCGCCAGGGACTTCAGGTTGTAACGCGTGGATACCATGCTGACCAGTTCTGCCGGGCGTCCATTGTAACGTTCATAGTAATAGGAATAGTAGGAGAATGACGACCCTACAAAAGCTCTTCGACCTCCGACTGGATTGCCCCATAGGGCACTGACCGATCCTCCATAGTTCGCACCGGCCGAGAAGAACGGACTTGCATCCAACCAGGTTACTCCATTGTCCACACTATATTCAACGACCCCGCCATCATAATATTCCTTGCCATAGTAATCAAAGTCATAGGCATGATTAAAGTGAAGATAGGCATTGGGAGGAATCGACACCGACGTCTTCATGCTGACAGACTCATTCAGATGGTCAGCATGAATATCAATGGTATCTCCCCAGATGGATTGGATGGGACTGCTTGCGATATCAGATGTTGTCTGCCAGATACCGGTTCCTGTCTCGTCCCAATTGGTCGTGAGCGGTCCTTCCATTTGATCTTGAAATAGCGGCGGGTTGGAAAGCACCTGCCCGGTTGGGCAAAGGGGCGCTGTTACTTGATTTTTGAGATTGATGGGAACATTCATTTGTACCGCATCCAGCGCATTCCTCACGTTCCTACAGTCGTCTACTGTGATGCCGTGTAAACCGCCTGCCATCAATGTGGAACAAGCCTGCTGCACGGCATAATAAAGATCGGAGTAATTGGCGGCATTACCCAGCAAGTTCGTCTGGACTTCATAATAGATCGCAGCGGTCTTGTCCCAGCCGATGCCAGATGTCGTTTTTCCGTTAAATGTGCCACCGTTCACCATTAGATAAACTGCCTTATTGTTCACACCACTATTGGTATGAACACCGCCGTTGTCAGAATCTCCTTTATAGTAGAGAGGGCTTGCCATCCGATCCGGGTCACCATAAGCAAGTGGGTTGCTCATACTACGGACCGCACCGAGATCGGTAACATCTTCACCGATCAACCACTTGACAGCATCTGAGTCGTTCCCGTACCCGTTCGTCTGATCAAAGTATTCACCCCACAGGTCTGAAAACGATTCGTTGATCGCGCCAGACTGATAATAAAGTATCAACCCCGATTCATGATCCGTAACCCCATGTGTTAATTCATGAGCTACGATATCATCACCATATACAAAACCATAGCCATCCCCATATATCATTTCAGTACCATTCCAATAGGCGTTGTCAGACCCGGAATCGTAGTTCACACGTGAAACGATCTCCATGCCGGGGGCTGTACCATCGTCAATGCTATTCCTGCCGTGTTTCTCGTTATAGAATGCCCAAACGAGACCTGCATAAAGATGAGCTGCGTCTACATCGGGGTCTACGCCTGAGGTACAGGTCAGGTCCTGATTGCTGCACGAAATTGTGTCATCGCCGGAAATTCTATTGTTATGAGAATCATATGTTGTGCGCATTGCCCCAAAAGGAGTAGGAGGCGGGTAGGCAGGTGGAACGAGGGAGGGAGTTGCAGGAGCCGTTGAACTGTCATGTCCACGAGACGTCCAGGCTGTATCGACCTGGTTAAAGTTCAATACCACCCGGCCCACCTGGGCATCGATCAAAACAAGCTCCCGGATGGGTTGTGTTTCATCCATAGGCATGATCTCCATGCGCCATACCAACACAGCGGGAAGGCTGCTATCGGTCAACAGGCTGGCGTCATAGATCCAAAGCTCAGGCTGCGAACTTTTATAATCAGCACTTGTACCGCCATAGTATTTTGCCACCTTGCGCAGGGCCATATCTTGCGCCTCTTCCATCGAAATGGACGGCTCAGTGGAAAGTTGAAGGTCAGTGGAGACTTCGCCAGTGATCGAATATAAATCTCCATCTTCATTTGTATTTACGATCAGTCCCCCAGCCATCACCGGAATATCATTATAGGTCTGTTGATAACGAACATTGATACGTCCATCCGGCAGTTCTACCGAATGTTTCTCCTGCAGGTCCTGTGTAGGATTCTCCAAACCGAAATCCATACCATACCTTTGTACAAGGGATTCTCCCGGATTCCCAGATTGTTCCATTGACGACATCCCAAAGGCTTGCACGGTCTTTAAGGGCAAACCACTTTGACTGCCAATAAAATTGACTTTTCCAGTTTCAGTGTTGGTCTCGCGCCTCACACCATCCGGGTTCTTTCCCTGAGCAAAGACAGGGTTGTAGGGGGCAGACGAGAATAGCAAAGAAAAAACTACTACTACCGAAAGTACTTTCTGAATCAGTTGATCTCTTTGTAACATGGCATCATCCTTTTACAAATCATTTTCAACGTGAGTGAAGTTGCCAGCGTTGAAAATGGCAGGGTTATCCCGCAGTCACAATTCGCGTCCTATTTTTGTAACAAACTAAACTAACGCGACTTGTTGCGTAGAGCGATCAACATGAGCGATTGGGGATGGGTTGATGGTCTTCTCCTTGTATTAATAAATGAAGAAAGCCATATTTCGTTGACAGCTCTGATTTTTACCCACCCACCTACGGGAATGTCAAGATAGTAATCTAGTAATGTGGCAGTCATCATTATATAGAGCAGCATTTGAAAGTCAATACATACCTTAATTACAATCTCGTATGTACGCTTTCCCGTCAATACAACAAAATAGTGCCACAATTCTTCTCAATTCGGTAATAAATTCCCCTAACGGAGGAACTCGTTCGGTTCCTTTAACAACGTGTGAAACCGGCGCTGGCCCATTCAAATATGATCAGATCATTGCCTGAACGCAGATGTATTTGAAAGATTTATATCCCGTCAACAATTGTTGGGGGCAAATATCTTCGGCGATGAGAACGGACTATTCATTCCCACGGTGCAAAATCGCATCCGGATGCCTGACTCCGGCCTACCGGCAAGAACTCTGCTTGTTACGGTAAAGGATATACAAAAGGCCGTAAATAGGAAGTATGCGATGCAATATACGAAATCTCGACTTAAAATCAAGAACAACAGCCCACCTGACCGGTGGGCTGTTGCTTTACATTACGACATCACATCGCTAGGGACAGGCAGGTGTGACGAAGCTGTAGACAGGAGACCAGCCACCGGGTCCGTTCAACCCAGTGGCACGCACACGCCAATAGAGTTGAATCCCTGAACAATAGCCACTCAACGGCTGGTACACAGAAGAAACAGTGTTGGCATTGGTCACGATCTGCGTAAAGGTGTCATTTATAGAGACCTGAATGTTGTAACCCTTTGCTCCGACCACATCATCCCAGTTGAAGACAGGCCAGAATGAAGATGGTGATGAACTATTATTGGGCGAGATCAATATCGGCACATCCAATGCAGTGCGGAAGAAACGGGATGTAGACCAGTTCCCCATCTCGCCACCTGCACTTACTGCCCTCACTCGCCAGTAAAACTTCGTGTTCGAAGCAAGAGCCGAGGCAGGCGAATAGCTGAGCGTGGTTATACTGCCGTCTGTGATGTTCACTTCCGGGCTGCTGAAATCCGCATTGTCATCCACTTGCACCAGGAAATGATCATACATGGCTCCCACAGCCATGCTCCAGCTCAACGTCGGGGTGTAATCTGTCGTCAGAGCGTTCGAGGCGGGAGCAGCCAATGTTG
>CAZKSG010000047.1:0-26485 GCA_964555335.1 uncultured Anaerolinea sp.
GCCTGCGCCAACGTTTGACGAAAAGGAACGTGGGGAGTTGGTGCGCAAGTTTTTTTTGGAAGAGGGATTGCAGAATGTGTCCATCGATACTGTGGGAAATGTGCATGGACGATGGTCGACGGACAATAGACGATCAAACAAGCCTTTGATCGTAAGCGCTCATTTGGATACAGTGTTTCCTCGCGGAACGGATCTAAATATCAAACGTGAAGGCGAACGAATCTTCGGACCTGGATTGGGCGATAATTCGCTCGGCGTGGGGGCCTTGTTTGGACTCATGTGGATGCTGCGTGAGCGGAATATCAGACCTGCCGGCGATATATGGTTCGTGGCAAATGTCTGTGAAGAGGGGTTGGGTGACCTGCGTGGAATGAAAGCGATCGCCGAACAGTTTGGTGCAGATGTGCAGGCGTATCTCGTGTTGGAGGGTCTCGCACTGGGGCACGTCTATCACCGCGCGGTGGGCGTCAAACGGTATCGCGTTACAGTGCGCACAACAGGCGGGCACTCCTGGTCCGATTATGGCAAGCCATCCGCGATCCATGAACTGGCGAAACTGGTGGTGCAGTTGTCGTCGTTGGAATTGCCGAGCCGCCCTCGCACAACGATGAACGTTGGGAAAATTTCTGGCGGGACATCGATCAACGTCATCGCGGCAGAGGCAACTCTGGAGCTTGATCTGCGCTCGGAAGGGCAGGAGTCTTTAGCAGAATTGGTCTCTGTGGCAGAAAGACTCATCCATAACGCGAACCGCCCGGGCATTAGTGTTGAAGCGGAAGTCATCGGTCAGCGTCCGGCCGGAGAGATCAGTCATCATCATCCGCTGGTAAAGTTGGCAGAACAATGTTTGCGCGAACAGGGAATGAATCCCATTCTCACCTCGGGTTCCACAGATGCAAACGTGCCGCTCAGCAAAGGATACCCCGCAGTTGTACTGGGAATTTCCACTGGCGGTAGCGCTCATACGGTGAACGAGTTCATCAATACTGCACCTGTGGAAAAGGGGATGGAACAATTGGTGACATTTGTCGAACGTGTGTGGGGGTAAACGAGTACGCCTTGCATATGCAAGGCGTACATAATAGACGAGAAGATTATTTCAGTCCCAACACTTCATATACTTCCAGCGGGTGCGTTTTACCTTTGACGGAAAGCGGGACGAATGGCTTGGCTTCGATCTGATCCTTCACCCGTTCATATGCATCGCGGCTGATGAGGATCTGATTCCTTGCGCAGTTTTCCTGGATGCGTTTGGTTGTGTTGACGCTATCGCTGATGGCAGTGTATTCGAGACGCTTTTCCGTACCGATCCATCCAAGCACTGCGTCGCCGTAATGGATGCCAACACCGAAATCGAGATGGGCCTCGGGGGGAAGTTCCTTGTGCAACGCGGCAACGGCGTCGCGGATTCCCAGTGCGGTCTTCACGGCACGTAACGTGTGGTCAGGCTGTGGAAGCGGGGCGTTGAACCAGGCCATCACAGCATCGCCCAAGAATTTATCCACGGTGCCTTCATTGGCAAGGACAGCCTCTGCTGCTCCAGCAAGATAGCGGTTCAACACTGCCACTAGGTCTTCTGGGGTATGCTGCTCGCTGTAGGCTGTGAAGCCACGCACGTCTGCGAACAGGATCGTAATGTCCTGTTTTTTGCCGCCGATTTGCAGGCTGTTCGGGTCGATCTGGTCGAGCACGGCCGGCGACACCATCCTCTGCAATAGACGACGCTGTGCCTCCAGTTTTTTGCGCTCGGTCATATCGTCGAGTACGATGGCGACGCCCTGCATTTTTTGCCCAGCATCCTTGAGCGGGGAGAGGTTGAAACGCCAGTCCACGAAACCACGTTCAGGCAGGTTGTTGCTCAGTTCGAGTCCCACCACAGGCTGTTCACTTTTGCGTACCGAATCAAGATGCGGCAGGATGTCCTTGGCAAAGGAGGGGATGATCTCTTCGATCTTCTGTCCGACGATCTCGGCAGAGGTATGCCCTAAAATGGATGCGGCGGCTCGATTGCACAGCGTGATCTGGTCCTGTACGTCGGCCGTGATCACACCTGAAACGATGGACGCAAAGACATCGTCCATCAGATTCTTGAGTTCCGTCACTTCTTCAAGGGTGCGTTTGAGCGAGGAGAACAGACGCGCGTTCTCGATGGAGACAGCAGCCTGGTCGGCGAACCCCAGCAACAGGTCGCGGTCTGATTCGGAAAAGATTCCGGTACGGATGCGATTATCGGTGTAAATAACACCGATCAATTCCGCTTTAACTTTCAGGGGGACACACAGAATGGAACGAAGATTGAACGCAATGATACTTTCCTGTCCGCCAAAGCGGGGGTCTTCGCGCGCGTTGGTGGTCAGCACTGCTTCCCCTTCATCGATCACGCGCTGCACGACAGTGCGGCTGATCGACGACTCACTCTGGTTGATGGATTCCTGCTCCCAATTGCGGGCGATGCGGATTGACATTTCCCCACGTTCATCGCGCAGCATCAGGAAGCCCCGTTCTGCTTCGGTCAGACGGACGATGGTGTCCATCACGATCTGGAGCACCTCATCCACTTCGAGCGTGGAGTTGACCACTTCTCCGATGCCGGCCAATGCCCGAAGGTGACTGTACCGTTGTTCAAAGGGGATCAACGTTTCACTGATCAGTGACAGGGAATTTTCAAGCTGTTTGATCCCATCAATGGCTTCTGCGTTCTTTTCTGCATCCAATGTGTTGCGGAGCTTTGCAGCCTGTTGAGTGACTGCAACGACTTGATCGTTGATGGCGATGGGCTTGGTCTTTGTGGTTGTCATCGGGATTCCTTTGGTGATCCAAGCCCAGGTTAATGAAAAAGAGTCTGTTAATCTCGCAGCGGTTTGCCGAAGAACCAATAACGGAGGCGTTCCAGGATCACTTGCCTGCGAATCTCGAACGCGGCACGGCGGGCTTGAATAACATTCGCGTCTCCGGAAGTATAAAGGGATGTCTGGTGTTCGTCCAGAAGTACTTTTATCTGTGCAGACATGCCTGGCAGAATGTTCGCCAGTGTTTTGGCGCGCTCGACAGGTGTACTATGGACAGGAAGTGCATGATCCAGCGTCCGCAAGCCGAAGTTGATGCTCTCAAAGGCTTTTTCGGTGACGGAGAGATGCCCCCAATATTCCCAATGGTAGACCCATTTGGGCACGTTGAACCCGGTCCGCTCAATGGTGGAACGCACCAGTACCGGCACATGAGTTGCCAGTGGATAACGTCGGTTGACGAAGAATGTCAGGGTCGCAGCGACGATGACAAACGGAAGGATGTATAGGAAGGGAGATGGAGGCGCGGCTTCCACAGGCGGAGTTGGGGTCACGCCCTCTTCATTCTGCTCGCGACCGGCGAAGGCGCTATCCTCTGTCAGCGGATTTACAAGCGGATTGCTGACAGGAGTCCCGTTCACTTCCACTGGCGGCAGCGGACGGTTGAGTGCAGGCTGACTGCCTGTCGGTTCGAACTCCACCCAGCCGACATTTGGGAAATAGACCTCAGGCCACGCATGCGCGTCCAGGCGGCGGACGATGTAATCGTTGCCGTCTCGTTCGCCTTGTGCAAATCCAACCGCCATACGGGCGGGGATTCCCAACGAGCGCAGCATCATGATCTCGGAGGAAGCATAGTAAACGCAGAATCCTTTTTTATATTCGAACAGGATCCATTCGAGCATGTCTTTATTGCGCGGCGGGGTTGGAACGGTTGGCTGGTATTCGATGTTGGTACGCAGGTAACTGGTGATCGCCAATGCTTTTTCATAAGGTGTTTCTGCATTAGCGGTGACCTCTTCCGCAAGTTGCTTGATGCGCGGTGAGAAATTTTGCGGCAGTTGCAAATATTTTGCCGTGATCCATTCAGGATACGCCGTTCCGGCTTCGAGCAGTTGCTGTTGGTTTGGGTTGTTGAGTACCGCGTCGACTTGATAGGTTTCGCCCGAACGCAGAGACGGATAGGCATGCCAGGCAATGATATCCCGTGCGCCGCCGGCATCCTGAGTAAATGTCAAACCGGCACGGCTGACCCAGATCGGCTGGGCTGGGGAATAGAGCAGTGAAAACGTGGCGTCACCTGTGTTGAATATAAAATGTGCGGGTGCATTTTGCAATATCGCTACATTGTATGGATTGACCGCAGCAGGTGTATATTCTTCACGTCTGCTGCCGGTGGTATACCATTGTCCATTGGCGAAGTAATCATAGCTACGCCCACGCCAGTAATAACGCGGCGGACGCTGGTCCAGCGGCAGATCAGGTGGTTTGACTTCGAACATCACGCTTTCCGAGAGCGGGAAGCCGCGTCCCAGAGGAAGTTCAGAACCGAAGAATTCACCACGGCTGCCACCGCTGGGAGACTCCAGGGCGCTGACCGCGCTTTCCATGCTATCTGTGAACTCACGCCATGGCTGGGTGATCTTGTTCCAGGATCGTACAGCGGAATTCCAGGATTGGATCGACGCGGGGACAGTCCATGAAACGAGGATGATCAACCCGGCTGCCACGGCCATGCTGCTCGATAATTCGAGGCTGTTATCTGGCGAAAGGAAGACGCGTCGTTCCCGCCAGAGTTTTTTGTTTTGTAGAAAATGCAGGCGTCCCAACAGAAGCAGCGCCATGAGCGTAAAGAACGCCATGAACCAAAGCCGCCCGACAATGATACGGTCATAATTCTGGATGATGAGGATGCCGATGGCAGAGGGGATGACTGCTTCCAGGTAATTCTGATTTCGTACCAGTGTGAAACCTGCCCACGAACTGATGAACCAGAATGTGAACGTCATGATCACCACAAAGAAGATCGGGTCATCCACAGGGTGGCGGGCCAGAAAATCGGAGGTTGAAAAATACAACCGGCCTGCCACGCTAAGAAATTGTTCTTCGAGCGATGTTGTCTGGTCAATGATCAGTGTCCACTGCAGTGGCAGCATGAGAACCATATATACGAAGCTCAGCCACTGGGCGATGCGACGGGGAAAATGGCTATAACCGAGCGCAATGCCGACCACAAAAGCAATATAGGTGGCGGTTTGGGTGAGATACAAAAACGGTGTCCAGGTGGTGGCAACCAGGCGTGAAGCAAGGGTCTCCAGCAGCAGGAAGAGCAGAGCGACGGAGATCCAATCCCACCAGCGGACTGGTGCTGATGTCTTTTCCATTCTTTGAGTGTACAATAGAAAGAACTGGAACGTCAAATACTGCAGAGGGGTTTTTGTAGCAGTCTGTTATGTGGTTAGAGAAAGTGACTCATACCTAACCTTGCGCTGGCAAAACTTGCGCAAGGTTTCAAGGTTATAGATGTTTTTCGTTGAGATTAAGGAGTTGCTTCATGGATGTAAACTGGATCATCGCTGTCCAATCGCTCGGTACGTGGCTCGAATTGCCCATGCGCTTTTTTACGTTCCTCGGTTCCGAAAACTTTTTTTTCCTTGTGTTGCCACTCCTTTATTGGAGTGTAGATGCGCAGTTAGGGCTGCGCGTAGCTGCTGTGCTGGTTACCAGCAATGCTGTGAATTCCATTTTCAAACTTGTGTTTGCCTTGCCGCGTCCCTACTGGGTAAGCACAGATGTGCATCCGATGTCTGTTGAGACCGGCTTTGGTGTTCCCTCGGGACACTCGCAAAATTCAGTCGCTTTGTGGGGCATCATGGCAAGTGGAATTCGCAAGCGTTGGGCATGGACGGGCGCGTTCCTGCTGGCATTCCTTGTTGGTTTTTCGCGTTTGTATCTGGGAATGCATTTTGTAGCGGATGTTCTGGCCGGATGGTTAATCGGTGGCGTGTTGCTGGTGTTGTTCATTTATTTGTGGGAACCGGTCAGGGCCTGGTTGTCGAAGCAGACAATGACGCAACAGATCCTCATCGCGTTTGTGGTCTCTCTGATCGTGATCGGGTTGGGTGCCTGGCAGGTGAATCGTCTGGATGGGTACATCATCCCACAGGAATGGATCGACAATGCGCTTCGCTCGGGGGTGGCGCCTGATCCCATTTCATTGGACGATTTCATCACCTCCGGCGGCACCTTGTTCGGGCTCGCGGTTGGGGTGGCATGGATCGCTTCTCAAGGTGGCTACCAGACTGCAGGTCCCACAGAGAAGCGGGCTCTTCGTTATGTTGTCGGTCTGATCGGTATTCTTATCCTATGGATGGGGCTGGGTCAGGTCTTCCCGCGTGATGAAAATATGGTTTCTTATGTGCTCCGATATTTCCGTTATTTTCTGGTCGGTTTCTGGGTGGCCGCTGGTGCACCTTGGTTGTTTTTTCATTTCAAATTAGCAGACAAGCCCAAAATGTAGCCGTCCGGTCTGTTATAATCCCACGTCTACGGCAAAATTTTTGGGAGATCTTCGATTCAG
Organism: uncultured Anaerolinea sp.; assembly: GCA_964555335.1. Classification (GTDB taxonomy): domain Bacteria; phylum Chloroflexota; class Anaerolineae; order Anaerolineales; family Villigracilaceae; genus Defluviilinea. The sequence goes on from CAZKSG010000047.1 coordinate 6,367, forward strand.
ATGACCCTCGAGCGCGGCGCTTTATTGCATAAACGATATAGGATAGTTGAGATCCTCGGGCAGGGCGGCATGGGTTCCGTCTACCGTGCGGTGGATGAAAACCTCGGCGTGGATGTTGCAGTCAAGGAAAACCTGTTCACCACCGATGAGTATGCGCGACAGTTCCGCCTGGAGGCGGTGATCCTGGCAAATTTGCGTCATCCCAATTTGCCGCGTGTGACTGACCATTTCGTCATTGGCGACCAGGGACAGTACCTGGTCATGGACTATATTGAAGGGGAGGATCTGCGTCAGCGCATGGAGCGCATGGGTAACATCACGGAAGACGATGCCATCCTTATGGGCGCGGCCATGTGCGATGCGCTTACCTATCTTCACACGCGCAAACCTCCCATTTTGCACCGCGATATCAAGCCAGGCAATGTCAAGATCACACCCGATGGTCACATCTTTTTAGTAGACTTTGGTCTCGCCAAGGTTCTGCACGGCAGTCAGGCAACGACCACCGGCGCACGTGCCATGACGCCCGGTTATTCCCCTCCCGAACAATACGGCACGGCTCGTACCGACCCGCGCACCGATATCTATTCGCTCGGAGCGACGATGTACGCTTCGCTGAGTGGCATCATCCCCGAAGATGGCCTTGCCCGCGCAATGGACAATACACAATTGACTCCCTTGCGTAAACGTAATAGCAAGGTTTCGCGCCGGTTGGCGGCCGCCATCGAAAAGGCGATGGGCATCGACCCAGCTGACCGTTTCCAGAACGCGGAGGAATTCAAGCGTGCATTACTGGGTTCCAAATCCAAGACGCAGCGTTTGCCGGGCGATTATGTTATCCCACCTCCGCCTCCCGAAGCATTGGATGAGCAGAAACAGACGGCCATCGAACGCGAGTCGCAGCCGTTGTCTAATTTAAAATCGGATCCCAGGAATGAAGCTCCGGCAAAGGAGTTGCCCGTTTTCAAACCGAAACGTCGAAAACGAAAAAGTGGACGTTTGCTCATATCTGTTTTATGGATCATCTTCTTCCTCTCGCTTGCCATCGTTGGCGTAGTGAGATTCTTCCCGGCTTTGATTCCTCCTGAATTAAGCGGTTGGGTTGCTCCAATTAACAACATTCCTCTTCCTTTTATCGCCTCTTCGAGTACACCTACTTCAGAAGCGATCCCAACAGCAACACCTACAACTGTGGATGTGGCTGCCTTCACGGCCACAATGGAACTTCCCACGGCCACGCAGACCAAAGCTCCCACGGCTACGGCGACTCGCGTGGTTGATACGCCAACGCTTGCGACAACGCCGCTTCCGGTGTCAACTCCGCTGGGGGGTGGCAGTGGACAGATCGCCTTTGCATCTGAACGTTCCGGCCTTCCGCAGATCTACTTGTCCAATATTGACGGCACCAATGTAAAAGCTTTGACATCTTTGCAGGATGGCGCCTGCCAGCCTGCCTGGTCGCCTGATGGAAAACTCCTGGTCTTTATTTCACCGTGTCCCAAACGCGGAGATTTCTTCGAAACAGCATACACAAATTCCAGCCTGTACTTGATGAATGCTGATGGTTCGAACATTACACAGTTGACGAATGTCCCCGGCGCAGATTTTGACCCCGCCTGGTCACCCGATGGAAAACGCATTGCCTTCGCCTCCATGCGCGATGGTAAGAAGCAGATCTATGTGCTGGAAACAGTTTCTCTCGCCGTGACACGCCTCACCGATACCGGTACTGGAATTGAGACAAGTCAACCGGCCTGGTCGCCCAATGGCAAGTGGATCGCCTACATGGTGAAGCGCCTCGGCACATACCAGATATGGGTGATGGACAATACTGGCCAGAAGAACGAGCAGATCGTCCGCAGTGGACTCGAGCTATGGGATTTCAATCCGATCTGGTCGCCTGATGGCACCTTTGTCCTCTTTAGTCAGAGGCGCTCCAGTGGATTTTCCCCTCCGTGGTTGATGAGTGTTCAATATCCGGTCACAGGCGAGGCAGTGCGGCTGAGTCAATTCCCATCGCCCATCGAAGATGTAGAATACTCGCCCGACGGGCTGTGGTTGATCGCAGAAGGAATGGACGCGGAAGGAAAGAACCGTGACATCTACTTTATGACGGTCACTGCCGGAAACCGGACTCGTCTGACAGACCACGAAGCGGTCGACTTTGACCCAGCGTGGCGACCCTTACAAATCCCGTAAGTAAAACAAGGAACGGTACCTGCCGTTCCCTGTTTTTTTAATCTCTTACGTTCCTCTTATTGACTTCCCTGTTTTTCGCATGATATTATTATTCCGCGTTTTATAGCACTCTCAGGTCGAGAGTGCTAAATGTGTGAAACCATGCCAGAACTTAACGAACGTCAACGGACCCTGCTTCTTTTAATTATTCGAGATTACATCGAATCTGCTCAACCGGTTGGCTCAAAGCGGCTGGTGGAGCATTACCGTTTGTCTTTGTCGTCTGCGACCATTCGCAATGAAATGGGCGCGCTGACCGAAATGGGCTATTTGCGCCAGCCTCATACTTCCGCGGGACGTGTACCCACAGAAGAAGGCTATCGCTATTTCGTCGGTCAAATGATGAATCAGGCAGAACTGCCTCCCTCCATTCAGGCGACCATTTCGCATCAGTTCTATCAGTCCCGCCCCGGCGTGGATCATTGGATGACGCTTGCTGCCTCCATTCTGGCCCACCAGTCGCAGGCGGTGTCTGTTGTCACAGCGCCGCATGCTGAGAAGTCCAAGTACAAGCACGTGGAATTGATCTCCACACAGGGACGCCAGGTGTTGATGGTGCTGGTGATGGCGGGAGGGGAGGTGAGCCAGCAGATTCTGACATTGGCCGAGCCTGTCTCTCAGGAGCGACTCAGCCAGACGGCTGCGCGTCTCAACGGACTGTTGGCTGGTCTCACTGTGGACGCGATTGCGGCTCTCCCAACCCGGTCTGATGCGCTCGAAAAGGATATCCTGGGTCTTATCGTGCAGGACATGCGTCGTACATCGCAGAGCGTTGCAGGCGAGATCTTTACCGATGGGTTAACGAATGTCCTATCGGAGCCTGAGTTTGCCGAAGAAGATGCGCGAAGAGCATTGAAGCTTTTCGAAGAGCGGTCCACGCTTCAAGACCTGCTTGCCCGCACCATGGTCAATAGCAATGTCGGTGGATTGCAGGTGTTGATCGGTGGAGAAGGGGAGTGGGAAGAACTGCGCCAGTGTTCGATCGTGGTGGCGCGTTACGGTGTTCCGGGTATGGCCACAGGGATGCTGGGTGTGTTGGGACCGATGCGCATGTCGTATGCGCGCACGATTCCCACGGTCCGCTATGTGGCGGGATTATTGAGTGATCTGGTAAATGACACCATTGCTGGTGAATAAAAGATAAAGGTGAAAGAACGTATGACCGAGAAGAAGAAACACAAGCACGAAGACGAAAACGAGAACGCAGTCAAGATCGAAGAAGTTCAAGGCGAGGCGGTGACGGAAACAGATAACACGGAACATCTGCCGGCTGAGATCGAAGCGTTGAAGAAGCAGATCGAAGCAGCCGAAGCCAAAGCCAATGAGTTCCGCGATAGTTGGATGCGGTCCCAGGCTGAATTCCAAAATTATAAAAAACGACTCGATCGCGATAACGAGCTGAAATATGTCTCGATGAAAGGCGATATCGTCAAGAAAGTGCTGCCCGTGCTCGATGACCTGGAGCGCGCGTTGCAAAACCGCCCTGAGGGAAATGCGTGGGCGAATGGCATCGAATTGATCGCACGTAAATTACAGAACGTGCTTGACAGCGAAGGTATCAAACGCATCGAAGCGGAAGGGCAGGAATTTGACCCGAACTTCCACGAGGCGATCTCGCATGAACCGGCCGATGGTGTAAAAAGCGGATTTGTGATCGCGGTCGTGCAAAATGGATATATGCTCGGTGAACGAGTCATACGCCCTGCTTTGGTAAGAGTGGCGCAATAAACATATTTCCGTCGTTGCGAGAGCGGCGTTTTTTCGCCTGAAGCAATCTCTTTCGTAGTATGAGGATTGCTTCGTCAGGCGAAAGCCTTCCTCCCAATGACGAAAACAAAGGAGCAATCATGGGCAAGATTATTGGAATCGATTTAGGTACGACCAACTCTGTCGCGGCAGTGATGCAGGGTGGCGAGCCGGTTGTGATCCCCTCGGCAGAAGGCGAGCGACTCGTTCCCTCGGTGGTTGCCGTTAATAAAAATCATGAACGATTGGTTGGACGCGTGGCGCGCAACCAGGCTATCACGAATCCGCAGAACACGATCTTCTCGGTGAAACGTTTTATGGGACGCAAAGCCGATGACGCTGAAGTGGAGCGCACAAAGAAACGCGTTCCGTATGCTGTGGACGGAGCGCCAAACGGTGATGTGCGCGTGACGCTTGACGAAAAGGAATACAGCGCGCCGGAGGTCTCAGCGATGATCCTGGCCAAGATCAAGCGCGATGCCGAAGCCTATCTCGGTGAGACGATCACGCAGGCGGTCATTACTGTCCCGGCGTATTTCAACGATGCACAGCGCAACGCGACCAAGGATGCCGGCAAGATCGCAGGACTCGAAGTGTTGCGCATTATCAACGAGCCAACAGCATCTTCACTGGCTTATGGTTTGGATAAAAAGAAAAACGAGATCATTGCCGTGTACGATCTCGGTGGTGGTACGTTCGATATTTCCATCCTCGATGTGGGCGATGGCGTGTTCCAGGTTCGTGCGACGAGCGGAGACACCTTCCTCGGCGGCGATGACTTCGACCTGCGCATCATGGATTATCTGATCGAGCAGTTCAAGAAGGATAATGGCATCGATCTGCATAATGACCGTCAGGCGTTACAGCGTTTGAAGGAAGCTGCTGAGAAGGCCAAGATCGAACTTTCCACTACAATGCAGACCGAGATCAACCTGCCGTATTTGACTGCGGATGCGAGTGGACCGAAGCATTTGGTGATGACGATGACCCGCGCTAAGCTCGAACAGTTGACCGCGGATCTTGTTGACCGGACGATTGCTCCCCTTAAACAGGCATTGTCTGACGCGGGTTTGACTGCTGGTGACATCAATGAAGTGGTCATGGTTGGCGGTATGACCCGTATGCCCGCCGTGCAGGACCGCGTTCGCGCATTCTTTGGTAAGGAACCACATAAGGGTGTGAACCCCGATGAGGTGGTTGCCATTGGGGCCGCCATTCAGGCGGGTGTCCTCGGTGGCGAAGTGAAGGATATCCTCCTCCTCGATGTGACTCCGCTTTCACTCTCCATTGAGACACTAGGCGGCGTTGCAACAACCCAGATTGAACGTAACACTACCATTCCGACCCGCCGCAGTCAGGTGTTTTCCACCGCGAGCGATAGTCAGACGCAGGTGGAAATTCACGTTTTGCAGGGTGAACGCCCAATGGCTGCGGATAACAAGTCGCTGGGCAAGTTCATTCTCGATGGCATTCCGCCCGCGCCGCGCGGCGTTCCTCAGATCGAAGTGACCTTCGATATCGATGCGAATGGCATCTTGAAAGTGACCGCCAGTGACAAGGCGACAGGACGTTCGCAGCATATTACGATCACGGCTTCCTCCGGCCTTTCGGATACAGAAGTCGAAAAGATGCGCAAAGATGCCGAAGCCCATGCTGAGGAAGACCGCAAACGTCGTGACCTGATCGAAGCCCGCAACAACGCGGATAACACAGTGTATGCGGCTGAGAAAGCCCTGCGCGAGTTCGGTGACAAGGTTCCTGCCGAGGTCAAAACTGAAGTGGAAGCAAGGATCGCGGATGTGAAGAAGGCGGCAGAAAGTGATAATGTTGACGGGATTCGTGCGGCTACGCAGGCATTGGGTGATTCCATCCAAAAGATCGGCGGCGCTGTCTATCAGCAGGGACAGGCTGCTCCGTCGGGCGAAGCGGGTCCGAATCCCAATGCAGATGCAGGACCAGATGTGGTCGATGGTGAAGTGAAGGAATAATGTCATTGCGAGGAGAGTGCTCTTTCCGACGAAGCAATCCCCGATTAAGAGGAAAAGATTTTTCGATGAGATATTATCGGTTTAACGGGAGATTGCTTCGCTCTGCTCGCAACGATATGGTCAAATTATGAGCAGTAACCGCGATTATTACGAAATCCTTGGAATTGGACGGAACGCCAGTGACGACGAGATCAAAGCGGCGTTTCGTAAACTCGCGCGGCAATATCATCCTGACGTGAACAAGGAACCGGACGCCGAGGAAAAGTTCAAGGAAATCAACGAAGCCTATGGTGTGTTATCGGATCGGGAAAAACGTGCCCGTTACGATCAATTCGGCAAGGCCGGGCTTGGCAATATGGGTGGCGGCGGTTTCCATGACTACACCGCCGATTTCAGCGATATTTTCGAAGAACTCTTCGGCGGCTTTGGTTTTTCCACCGGGCGTCGCTCGCGTCGTTCGCCGCGTCGTGGACAAGACTTGCAGATGCAGGTCACGTTGAAGTTCGAAGAAGCTGTCTTCGGTGTGGAAAAAGAGATCGAGTTCGAGCGCGAAGAGACCTGTGCACACTGCAGCGGCTCGGGTGCAGAGCCAGGCTCCTCGCCAGTGAAATGTTCCACGTGCGGCGGACAGGGTGAAGTGCGTCAGATCCGCCAGACGTTCCTGGGGCAGATGGTGCAATCGACAACCTGTCCCACCTGTAACGGACGCGGAGAGACGATCTCCAACCCATGCAAGACGTGCCGCGGCAGCGGGCTTGAGCGCAAGACCGTCAAAAAGAAAGTACAAATTCCTGCAGGCGTGGATAACGGTACGCAGATCCGCCTGGCAGGGGAGGGCGGACCCGGCGTGTATGGCGGGCCGCAGGGGAGCTTGTTCCTTGTATTGGATGTCCGTCCGCACCAGTTCTTTAAACGCCGTGAGAATGATATCGTCCTGAACCTCGATATCAATGTGGCCCAGGCAGTTCTCGGTGCAGAAGTGGATATTCCCACGCTCGATGGCGACGACAAGCTGAAAATTCCCGCCGGAACTCAACCTGGCAAAGTCTTCACCCTGCGTGGCAAGGGCATCCCTTATCTGCGTCGAAAGGATCGCGGCAATCAATTGGTGATCGTTAATGTTGCAATTCCAAGCAAGCTGACCAAGGAGCAACGCGAGTTGTTCGAGAAGCTGGCAGAGAGCCTGGGCACAACCGTCCAACCGCGGGAGAAAGGTTTCCTGGATTGGCTGAATGAAGCGTTGGGGGGATAAAGAATTCGGGATTTAAGAGAATTGTCATTTGACAATTCTCTCTTTTTATCTTATAATTATGAATACTTGAGCAACTATTCATATATTTACCATGCTTCTCAAAGAACAAACCTCCTCCCATCTGGCCGACCTGTTCAGTACCCTGAGCGACCCCACCCGTTTGCGGATCATTTCTGTTTTGCTCGAAGATGAAATGAATGTTGGGGATATTGCTGCGCAGCTCGGCATGACTGAATCGGCCGTCTCGCATCAACTGCGCGGATTGCGTCAAATGCGCCTCGTCCGCAGTCGCAAGGATGGACGCCAGGTCTTCTATGCGCTCGACGATGACCACGTTGCAAAACTCTACCGCATGGGACTTGACCATATAGAGCATGGATAGCGGCGTTGTAAAACAAGGAAACTATGGATTCAACTACATCACACCCTCACACCCATTCCCATTTGCGGGAAGCCGCAAAACAAACGACCTCCCGCCTTTCACTGTCGCTTTTTCTGACATTGGCGTTTGTTGTCATCGAAGCGGGTGCAGGATATTTCGCCAATAGCCTTGCTCTTCTCACCGATGCCGCGCATAACCTGACCGATGTCATTGCCCTTGGATTAAGTTGGTTCGCGATCCGTCTCACCGCTCAGCCGGCAAATGCCCAGAAAACATACGGCTATCACCGCGCCGGGATTCTCGTTGCTCTCATCAATTCAACCACTCTTGTCCTCATCTCGATCGGGATTTTTTATGAAGCCTATCATCGCTTCGTCTCTCCTCCAGAAGTGCAATCTGGTATTCTGATCGGCGTGGGGTTGGTTGCCGTCGTGATCAATCTTGTCACAGCGTTGCTTGTCCATCGCGGCAGTGAAAGCGACCTCAACCTGCGCTCGGCGTTCGTCCATTTGATGGGCGATGTGATCTCGACCATCGGCGCGGTCATCGCCGGTGTTATTATCTACTTTACCGACGCCAACTGGCTTGATCCGCTTGTCAGTGTGTTGATCGGTTTTCTCATCCTATACAATGCCTGGGGAATCCTGCGTGAGACGATCGATATCCTGCTCGAATCCACGCCACGCGATGTGGATATCAAGCAGATGGTCAGCGAGATCACCGAACTCGATGGGGTATTGGGCGTCCACGACTTGCACGTATGGAGCCTCACGCAGAATTTGCGTACCATGTCTGCTCACATTCTGACGGCGGATGTTCCTGTCAGTGTAGGTGCAGAAATTCAAGGACGCATCAACGAACTGGTCTATCACCGCTATAATATCGCCCACGCCACTCTGCAACTGGAGTGCGTGGGTTGTGGCGACCCAAACTCGTTGTATTGTCGATTGTGATGGCAGGCCGGCTCTGCCAAAGCCGGTACTTGATCCCACTTAAGAAATGATTTCATGCCTTCGATCACTTCAGTTATTTTCGTAGCCTTGGGCGGGGCGTTGGGCTCCGTCTCCCGGTATCTTCTTGGCGCATGGACCCAGTCTGCCAGCAAAAGCATCGACTTCCCCTACGGTACATTGGCTGTCAACCTTATTGGATGCTTTGTCATTGGCTTTCTTTCCCAGCTTGCCGAATCGCGCGGCGTGTTCACACCTGAATCAAGAGCTTTGGTTTTTATAGGCATCCTGGGCGGATTTACAACCTTCTCCTCCTTTGGAAATGAAACGATAAACCTGTTCCGCGATGGTGAATCGTTGAATGCTTTGGCAAATGTCGGTGCCAATGTTATATTCGGTCTCATACTGGTCTGGCTGGGACGAACGGTCTCATATTGGATCTGGAGGTGACCATGAACCTGCCACAAGAAGGTGCTTTGCTTCGCATTTTCATCGGTGAGGCAGATAAAGTATATGGCAAACCGCTCTACGAGTGGATTGTCCTGCAGGCACGCGAACGCGGACTCGCCGGGGCAACCGTTCTGCGTGGGATGATGAGTTATGGGGGCAACACGCGCAAGATCCACACGTTTCGCTTCGATACACTCTCCGAAGATCTTCCCATCATCGTTGAGATCGTGGATACACAGGAAAAACTTGAAAAATTCCTTGGGATCATCGAGCCCAATATCAAAGCCGGGTTGGTTACGCTTGAGAAAGCAGAAATCAAATTTTATCGGTTTGACAAATGAAAGTATTTCTACTTAAGGTCTGGCGTATCCTTCCACTGTGGGTCCAGGTCGTGGCATCGCGTATCATCCGTCCGTTGTTTCAGGTGTTCTCTGCTGCGATCATCTTTGATGGACAGAAACGCATCTTCCTCGTCAAAACAACATACAACCGTTTTCACCCCTGGGGATTGCCCGGCGGCGCTCTGGAATATGGCGAATCAGCTGAGGGCGCCATGATCCGTGAAGTAGAGGAGGAAACCGGGTTGACCGTGGAGATCGAGAAGTTATTGTTATATAAAACATTTTCACCCGACAAATTCGGCATGTATTATGTATGCACCATCAAGGATGGTGTGTTTCAACCGAGCGATGAGATCTCGGAATACGGATATTTCGAGTTGAACCGTCTGCCCGATGTGCGTCCACGTGATTTTGAATTGATCAACGAAATCTATGAATTGATGGGATACAAAGAACATGAATTGGCTTGAAGTTTCTCTTGTGGTGAATGGTGAGCTGGCAGAAGCCGTTGCTGATGTGATGGCGCGCTTTGCTCCGAATGGTGTGATGACGGAACAAGGCGTCAAATACAACGATGAAGAAGATGCCGGAACCCCAACTGGTCCGATCACGGTGCGAGCATATCTGGAGATGAACGACCAGATCGAGGAGACGCGGCAGAAGCTCGAAGAGTCCCTGTATTACCTGGGGATGATCCAGCTGCTGCCCGTTCCCACCTACAAACAGGTGGCAGATCAGAACTGGATGGAAGCCTGGAAGCAGCACTACAAGCCGATCCTCATCGGCAAGCGACTCGTCATCGTCCCGGCATGGATGGAGTCACCCGACCCAAACCGTGTGGCAATTAAGATCGACCCCGGCATGGCGTTCGGCACAGGGACACATCCGACCACCCAACTTTGCCTGGAATTGATGGAGTTATTCTTTGACGATGGGTCATCATCCATTGCCCATCGTCCATCTTCAGTTATCGATGTCGGCTGCGGCTCCGGCATCCTGTCCATCGCCGCGATCAAGCTGGGAGCAAAGCGATCTCTCGGCGTGGATATCGACGCGGGTTCGGTCAAGAACTCGCGCGAGAATGCGGATACAAACGGGGTGGGGGATGAATTCATCCTGGGCGTTGGCTCGGTGGACGAGATCAAGAATGGACAATTTGCGTTTCAAAAGGCACCTCTTGTGGTAGCCAATATCCTTGCACCGGTGATCATCCGCCTCTTTGATGCAGGGATGGTGGACCTGATCGAACCGGGTGGTGCGATCATCTTGAGTGGGATCCTCCAGGAGCAGGAGGAACGTGTTGTCGAAGCAGGGCAGGCGCAGGGTTTGAAATTGATCGAGAGAAGACAGATGGGTGACTGGGTCGCGTTCAGCATGGGTCGCTGAGTTAAAATTCCCCATGATGTACTATATCGTTCCGGAGACAAACTGCTAAAATTGCGCCACATTTTACTAAAGGAGAATGAAATGAAGAGCAATAATAAGGTTTTTCTGGCGGTGGCCATCCTTGCCCTGGCTGTGCTGTCCTGCCAGGCGCTATCGAACTTTGGGGGTGGTGGAGGACCCTCATCGAATCCAACAGGTGAAGTCATTTTGAGTGACGATTTCTCATCAGCCAGCTGGGGGACCGGAACGGATACGGATAGTTCCATAGAATATGAAAACAATGCCCTGCATGTCATTGTATATACCAAGAATTACTTTGTGTGGAGCACTCCCAATGATCAGAGCTACGAAAACATCCACATGGAAGCGACCGTCACCAATAACAATACCGATTCGACCACGGCATTCGGTTTCATGTGCCATCAGCAGGCGACCAGCGAAGCATTCTATTATTTGACCATGACGCCGGCCGGTGAATATGCCATTGCCAAAGCTTCCGTAGGACAAAAGGATGTGTTCCTGACCAATAACGACCAGTGGGCTACTTCGGATTTGATCTCCCCGAACGCCGCATCGTATCGCGTGGGTGCAGATTGTGGCAATGGTAAGTTGACACTCTATGTTGATGGTAAACAGATCGCTTCTGTAACTGACGCATCCTACAGCAGTGGCGGTGTTGCGCTCTTTGTCTGGAGTGGCGAAGAAGCAACCCTGACAGACGTCACCTTCGACGATTTCTTGATGACCAAACTCGCTCAATAAGATCACCTTTCGTACCGATTAAATCCTGTGTCCGGCCGGGCACAGGATTTTCTACCTTATAAATATGGAGATACTATGCAAAATCGATTGAAGGTCCTTCTCGCGGTCTCGAGTCTCGCCCTTGCTGCTCTGGCATGTCAGGCAATTTCAGGGGGCGGCAGCCAACAACCTCCTGCTACCGATGTTGTTTTCGAAGAAAATACCGCTGCCCCAGTAAATACAGATGTTCCCCCGCCCTCCGCCACAGAAGAACCCGCTGGCAACGACAACTCGGACGTTTTATTGAACGATGATTTCAGCCCAGGACGGACCAAATGGGGTACTGGAACCGATGCCGACAGTGCGGTGGAATACGTGGATGATGCCCTGAATATAAAGTTGTTTACCGGTAACTATGTCGTGTGGACGTACCCCAATGAGAATGAGTATAAGAACATCCACATGGAAGTCACTGTGATAAACAATGGCAGCGACGCCGATGCTGCATTCGGTCTCTACTGTTATAAGCAATACCCCATTGACGATTCCCGTTATTACTTTGCTGTCACACCGGGCGGTGAATATGCGATTGGCAAATCCCAATTGGCACTGGAGGATGAGATTCTCACAAACAATAATCAGTGGGGCAAATCGGACCTGATCAAGAAAGATGCCCCATCCTACCGCATCGGTGCTGATTGTGCCAACGGCACATTGACACTGTACATGGATGGACAGAAAGTCGATTCGGTCTCCGATTCCTCCTATACCAGCGGCAGCATTGCCCTGTTTGCCTGGAGCGGGAAGAACTTAAAAACAGTGGATTTCTCCTTCGACGATTTCCTGATGACACAATTGCCGTAAGTTGTATTGAACCAAAATCCCGCGCGGTTCAGGCGCCGGGATTTTTATTTGATTTACTGAAATTCTGTGCTATGATTCATTCAACATGGATCGTCGTAAACTCGTCTACTATCTGTTGTTGAATGTATTCATTTCTGCATGTGTGACTGGAACGATCCTGTTCTGGTACGACCGCAATTATCGTTCTGCGGCTCTTCCTCAGGTACAGCCTGCTCCCGTTTCGAACAACGCATCTTCCTCCCAGCCGACCCTCAATCCGCAGGAGGACATCCCTGTAGAGATCGTTAGCGTTATCGGTGCCGGGACGTTGACTGCCGAATGGGTGGTGGTCCACTACAAAGGTGATGCCCAGCTTAACCTGGCGAATTGGGAACTGCGCGACGAGGATCGTCATGTGTTCGTCTTTCCACAGCTGGTCCTGCACAAAGATGGCGCAGTTCAGGTCCATACCGCCACCGGGACGAACACAGTTATTGACCTTTATTGGAATTCCAGTGATCCCATCTGGGAATCCGGTGAAGAAGCGCAACTATACGATCCAAACGGCAACCTGCGCGCAGTCTATAAAGTACCATAATTGACTCATTCAACAGCTATTTGCTGAAAGTTGATCGCTGTATATGTCACAAGCACTCTACCGTAAATATCGCCCAAAAGAATGGGACGAAGTGATGGGGCAGCCCCATATCGTCTCCACGCTCAAGAACGCCATCGTGGCAGATCGAGTCGCGCATGCCTATCTCTTCGCTGGTTCGCGTGGAACAGGCAAAACTACACTGGCGCGTCTTTTGGCGAAAGCGGTCAACTGTACTAATCCTGATCCCACAAAACGTCCATGCAACGAATGTGAACACTGCAAAGCGGTCAATGAGAATCGTTTTATGGACCTGATCGAGATCGATGCGGCATCCAACACCAGTGTGGACGACGTTCGCGACCTGCGCGATAAGATCAATTTCTCGCCGTCGCAGGGTAAGTACAAGATCTATATCATCGACGAAGTGCACATGCTCTCGACGGCGGCGTTCAACGCACTGCTTAAGACGCTCGAGGAGCCCCCTCCGCATGCAATCTTTATTTTGGCCACCACTGAGATCCACAAGATTCCTGCCACTGTATTATCACGCTGCCAGCGCCACGAATTCAGGCGTGTGCCAGTGGGTGAGATCGTTGCCAATCTCAAGATGATCGTCAAAGCGGAGAACCTGCAAGCCGATGATGATGCTCTGCTGCAAATTGCGCGTCAGTCTGCAGGAGGAATGCGTGATGCACAATCGTTACTTGATCAGCTTTCGTCCACGGGTGATAGGATCACGCTTGCCCTCGCGCAAACCGTCTTGGGCACTGCCACGAATCAATCCGTGCTGGCGATCGTCTCGTCCGTTATGGAGCACGACCCAGCACACGGGCTGGAGACCATCCATAAGGCACTCGATGCTGGAGCCGATCCACGCTCGCTGGCGCGTCAGATCGTTGAATATCTGCGCGGCTTGATGCTCATCCAAATGGGTAACGTCAACCAGGTGGAAGCCACGGCAGAGGTCAAAAAGCAGATGCAGGCGCACGCCCGTTCGTTCACGACGAGTGACGTGCTGCGTATGATGAAAGCCTTCAATAATTCTGCAACGGATATGCGTGGTGGATGGCAGCCCTCCTTGAGTCTGGAACTCGCTCTTGCAGAGGTGCTGGATGCGCCGAATGACCCGACTCCGCAGATCGCCGCGCCGGTTCGTGCCAAGCCTCAAACGGCTCCCGTTTCGCAAACGGAGTCCAAGCCTGCGGCTGAGTCAAAAGCGCCGCATCCCACAGAGAAGGATGTTGTCAGTGCAGGCGATGTTATCAAAGCGTGGAAGCGGATGTCGTCAGCGCTTCCCAAAGGACAGGCGAATCTGTCTGCGCTCATGAATTCTGTTCGAATGATCGACGTACATGGCCAAACATTGATTTTGGGATTGGCAAGCGATGTACTCGTCTCAAAGATCGATAAGCCCGACCAGATCGAAGTGATTCAGAAATTGATCAAGGATGAATTTGGTGTGGAGATGGGCATCCGTTGTGTCGTTACGAATGCCAAAGGCAAGATCCCACCGAACGTGCCGCAGGACGGAATGGTGGCAACCGCCATCCAACATGGCGGCGAGATCGTGGATATGTAATATGAGTGATGTTCGATAATCGAATATCTATCATCGAATAACAGGAGTTTTTATGGCTAAAGGATTTAACAAAGGTCCGCAGATGGGAGGCGGGGGGATGATGGCACAACTTCAGAAAATGCAACAGCAATTGGCAGAAGCACAAGCTAAATTGGCTGAAGAAACGGTCACGGCTACGGCCGGTGGCGGCGCGATCAAGGTCACGATGACGGGCGACCAAAAATGTCGCGAGGTTGTGATCGACCCTGAGTTGATCAAAGATGCAGACGCCGAGATGCTGCAGGACCTTGTTCTTTCCGCAGTGAACATGGCGCTCGATCAATCGCGCGCTTTGGCGGAGCAGCGACTTGGTCCGCTGGCGGGTGGATTGCCTTTCTAAGGAATTTCAGCGCCACGACCTGACACTTGAAAACTGATACCTATGTTGTTACCCGAGTCCATTCAATCTCTTATTAACTCGCTCGAACGCCTGCCCGGCATCGGACCGAAATCCGCGTCCCGGCTGGCGTTCTATCTCTTGCGTGCGCCGGATGAAATTTCACAAGATCTGTCTGCTGCACTGGCAAACCTGAAGGCAAAAACGGCATTCTGTCAGGAATGTTTCAATATCACCGAAGCAGGGCGCGAACGTTGTGAAATTTGTGAATCTCTGCGGCGGGATGGAAGTCTCATTTGTGTTGTGGAAGAAGCCCTGGATGTACTGGCGTTGGAGCGAACGGGTGGTTTTCAAGGCAAGTATCATGTCTTGCAGGGAGTTTTATCTCCCATTGAAGGTATTGGCCCTGATGATCTGAAGATCAAGCAATTAATTGCACGTGTCTCTAATGGCGGCATCAAGGAAGTGATTCTTGCTACCAATCCAAGCATGGAAGGCGATGCGACTGCGCTGTACTTGCGTCAACACCTGGAGCCGTTGGGTGTGAAAGTTACACGTCTCGCCCGTGGTCTGCCTGTTGGTGGCGACCTGGAATATGCTGATCAAAACACGTTATTGAGAGCATTATCTGGAAGACAGGAAATGAATTAAAGAACACACCCCGCAATTGCGGGGTGTGTTTCTCGTTTAGGATGGAAGCGTCTCACCAGGTGTTGCAATTCGAGGGTCGGTAACGAATGTGTGATGGCAAATATCCCGATCCTGTTCGTTGAAAGCCAGAAAATATATTTTCTTGATCTTTGACTCTGGATTATCTTCCAAATAGGTGACAGCCACATCGATCAATCTGTCAGCCATTTCCTGTGCGCTCATGCGTATGCTGGTCCCCGTGCCGATAAGCGGGAAGAGGATTGAGCTGACCTCCACTCCTTCCAGCTCATCTGCCTTTTTCAATGCATTGCGTACGCAGTCTGTCACGTTGGGAATCAGAACATAGCCAACACCGGGTTGTCCCACTACAGATGCAGCATGAAAAATTCGTTTGACCTTGTTGGATTTTTCCAACGCCCCTGCCGTGGTGCTGATCACTTTGCCTGGCATGACGTCACGTCCGCCTGTGGCTTCTTGAAGGGCATTTGCGATCGTGTCTTCTATGACATAACCTGCCTCATCCTTTTTTGCGCCTTCATACCGTATCGTGGCGGAGATTGAAAGTTCAAAATGCCTTGCCATCAGCATGGTCGTATTTTCGGAATTTACCCATACATCTATGTTTTTAACATTTATGATATTACCAGTGACATATCCGATTTGCTTGTCGGGCACATTCACCAACTGATACAGCTTCTCCTCCCTCTTTTCGATCACCTTGGGGCGTTTTGCCACACTAAGATCGGGGAGAGCATCTTGCACGATGCTGTCGATGGCTTTGTTGTCATCCAGCCCTTTCTGGATAAGTTCGCGTATTTTCTTTCTGTTGGCTTCAAGCTGATCATTGGTATCGATCTCATACCCCATGATACTGATTCCATTGATATTGAATGGAATTTTTTGAAGATTATCGCTCTTGCCGATTACAAGAGTCACATTTTTATGCAGAGCATGTCGAACCCCAAGTTCGTAAAAGACGTTCGGATTCTGTGAAGTAATGTCTACAACAGACACATCTGCATCAAAGATGCCGCGAAACATTTTTTTGTGAATAGACCCTGTGCCAAGGATTTCATCACATCTTTCGCAGTCAACGCCAAGTTCTTCAACTGCTTTTTCTATCAGTTCATGGTATACGTAATCAAAGTCGAGTTCTTTTCCATCAACCGGCTTTTTCCCAAACGGCATGATCACAAAACACTTTTTCCCCTTGTACTTGCTATCCTTTATTTTGTCATTCATGTCTCCTCCTTCTGAACGGTTATTTGTGAACGCTTTTTAATCGTTTGTTTTCCAGCCAATAAATACTAATGATTGTTTTGGCATCCAGGATTTCCCCCGATTTGATTTTCATCAAGGTCTCCTCCAGCGAAAATTCGACTGCTTTAACATCCTCGCCCTCGTTGATCAATCCACCGGTTTTCTTGTATTTGGCGTTTTTCCCCGAGACTTCAGAATAATATAAGTATATCAACTCGGAACTTCCACCTGGAGATGGGTAAAAAGTGGTAATGTGTTCCAGAAAATCGACGGTCAATCCGATTTCCTCTTGTAATTCTCGCCGTATCGCGTCTTCGGGTGTTTCACCAGTATCTATCATCCCGGCAATGATTTCAATGGTCCAACCGTGTTTATTTTTATAGGTCGGATATCGAAACTGAGTCTCCAGGATCAGCTTGTTTGTGTCATGATTGAAAACTAGAACCGCAACGGAATTGCCCCGCTCCAAACTCAACCTTCGTACCCGTGGACTCATCTCGCCATTAAATCGCTCAAAACGTAGATACGCTTCATCCACCTTGAAAAAATCGTCAAGAATATATTTTTTTTGTTCTATGGAAACTTTTTTCATTCAACCTGCTTTTCCTAAAAGCAATAATAATATTCTCAAGTATAGCACTTTCATTGTCCGATTTGGAAATATTTGCCGACTCGCTCGAACAAGCGCCCCTCTAGGGGCTACTCTGTTTCTCTATGGATTGCAGCCAGTAATTGTTCAAGGCTGGGGAGAGGCGCAATGTTTTTTATATTTGACAAGCGATGATAGATATCAGCAGCGGACTCGTGAAATCCGCTTGGTAAACCTGCTTCTTGAAATGTTTCCGCGATCTCTCGCATCTCCCCTTCAAAGCGCCAGGCTTTGATGATCACACGCATGACTCTTTTGCTTACTTCGTCTGAAAAACCCTCATATTCCCGATCCCACTGTTCGTAAAGGTCTTCACGCACTTCCAGCGATTCGGCTACTGCTAGAATGGCAGCAAGTAGGGCGGTCGTCCCTTTGGAATAGGCGGCATAACATATCTTTAAAGCTGATGCCTTGCCGATCTCTTTGCCGATTATTTTCGTTTCCAGTGGCCCCTTTGAAAAGCAGGCAGCAATCTCATTTGCATATTCCCCTGATAAATAAAGCCATGTCTCTTTGGGTGTCCATGTGGGACCGCCAACGATTCCCCCATCTACGAAATGGATACCTGCATCCTTCATATTTTGCCCAATGTTAATGGTACGTCCCGGGGCGATGGCGTTTGCATCCAGATACAAGCCATGGAAGCCTGCATCTATTACAGATTGCGCTGTTGCCTGTGCTGCATCAGGAGGACAGACGCTCAATAGGATTTCGCAGATTTGAGATAGTTCGGATAATGAAGTGACTTCCTTGAGGTGATATTTTTCTGCCCGCGCTCGTGTGTCTTTACTGCGCCCCTGTGATACCCAATAGACTTGGTGTCCGCTATTGATCGCGGATGCAGCGACAGAAACTCCCATTTCACCTGGGTGCAGAATTCCAATTTTCATCCTGGCTTCTCCTAGTTTTCACTATAGCACAGTCCGGTAAAATACTGCTATGAAGATTACCATCCTGACGTATGGCTCACGTGGAGATGTCCAGCCGTTTATTGCTTTATCTCTTGGCTTGATGGCTAGAGGACATAGTATCAAACTGGCAGCCCCTTCTCGATTCAAGAATCTTATCGAAGAAAATAACATTTGCTGCGTTTCGCTGGCAGGTGAGCCAGCGGAGTTAAGTCGTCGTTTAAATGATTCAGGTCAAAATGCAATAAAGATGGTCCATGAACTTATGGATTATGCAATTGCGATTGGGGCAAATGTCCTCCAGCAAACGGAAAATGCATGCGACGGTGCAGATATGATCGTTCATACGTTTATGCACACTGTTGGAGCTCATACACTTGCGCGAGAAAAAATATCCCAGATGTCCATATCCAACTTTTTCTCATGTTTACCCCTACAGGTGATTACCCCAACATTACGATGCCAGGGTTGAAATTTTGGTTTGCAAATCGATTGACTCATAACGTTGCCCGCCTGATCTTTGTATGGACTGCAAAGTTTGGGTTTGAACAAGCCTGTCGCCATACTGGATTTCCCAGGCGACGACTCCACTCTCCGTTTGACAACGATTCGCTTCGTCCGCGGACGCCGATCCTTTGTGCCTGGAGCCCTAGCATCGTCTCACCCTCAAGCGACTGGGACTCGAATGTTCATGTCACAGGGAGTTTCTTTCATGATGTAGGTGTTATTTACCAACCTGACAATCTATTGCAGGAATTTCTTGGCAAGGGCGCACCCCCGATCTGTATTTCATTTGGAAGTATGTTGAACCGCGATGTAGAAAAGGTAGATCAACTAATTTGCGAATCATTAAGACGAACTCGTAATAGAGGTGTCATCCTTTCAGGCTGGAGTGAGTTGAAGAATTTGTCATCTGATGAGATGCTTTATCTGGATGCAGTTCCTCACCAATGGCTTTTGCCACGCTGTAAATCGATCATCCGTCATGGTGGGGCAGGGACAACATCTGCTGGACTGTGGGCCGGTATTCCAAACATTGTCATTCCGTTTACAGCAGATCAACCGTTTTGGGGTGAGAGAGTCTACGCAATCGGTGCAGGTCCAAAACCAATACCAATTAAAAAACTCTCTTTTGAAAATTTAACACAGGCTATTCTCGAAAGTGAAGATAATGTTATTCGTGAATGCGCGCAGTTCGTTGGTCAAGAAACAAGAAGCGAAGTCGGAGTGTTTAACGCTATCAATCACATTGAAGAATATTCAGATGTTTTTTCAAAAGGATACATAAAGATCAATAGATCTTGTGGTATTATTTGCTCTCATGTAAAATGAGCTTATCGATTACATGAAGGAATGTACTGATACAAAAGAGGTTTCAATTTTTTAAGGTTAATTGTCTGATAATCTCTTGACAAATAAAAGTAAATGCATATAATCACCATTCGCCAGTACTTTCTAGCAAGATCTCGTCCCCTGACAGATCAATGAAAACTGAGTAATAGTCTCCAGTCAGAGACACAAGCCTGTGGGTTTTGCAGTCTGACGAGCCGATGTCGAAAGACAAAAGACATCGGTGTTTTTGTCTGTAAAAAACCTTGACAGGCCAAGGTGAGGCGAGTAAAATCCGTCCGCTTTGTTACCCGAACTTTAACAACTGAACAGTGATAGGAAGCAACAACTCTGTCGATCCAGTAAATATTCCGTATAAACTACACTCGCAAGAGTGCAAAATTTTTTGCGGAGAGTTTGATCCTGGCTCAGGATGAACGCTGGCGGCGTGC
>CAZKSG010000048.1:0-26477 GCA_964555335.1 uncultured Anaerolinea sp.
TTGCTGGCCAAGGGATCGATGGAAACGATTGGCGCGTCGATATTGAACTCGCCCGCCACCGGTGCAACGATCACCACTCCGTCTGATATGGAATTTGTCAGTAGAGATACATATTTTTGTTCGTGAAAGGCCCGCCCACTTTTTCGTACATCGCCTGTTGTGTATACCAACAGGTCAAATTCTGATTCAGCAATCGCACGGTTCACCCCTTTCATTACCTCGATTGCGAATGGGTAGGCGATATCGGGCATGATCAACCCGACCAGGTTTTTCTTGTGGCTGCGCATGCTGCGCGCCGCAAGGTTAGTTGTGTAGCCAAGGTCATCGATTACAGAAAGGATGCGATCCTGCGTCTCACTGGCAACATCCACCTTTCCATTAAGAACGCGCGAGACGGTTGAAACAGACACCCCGGCAGTCTTCGCCACATCCTGAATTGTCACCGTACGTTTTTTCTTCCGCATATGAATTCCTGGTCAAAAAATGATAGAATAGCGGTATCGTTACCGGTAACGATACCGCTATTATTGCATACCCTTTGAAAAAAGTCAACTATTTTTAAGGTTTCCCCATTTGGGTTATGGACAGGAGCTTATGAACTCATCCGCCTCTCTCTTTGATGTGCAGACTCACGCCTCTGGACCTACGGGGCGGCTGCCTCTTGAACCCGATTTTTTGACCAACGCCCCAAGTGGTCACGTCTTCGGCTGGACACAGGATGCGGCAATGGGATGGAGTCCCACTGATTTGGGAAAGGATGAATATCTCATCCTCAGTACACAAGGTGGTATCCGCGCGGAAGATGGAAGACCAATCGCACTCGGTTATCACACAGGGCATTACGAAGTAGGTCTGCTTGCAAAAGCTGCTGCGGATGAATTCAAACAACATGACAAGATTCCTTTTGCTGGCTTTGTAAGCGACCCATGTGACGGACGCACGCAAGGCACAACTGGCATGATGGATAGCCTTGCTTATCGCAACGATGCCGCGATTGTTTTGCGAAGGTTGATCCGCTCTCTGCCGACTCGCAAAGGTGTGTTGGGCATCGCGACTTGTGATAAGGGTCTACCCGCGATGATGATCGCGCTTGCCGCGCAGAAATCATTGCCATGTGTCATCGTCCCTGGCGGTGTGACATTGCTTCCAGAGCATGGCGAAGATGCCGGGAAAATCCAATCACTGGGAGCGCGTTTTGCACACGGGTTGATTACTTTGGAAGAAGCCTCTGACCTTGGGTGCCGCGCCTGTGCATCGCCCGGAGGCGGATGCCAGTTTCTTGGAACGGCAGCCACCAGTCAGGTTGTAGCAGAGGCGTTGGGACTCGCCGTCGCGCACTCGGCGCTGGCTCCATCGGGTCAGGCAATATGGTTGGATGTGGCGAAACGATCTGCTCGTGCATTGGTCGAGATGACATCCAACAAAGTCACCGTGAATGATATTCTCACAAGCGATTCGATTCACAACGCGATGGTAGTCCATGCGGCATTCGGTGGGAGCACAAACTTATTGCTGCATATCCCTGCCATCGCACACGCCGCCCAACTTCCTCGGCCCACTATGGATGATTGGTCACGTGTCAATCGCTCGACACCGCGCTTGGTGGATGTGATGCCGAATGGACCAATCGGTTATGGCACGGTGCAGGTCTTCCTTGCAGGTGGCGTTCCGGAAGTCATGTTATATCTGCGCGAACTGGATTTGTTGAAATTGAACGCTCGCACCGTAAACGGCAATACGCTAGGTGAAGCGCTCCAAGAATGGGAGCACAGCGAACGAAGACAAAAACTTCGTGAACGACTGTATGAACTGGATGGCATCAACCCTGATGATGTCATCATGAATCCTGTCAAAGCCCGCGAGCGCGGACTGACCAGCACGATCACATTTCTAACAGGCAACCTTGCGCCACAAGGAGCCGTGATCAAAAGCACCGCCATCGATCCCAGTATGGTCGATGCGGATGGTGTGTATCGCAAGACGGGCCCTGTTCGCGTGTTCACCAGCGAACGTGACGCTATTGCAGCGGTCAAGGGCTTGCGTGAGAATCCCGTTAAGGCTGGGGATATCATTGCTCTCATCGGTTGCGGACCGATGGGCACAGGTATGGAGGAAACATATCAACTCACATCTGCATTGAAATATCTGCCGCATGGGAAAACCATTGCGCTTATCACCGATGCTCGTTTCAGCGGCGTGAGCACGGGTGCATGTATTGGACACGTGGGGCCGGAAGCTCTGGCGGGTGGTCCGCTTGGAAAGTTGAGAGATGGAGATATGGTTCAGATTATTATCGATCGTGTTCATCTTGTGGGAAGTATTGACGTACTTGATGTTGATTTAGATTCCCGTTTACCTCATTCTGGTTTGGAGCCAAATCCCGACCTGCCAGATGACACTCGTTTGTGGGCGGCGCTTCAGAACGTGAGTGGTGGAATCTGGGGTGGGTGTGTATATGACGTGGATGCGATAGTAGAGAAGCTGAATTTATAGTAACGACTCCAGTCGTTGCTATTTTTGGAGATGTCCCTATGCTGCTAACCAAACACAAAACAATAGACGATTCACGTTGGGCGGTCAACGGCCGCTTCCTGCTGCCGGGTTTGAATCTAAGTACGCTATTGGAAATGCCGCGCAGGAAAATGCTCGAAGCGTTGATACAGTTTGTAAGCGACGAACCAGCGATTGGCGAAGAAGATGCGCCGATCGATCCGCAGCAGGAGGTATGGGCGGCAGGTGTCACATACCTTCGCAGCCGCGATGCGCGCAAAGCCGAATCCTCTGTGGCAGATATGTATCAGAAGGTGTATGAAGCGGAACGTCCAGAAATTTTTTCGAAATCCATCGGGTGGCGGGTGTCAGGCAACGGAGCACCGATCCGCATTCGCAAGGACAGCCACTGGAATGTGCCCGAACCGGAACTGGTATTGGTGATCAATCGGTATAACGAGATCGTCGGTTACTGCGCAGGGAATGACGTTTCGTCGCGCGATATCGAAGGTGAGAACCCGCTATATTTGCCGCAGGCGAAAATCTATAACGGTTCATGTGCGTTGGGACACGGTATCTTGCTCTGTGAACCGGATACGATCAAGGATATCCCCATTCGATTGGAAATTCAGCGGACAGGTGAAACCATTTTCTCAGGGGAAGCTAATACATCCATGATGAAGCGGACGCTGCCCGAACTGGTCGAATTCCTCACACGTGAATTGAACTTCCCACAAGGAGTCCTTTTGATGACCGGCACTTGTCTTGTGCCTGATGATTTTACATTGCAACCTGATGATGTAGTGGCTATTCGAGTAGGTGAAACGAAGATCAAGAATAAAGTTGAAAAGTAGGAGTATGGATCATGAACAGTAAAAATTCACAGAGTTTCCGAAATTCAAATATATTCCTGCGAAGCCTTCTCTTGTTCGTAATGGCGTTTGTAACTGTTTCTGGCTGCACATCAACAAATATTGCGACACCAACAGTGTTCGTCATTCCCAGCACTCCGATCAACGAGACAATTATGGATATTTTCAAGAAACCCTTAGTTACGAATATGTACACTGCTGACCCGTCGGCGCATGTCTTTGATGGCAAGATCTATATCTATCCATCCCATGATCTGGATCATGACAATCCACTCATCGACAATGAGGGCAGTCAATTCGATATGGAAGACTACCATGTCTTTTCGATGGATAACATGCACACTCTTCCAGTAGATCATGGAGAGGTCTTGAATGTGAAGAACGTACCCTGGGCGACCAAACAGATGTGGGCACCTGATGCAGCTTTCAGAAATGGAACATACTATCTCTATTTCCCTGCCAGAGATAAGGATAACAAGTTCCGCATTGGCGTCGCGACAAGCAAATCACCCGTTGGTCCATTCATGGCGGAACCTGATTACATTCAAGGCAGTTTCAGCATTGACCCATGTGTCTTCGTTGATGACGATGGACAAGCCTATATGATCTTTGGTGGGTTGTGGGGCGGTCAACTTGAAAAGTGGCAAACAGGGGAATTCGATCCAAATGGCAGAGAGCCGAGAAGTAGTGAGCCTGCGTTAGGTCCACGTATTGCGAGATTGTCGGCAAATATGTTGAGCTTTGATGGTCACGTTCAGGAAATTTCCATTCTCGATGAATACAAGGCGACTGTGCTGGCAGGCGAAAATGATAAGCGTTTCTTCGAAGCAAGTTGGATGCACAAATATAATGGCGTGTATTATCTCTCGTACTCTACTGGCGACACTCATCATCTCGCCTACGCTACAAGCGACAAACCCACCGGTCCCTTCATTTTCAAAGGCTATATTCTTAAACCCGTCCTCGGCTGGACAACGCATCATTCCATCGTTGAATTTCAGGGCAAGTGGTATCTCTTCTATCACGACGCCACCCTGTCAGGTGGCATTGACTACAAACGCAATATCAAAGTCGCCGAATTAATCTATAACGTAGACGGCACGATTCAAACCATTGACCCGTAGTCGATTCTAGGATTACGAAAACATTCTCGTCCGATAAATTCTTTTGCCGCTTAGGCAGGAAGGTAACCATGGACAACGAAATCAAAAAGAACCGCATGTCCCATGCTGCTATCACCATCTGTAAAGCCGATGGCGCTCCATTGAAAAATCAAGAAGTGATGATTAAACAGACGAAACATAAATTTCTGTTCGGCACTGCTGCATTTGACCTGGTGCCACTTGTAAGCGGGGATTATGCCGGAGAAGAGAAGGAAAAAGCAGAGGGACGGGCAGAAAAGATCACAGCATTGTTCAATGCCGCCACGCTTCCGTTTTATTGGGCACGTTTTGAGCCGGAGCCTGGAAAACCCATGACAGAAAGAGTGAAAAATGCCGCTCGCTGGTGTCTCGACCATCACATGACTACCAAGGGACATCCACTCTGCTGGCACACGTTGACTGCCGACTGGCTGCTTTCGATGAACAATGCAGATATTTTGCAGGCGCAGATCGACCGTATCCACCGCGATGTAGAAGACTTCCGTGGCTTAATCGACATGTGGGATGTCATCAATGAAGCAGTTATCATGCCTGTCTTTGATAAGTATGACAACGGTATCACACGCATTTGCAAGGAATTGGGACGAATCAAAACGATCCAGACCATGTTCAATGCAGCGCGGGAGACCAACCCAAATGCCATTCTGCTCATCAATGATTTCGATGTTTCGTCGGCGTATGATATTCTGGTTGAAGGTTGCCTCGAAGCAGGGATCAAATTTGACGTGATCGGCATCCAATCGCACATGCATCAGGGTTGGTGGGGAGTGGAGAGGACGCTTAAGGTGTTGGAGAATTTCGAGCGATTCCACTTGCCCATCCACTTCACAGAGACCACCCTTGTCTCTGGTCATCTCATGCCGCCGGAGATCGTTGACCTCAATGATTATCAGGTCAGCGATTGGCCGTCAACACCTGATGGGGAGGAGCGTCAGGCGGAGCAAACGATACAACACTGCAAGACGCTTTTCGCGCATCCGTTGGTGGAGGGCATTACCTGGTGGGACTCGTCTGATGGTGGCTGGCTCAATGCTCCCGCGGGGCTGATTCGCAGGGATGGTTCCATCAAACCGGCATATGAGGAGTTAATGAAATTGATCAAAGGAGAATGGTGGACGTCGCCAATCCAGTTCGTCACTGACGATAAGGGACAAGTACACGTTCACGGTTTTCTTGGCGAGTATGAATTAACGTATGCACAAGAGAAACGATCTTTCCAACTTGCAAGAGATGTGCCTGAGGTCAAGATCTATCTGTGATATAAAACACACCGCGGATTAAATCCGCGGTGTGTTTTTGTGTATCCTTCTATGGCTCGGCTACTACTTTGACCAGGATAGCTCTGACCACCACGCGCTGTTTATAGGTATTGGTCTTTGCATCATATTCCTTACATGTGATCAGTGTTAACGTGGCCTTGTCCTCATGCTTGAATGCACTGACATTCTGCGGATTGACCACAGTGTTGGTTGTCACGGCAAAGATATACTTCTGCCCATAGGCATGGATGACAATCTGATCGCCATACGTGAGTTTGTTCAGGTTGACGAACGGACCGGGCAGTCCATTGGCATCATAGACATGCGCTGTCAGCACGCTGTTACCGTTCCAGGTGGGGAACGACGTTCCTTCCAGCCATCCGGCTTGGCCGCCCAGCCAGGTGACATCCCAGCTTCCGCTATTTTTCGGAATGCCGACGATCGGGATCTGGATGCCGATGCTTGGGATTTCGATTGTAATGTCCGTAGCAGCATACATCTTATCCTTTGGTTGAGGCGGAAGCTGCGTTCGAACATTCGGCGCAAAACCGGTCTTGGGCAGAGTTGGCGTTTGAACGGTGACCGACGAGCTTACCTGATAATCGTTGGTCGTCTGGCTTGGCGGATCATAGCGCCGTTCCGTTGAGGATTGATTATAGGGCGATTGTGGCACCATCGGCGGGTTGGGATCGATCGGAATACTGGCCCATTCCACAGCTGCTGTATTCACCACAGGGCTGGGACCCACAAAGATGGCCTGGAATGTGACCGTCGCTGTTTCACCCACCGGGAAGGTCGACCAGAACACTGTGATCTGTGTGGCAGTGGTGGTGACAACGGCCGCGGGCAAACCTGCAGAATTTGTCACCGTCACCGATCCAGCGACCAATGCCAATCCACTTGGAAGCACATCGGTCATGGATACATCGTAGGCCGGTGCCGTGCTTTGCGGTGTGTGGGCAATGTCAATCGTGAAGTTCAGCGTGCTGCCCAACGCAGCAACTTGTGGGTCAACTGTCTTTTCAATGCTCAACTGTGGTTCGACAATATCGACGCCACTTGCTGAACCTGCCAGCGTTCCTCCTTCCCATTGCCATTCAACCCGGTTATTTAGATTCTTTACACCATCAACATTGTCATCGATGTCCAGAACGATCACTTGATAATTCAATGTGAGCGTTTGAGTGGTTGTGCCATTGTTTTGCACGCTTCCGAAGTTGAAAGTGATGTGACGTCCGGCCTCTTCACTGGCGGGATTTGTATCGGTCACCGGTTCCGCCTGGACCGTGAGTGCGGCCGGCGTGGTGCAAGGATTCTGTCCCAACACGAGGGTTCCCGATGAGACCGGGTTTGTGGGGGCACAGCCCACGAAGGCCAATCCATGATCAAGCACATCGACTGCGCTCAAGTTGTTGATCGTGCCAACCGGGATGTCGATACGGATGCTGTAGGTCAGGATCTCGCCGATCAACACGTTCGGGTTCGATGATCCGGACTGGTTGCTGTCGATCAGACTCTTTACATTGGTATTCGCGAGTGTGTCAGTATCGGTATCATCCGATGTGATGGGTGTGCCTCCGGTCTTTGTGCCGTCATCCTCCACATGGACGCTGTTCGCGAAGGATGTAATGCCACCCAAACTGGCAATATCCGCCACTTTGAGTTGAACGGTGAAGGTTGTATTTGTTCCAGCAGCAAGGTTGAAAGACGGCCATGTGACCAAGGCGCCTGCAGCCGTACCACCTCCACTGGCAGAGACAAAGGACATGCCTGCTGGAATGGTATCGGTCAACGTGATACCCGTCAGGTCGGCTGCGCCGGTGTTTGTCACTGTGATGGTGTAGGTGGTTGTGAAATCAGGGGCAACGATGTTGATGCCATCATCTTTTTCAGCCAGCAGGGACGCAGGCTCATCGGTATCGTCCGCCGTGTTATCTGGCGGGGTCATGTCGGTCATACCGGTGGGCGGTGTGATCGTGACTGTATTCGTCAGATTACCCGTTGCAGTGGGCGATACCTGCGCTGTGACGTTGTACGTCACACTGGCAAGCTGCGGCAGGTCAAGAGAATCGGAGAAGTCAACTGAATTGCTCAGGGCGTCTGTACAGTTGTAGGCTGCGGGTGTCCCTGCCGCACAGGTCCACGCCCAGGATGCGATCTGGGGTGGGATGGGATCGTTGATCGTCATGCCATTGGCATCAGCAGGACCGTTGTTGGTCACTGTGATCACATAGTTCAATGTGCCGCCAGCAAGGTAGTAAAGTTGATTGTCCGTCTTTGTGACAGAGAGATCGATTTGCGGGCTATTGTTCACACCGAAATCGACTCGCGACTCGGTTGTCGTCCCGGTTGCATTATTGAAGGACTCTTCAAAGCCAGGGAGGAGAGTGACCGGCAAACTTGTCACATAACCACCCAGCCCGAGCAGTCCGTTCGTTTCGGAGCCGTTGTCGTCCGAGTTGGTGGTGTTGATATCGGCATCGGGCGCAGGTTCATACGCGCTCGCCGGAAGCGGACCGGTGCTGGAGCGATAATCGCGCAGAACACCGCCGGGGTTGAAGTTGGAGGCGGGAAGTCGCACGATGTAATCACTGGTTGGCAGGCCGTCGAAGGTGTAGAATCCGCCGCCGGACGTGGTAGTGGTATCTAATAACGTGCCATCGTCTCCTGAACGGAGTTCAACTGTGACGCCATCGATGCCTGCCTCGGTGCCATCGAGCAAGCCGCTGTTATCTATATCGTTCCAAACAATATCGCCCAGGGTGATCGTGTAGAAGCCAAAGTCAACCGTCATGTTGGCTTGTGTATCGGGCTGACCTTGATTACCGCCGTCCAGGTCCAATTCGCCAAACGGTTCGGCATTGGTTGCAGGTCCTAATGTGACGACAGAGGAGATCACCGCGCCATTCAACGGTCCACCGCTCTGGAGTGTGCCGTTATCATCGGAATCCACGTCTGTGTTGGCTGTGGCAGCAGTGGTTTCGCTAACTGTTCCATTTGCGGCGCGTGACGTGGCGGACGACCAGTAGCCGTTCAACACGCCAGAGAAATTGCTGGCGGCGATCGCAACTACGTAATCGCCATCCAGTAGATTATTAAAGAGGTAATAGCCTCCGTTGGATGTGGTTTGTGTTTGCAAGACCGTAGTGAGGTCACTGGCTGAATAGAGACTCACAACCACGCCGTCTATGCCGACTTCGGTTCCATTGATCGTGCTGCTGTTGTCGGTGTCAAACCAGACACGGTTACCAAGGGCAAAGACGGGTGTAAAGCCGAAGTCTAGGCTGGGATTGGTGGTGGACCCTGTCGCATTGTCCACAGTGTTGGATGTTTGTGCCAACCCGGGGGTGAGGGTGACTGGGTTCGAAGAAACGATTCCACCTGCGGTACCCACGCCATTGTCGTTATTGTCTGTGTTGGTCGTGGGATTGGTCGTGTCTGCCGCAGCGAATGTATCCACGCTGCTGGTTGTACCGGCTGGTGCAACGACGCGGACAATGTAATCGCCTTGCGTGAGTCCGGGGAAGCTATAGAGTCCGCCGCCCGCAGTTGTGGTTGTACCGAGCTGAAGCGTTCCGTCACCAGACCAAAGTTCGACCGTGACGCCATCGACACCGGTTTCAGTTCCGTTGAAGGCGCCGTTCTTATCCACATCGCTCCAGACAAGATTGCCAAGGCGCATGGTATAGAAGCCAAAGTCCACGGTCATGTTGGCGCGTCCGTCTGTCTGGTTGCCCTGACCCACGCCGCTTTCCAGATCGGACTCGTTGATTGGTTCCGTGTCTCCGCTCGGACCAAGAGTCACAGCCGCAGAGATGACCGAACCGTTGAGCGTTCCACCCGTCTGCAACGTTCCGTTATCGTCGCTGTCGGTTGGGGTGGTGTCTGCGTCGGGGGCCACGGTTTCAGATGTAACACCAGCAGTGCTGATCGTTGTCCCAGACGACCAGTAGCCGTTCAGGATACCGCCGAAATTACTTGCATCCACTGAAACGACGTAATCACCCGGATAGAGATCATCGAACAAGTAGTAACCGCCATTGGCAGTGGTATCGGTAGCAAGGAGGGTGGTAAGGTCGTTGGCTGCATACAGGTTAACGACCACTCCGTCAATGCCGACTTCGGTGCCATTGATCGTGCTGCTGTTATCGGTATCGAACCAAACGCGGTTGCCGAGCGAATACTTTTGAGTGAAGCCAAAGTCGACTGTAAAGTTGACATTGGCATCGGCAAGGGTGCCGCTGTAATTCGATTGTCCTTCTCCTGTGATTTCGCCACCTGGGGTGAGAGTGTAATCAATACTGCGAATGCCATTCGTTGCAGGCGTGGCATTGTCGATGCCATTCTCATCCGTGCCTTCATCAGAGGTTTCGTTCGTGCCATTGTTGACCGAGGAGAAGTAGTTTTCAAGCACTCCACCTGCCTGGAATTGACTGGCGGGAATAAAGACATAGTAGGCACCCGGGTAGAGTTGGTCAAACTCGTAATAGCCATCGATATCTGTGGTTGTGAAATCAACGAACGTACCAGTGGATGTGTACAACTCGACGCGCAACCCCGGTACGCCGGTTTCGCCGCCATCGAGGATACCGTTGTTGGAAATACCGCCACCGGCGCCCGTGTCATACCAGACGCGGTTGCCCAGGGCTACCATGCCGATAAAGCCGAAATCCACTGTGGTATCGATGGTTGTTCCATTGGCGTTCGTGACCGTGATGTTTGCGGCCACTTCGCCTGGGATCATTGTGAGCGTATTCGCTGAGACTGTCGTGAAGCCCTGTCCGATACCGTTGTCGTTGTTGTCCACGTTGGTATCGGGGTCGGCAGAATCGGCGGGGTTGAAGGTGTCGATCGTGCTGGCCATTCCAGAAGGCGGTGTGGTTCTGACGATGTAATCGCCGGCAGGAAGCCCGGCAAAGCGATAGAGTCCGTTCACATCGGAGAGCATGCCTCCAGACGCATCGTCCGCAGTATTGAGAATTCCATCGGGACCGACGTTGATCTCGGTGGCGCCATTCGACGCATAGAGTTGTACTGTTGCACCGGGGAGAACGGGATTCGTGGCGCTTTCATAGTTGCCGTTGCCATCGCTGTCGATGAATACGAGGTTGCCGATCTCGGTTCGATAGAAGCCGAAGTCAACGGTCATGTTGGCGCGGTCATCGGGCTGGTTGCCCTGATTTCCAAGGACTCCTGATTCAAGCTGCGTGGCAAGTTCGCCAACAGGTTCCGTGCCGCCGCTTGGACCGAGAGTGACTGCAGATGAGATCACCGCGCCAGAGAAGAGTCCGCTAGTTTGGCGGGTGCCGTTGTCGTCGGCGTCTGCTGCGTTGATGTCCGCATCGGGTGCGGCTGTTTCGGTGATCGCTCCGCCGGCCGTCAAGGATGTTGCAGACGACCAGTATCCCTCGAGCGGCCCACCTGCAGCAAAGTTGCTGGCTGGGATAACGACCACATAATCGCGCGGATACAGGTCATCGAAGAGATAGTAACCATTGCCGCTGCCTGCGCCAGCTGACGTGACGTCGGTGGCAAGGACAGCGCCGGTCGGGTTGCCGGATACGTCGGCGCGATAAAGTTGGATGGTCACATCGTTCACGCCCACTTCACCGGCATCCATAAGACTGTTGTTGTTGGTGTCGAACCAGACGCGGTTGCCAAGCGAGTAGAGCGGCACAAAACCAAAGTCCACGGTGAGATCGGTCGTCGTTCCGGTGGCGTTGGCGGTGGTGATGTTGGCCGCTGCTTCTGCCGCGGTCATCGTCAACACGCCAGATGAAACGGTACCAGCATTTTCACCGATGCCATTGTCGTTGTTGTCGGTGTTGACATCGGGGTTGGCGTTATCGGCACTATCGAACGTGTCGACGGTGCTGGTCATGCCAGTAGGAGTTGTCACGCGGATGACATAATCACCCGCGGGTTGACCGTTGAAACGATAATCACCAGCCGCATTGGTGGTAGTTGTTGCGAGCAATGTTGTGCCATCGCCGGAATACAGTTGCACGGTCACGTTTTGCAACAGGCCGTCGCCTGCATCGTACGTGCCATTGTTGTTCGCGTCGGTAAAGACCAGGTTACCGATCTCGGTTCGATAGAAGCCGAAATCCACGGTCATGTTGGCTCGACCATTCGCCTGGTTTCCTTGGCCGATTCCGCTTTCAAGGTCGGTTTCGGTGGTGGGTTCGGTGTTGCCGGTTGGACCCAATGTCACAGTGGATGAGATGACTGCGCCGTTCAACGCTCCTGCCGTCTGGCGGGTGCCATTGTCGTCTGAGTCTGTATCGGTGTTGGCCAAGGCGGCAGTCGTTTCTGTGAGAGCCCCTGCTGCAGTCCGTGATGTTGCCGAGGACCAATATCCATTCAATGCGCCAGCAAAGTTACTGGATGCCACTGCGACAACATAATCGCCGGCATATAGGTCATCAAAGAGGTAATAGCCTCCGTTGGTTGTAGTATCTGTGGCAAGAATGGTTGTCAGATCGCTGGCGGCATACAAGTTGACTGTAACGCCGTCAATACCAACCTCAGTTCCATTGATCGTGCTGCTGTTGTCTGTGTCGAACCAAACGCGGTTGCCTATGGAATATTTCTGGACGAAACCAAAATCGGCGGTGAAATTCACATTGGCGTCTGGCAGTGCACCCGTGTAGTTGGATTGATCTTCACCGGTTTGTTCTGTGCCAGGCACCAAGGTAAAGTTGGTGCTGCGGATGCCGTTGACGGCAGGTGCTGCATTGTCGATACCGTTCTCATCCACATTTTGATCGGATGTTTCATTGGCGCCATTGCCAACCGATGAATAATAAGATTGAAGGTCGCCACCTGCCTGGAACTCGGTTGCCGGGATGAAGACATAGTAGGTGCCGCTTAATAAGCGATCGAAACGGTAATAACCGCCACCCAATGTCTGCATGCCACCGAGAGCATCATCTGCTGTGCCTAGGATTCCATCGGGTCCAACTGGCACTTCGACACCCGCTGAAGTAAACAATTGAACAGTGACGTTATCCACGCCTACTTCGCCTGCATCCAGGATGTGATTGTTGGAGAGCGCACCGGCGCCTGTGTCAAACCAGACGCGATTGCCGAGCGCTACCAGGTTGGTGAATCCAAAGTCGACCCGGTTTTCTGTGGTCAAGCCGGTTGCATTGTTGACTGCTTGTTCCGCCGCGGGGGTGAGGGCGAAGGCGCTCGTTTGAACATATCCGCCGGATCCAAGTAGACCACCGGTCTCTGTGCCGTTGTCATCTGAGTCGGTCGTGTTGACATCGGGATTGGGGGCCGGTTCATAGGTGGATGGGGGAACAGCTCCGGTACTCGAGCGATAATTCTGTAGCGCTCCACCAGCCTGGAATTGATTCGCTGGGATACGGACGATATAGTTGCCCTGAGCCAGTCCGGTAAAGGTATACACTCCACCGCCAGCGGTGGTTGTGGTTGCCAGTTGCGTCGAACCATCTTGAGACCACAGTTGGACGGTCACACCGTTGATGCCGGGTTCTGTGCCATTCCGAACACCATCGTTGGCTGTGCCGCCGCCTGTGCCATTGTCAGCCCAGACCAGATTACCCTGAGTGATCGTATAGAAGCCGAAGTCCACGGTCATATTGGCCTGACCGTCAGGCTGACCCTGTCCGCCACTGAGATCGGCCTCACCTGTCGGCTCGGATGTGATCGTGGGACCCAGCGTGACCACGGCCGAGTCGACATTTCCACTGACGAGTGTACCGTTGTCATCGGAGTCGGTGGCAGTCGTATCCGGATCGGGAGCGACCGTCTCACTGATCACGCCTGCATTGCTGATCGTCGTTGCTGAAGACCGTGTGCCCAGCAAAGGCTGACCCACACCGAAATTGCTGGCCGGAATTCTAACGATGTAATCACCTGCAGGAAGATTGTTAAAGCGGTAGTAGCCACCGCCTGCGGTCAACATGCCTCCCGTCGCATCATCGGCTGTATATAGAATGCCATCGGGTCCGACTGGAATTTCAGTTGTTCCATCAGAAGCAAAAAGTTGCACTCTCACGTTGTTGACGCCGACTTCTGCGCCTGCACGGAGACTGTTGTTATTGGTATCGAAGAATACACGGTTACCCAGTGCAAAGACCGGAATGAACCCAAAGTCCACGGTTAGGTTGCTGTTGATTTCCTTCTCATCCCAGCGACCGCGCGAGAATGCGCCGTCCCAACCTGTGGGGCTGAAGTTTAGATTGGCTGGGGAACCGGGATCCGCCTCGGCGCTGAGCTCAGACTCGCCATTGGGCTCGGTATCGTGTGTCAACGTGATCGTTCCACTGCGTACGCCGCCGGTGGTGGGGGCAGTACCCACATTCAAACCGTTATCGTCGCGGTCCGTGTTGGGCGTATATGTGTTACCTGCTACACCCGCATTTTCTGTGCCGGTGGGCGTGCTGGTGTTATAGCCAACCAGTGGGGCAGCACCATTGAAGTTTGACGCAGGGATGACGACTACATACGAACCTTCTGCCAGATCATCGAAGAGATAGTAACCATTGGCGTCTGTGGTATCGAACGCCACGAGCCCGGCATCGGGAACGCCGTCTGTGTTGGCATCGCGGTAGAGTTCCACGCGCACATTGGCAATCGGGAGTTCACCGCCGTCCATGATGCCGTTGTTGTAGGTCCCGCCGCCTGTGCCATCGTCGAGGAAGACGCGGTTGCCGAGACTCATCGGGATGAAGAATCCAAAGTCGATGGTCAGGTCACTGTTCGCGTCGGTTTCACCGAAGCGTCCGCGTGAGTTGGCGCCATCGCCGGCTGTTGGGTTGAATCCAAGCGTTGTATTCGTATCGCCGCTGCCGACTTCTCCAGTCGGCGCGTTGACGGGTGTTGCTGTGAGATTGATGCGTGTGGAAAGAATGCCGTGCGGCGACGCGACCGGGTCCGCACGATTGAGTCGGTCCACGCCGTTATCGCGGTCGTCGGTGTTGTTGGATCCGTTGTCCACGTTCCCTGTACTGCTGTTATAGCCTTCAAGTAATCCGGCTACTGCAAAGTTTGTCCGGTCTACGCCGACAATGTAGCTGTTCGGCGGCAGGTTATCGAACAG
The DNA here is from genome assembly GCA_964555335.1 of uncultured Anaerolinea sp. Lineage (GTDB taxonomy): Bacteria > Chloroflexota > Anaerolineae > Anaerolineales > Villigracilaceae > Defluviilinea. The sequence goes on from CAZKSG010000048.1 coordinate 14,858, forward strand.
ATAATAACCATTTGCATCGGTGAGATCATATGCGATCCAATCATCCGTACGGTCGCCGATGACGCCGAGATCATCAGGTTGATTGTCGCCATTTGTGTCCAGGTATAAGCTGACGCGCACACCTGTTGGAACAGCCGTTTCACCGCCGTCCACTTGTCCGTTGTTGTTGGAATCGATCCATAGGCGATTCCCAAGGCTGCGCGGCGGGCGGACAAAGCCAAAGTCCACGGTCAGGTTGCTGTCGCTGTCATCCTGTCCATAATTGCCGCGATTTTGCGGACCATAGGTGCCGCTGTTGTTGATATCGGTTTCCGAAGTCGATTCGCCGTTGTAGGACATGGCGATCTGCGGACTGGTGATGCCAGTCGTTGCAGGCGTGGCACTGTCGATGCCATCGTCATCGGTATCTTCTATGTCATCTGCGGGAGCTGTCGTTTGATTCGTATCGGTACTGCTTAAATAATTTTGCAGTGCTCCACCGGCTGTAAAGTTCGAAGTCGGGATATGAACATAGTAATCACTTGCGGGCTGCAAACGGTCGAAGAGATAGTAGCCGGTCGCATCTGTGGTGGTGGTGTACATCAATGTATCTGCTCCACCGGATGTCTGTAGGCCGGGAGTTCCGTTCGTATCACGCCATAGTTGAACGGTGACTCCGCTTACACCCACTTCACTGCCATCCTGCAAACCGTTGTTATAGCCTGTGCGGAATGGCGTTGTGCCTACGCCCTCATCGATCCAGACGCGGTTGCCGAGACTCATCGGCGGGATGAATCCAAAGTCGATCGTAATGTTGCTGGTGGCGTCTGTCTCGCCGAAACGTCCAATCGAGGAAGGACCATCCCAACCCGTGGGGTTATAGGTCTGATTGGCAGGTGAGCCGGGGTCTGCTTCATTACTTTTGTAGGTTTCACCCAGCGGTTCGTTAATTCCACGAGTAAGAACGATTACGCCGCTGAAGATGCCGGTATTTTCAGGGAAGTTGCTGTTGATGCCGTTGTCATCATTATCGATATCCGCTGTTGCGGTGCCACCGTTGACGCCGGTGGTCTCGGTCCCTGTTGGCTGGCTGCTGTACCAACCCGCGAGCGGCTGTCCGTTTGCAAAGTTGCTGGCGGGGATTTCAACATAATACGGACCAGGGTCGAGATTATCGAACAGATAGAAGCCATTTGCGTCTGTGACATCGGTGCGGATCATTTCCGCCGCTTCAGGGATTCCGTTGGCGTTGCCATCGCGATAGAGACGAACGGTTGCGCCGACCACCTGAGGTTCGGTTCCTTGGCGGATGCCGTCGTTGCGCTGTGCATAGTTGTAGACGCCTGGCGCGGTCTGTCCGTTGTCATACCAGACGTGATTGCCGATGCTGAATGGGATGTCGTTACCGCCGAAGAAACCGAAATCGATGGTCAGGTCGCTGCTATCATCTGGCTCGCTGTTGACACCGCGTCGTTCGCCGGGCATGCCATCGCGGTCATTCGATGAGAGATCCGCCTCTGAAGTGGGTTCTGTTCCCGTCTGTAAAAGGAAGCTTGGACTCAAGACTTCCTGTCCCGGTGTGAGCGGGTCGATGCCATCGTCTGCACTGTCGGTGGTGTTGAGAGTTGGGGCGGTATAGGTGGTATTGGGAGGTGTCCCTGTGCTACTGCGCAGGCTTTCCAATGGCTGACCTGCGTTGAAGTTGCTGGCAGGGATGCCGATGATGTAGCGGTTGTTATTCAATGTCACCAGGTCATAGGTGATATTGCTAAAGAGATAATAACCGTTTGAATCGGTCAGAGTTGTTCCGATGGCGGCACCATCGGGAATGCCGTTATTATCTGTGTCACGATACAGATTCACAGTGACGCCCGGGATGCCGGGGTTCGTGTCATCTGGAGGGTTGATCGTTCCGCTGTTATCGGCGTCACGCCAGACACGGTTGCCTACGCTCATCTGTTCGGGGACGGTGATGCCCACCTTGCGCGGCTCAGAAGCGAGCAGATCTTGAACGACCACAGCCGCACTCGGATCTGAGTCATAGGAGCCAACGTGTGCGAAGGAATTCCAGGCGATCTCATGGGGGAGCGCGTCATTTGTCTCTTCACCAGTGGGGGGAGCATCGGCAGGGATATACATCGGGACGCCGAATCGCACCTCAGACGAGGTCGATGCCGGCTGGATCAGAGCGCCAGAGTTCAGTCGAATGCGATACGAGCGCGCGGATGTGGACCAGGTCGAACTCCAGTTGTCATCACATCCCGCAGGTAGAAGCGTGCCTGTCGGCTGGTCAAACACTTCAGGTCGGCAGGGATTGATCGTGTCGTTGTATTCGATCGTGAAGTCTGCACTGGTTAGGCCGAGTCCGCTGATGAAAGCCACCGGTCCGCGCAGGATCGGGCGAAACTCTGAGAGACGCGCCGAGGTGGAGAGTACACCACCCGAGCCGGTATCGCCCACATACGGCAGAATGTCATAGAGTACATAACTGAGCATCGGCACATTGCCATCGTTGAAGATGCGCAGGTTATATTCGAAATCATCCATGGCGGTATTGGCGGGCGGGGGAGCATATTGTCCCGCGGAAAGTGCGCCTTCACGGAAGGCCTGTGAGATACAAGGATAACGAGTAAATGGATTGGCTCCGCCTCCGGGCAGACCGGTCGTGCCGCCATTGGGACAGGTTGCACTCGGCAAAAACGTGGCGGCAAGAACCACCTGGCTGTTGCCGGGGTCAGTGCTTCGGATCCATTTTTCACCGCGTAAGGCTGCCGAACGTTCCACCACATATGTGTCGGGAACACGACAGGCAGGGTCGGTGGCATCGCCATCGCCATCCACATCGCCATTGGCAGAGTCTTGCACTTGGGTCCCGTTCTCACACACAGCGTCGATCGAATCGGTCACTGTGTAGAGAGTATTTGTGTAGGTGTTTGGGGCCTGCCCGCGTGGGATACGGGCGAAGAATTCGACGGTCAAGAAACGGCTGCCAAGTGACAGCGGATTGATCGTCAGAGCCGGGCTGGGATTATTCCACGCCCAGGTCAACACTTGCCCTACTTGGGTGAACGTCGGTTGTTGAGCAGCGGGCAAGTCTACGCCATCCAACTGAGCCGTTCCATTGCGCACAAAGATAAAGTCACTCGCGGCAGGCATGGTATCTTGAATCGTGGGGTTGACCAAAGGTGCTGAGGAGCGTTCCGTGATCTCAACCGTGATCCTATAGCGCAACGTATCACCGGGCAAAATCGATCCATCAGCGACGAAGTTCGTGATGTTCGGGTCGCTCAGATCATCCCACATCTCACCTGGTGTCTCATTCTTGTATGTACGCAGACTTACATATGTGCCGTTGACAGTGAGAGGTTCGATGTTACAAGGGTCTGTGATCGCACTGCCTGAGCTATTGGTGCGGCTGACTTGCAAACAGTTGTTGTATGTATTTCCGGGAACAGCCGCAGGCATGGGAGCATTGGAGGGCGGGTCTGCGACCGTAGCAGATGAACGCGGAAGAACACGGATCTCTGGACGGGTTGTAAACGACCAGGTGTATGGCAGGCCTGCTTGTGTGAAGTTGAATGGCGCGGTGGCATCAGGGTCATACTCGAAGCGCCAACGTACGTTGGTAATGTTCGTAACTGGTGCCGTGTAGATTGCGTTCGTGTTATAGCTGATCGGCTGTCCAGGAAAAGCCGTGTAGGTACTTCCATTGTTTGTGGAATACTCCACATACGCCTGCACAAAATCAAATGAAGCGTCCCATTGTCCGCTGGTGACGCTGGTGACTTGTAGCTCCGGAGGTAGGTTATCGATCAGGATCAATTCGTTGGATGGATAATTCGTCCCGACAGTATCGAGATTGAGAACGAAGCGTCCTGTACCTGTAAAACCGATCGGGTCGCCGGCATCGTCCTTGCTGTAGTTGGGCGTCTCAAAGATCGGGTCGATGGGATGAAGGATCGGGTCTGTCGCCAGCCCGGTGCCGGGTCCAATCGTCGCGCCGGTCGAGTCGGTGTATTGTCCGTCAACGCTGGCCATGTTGGTCACATTGTCGCCGATATTAAAAGGAGGGCTGTTGTAACGAATGGTCACATAGCGCGTTAAACAGTTGGGCGGAACCACAGGTCCGGCGTAGGCTGGCCATGTGACAACGCCACCTGATTCCGTTCCGCCATCACTGGCTGAGACAAATGTTGCCCCGGCTGGCAGGGTATCGGTGAATACGATATTCCTTAACGGCACGTTGCCCTGCCCGGGAGGAGGTGTTGTGGGGCAAAGTTGCAACCGATAGGTAACATCTGTATTGACGGTTGGATTAATGGTTGGGCTGGAAAGGGATTTTGTCAGAGCCCAGCTTGGGGTCACAGTACCGATCGTGATCGGTGGGGCGCTGGCGGGAGTTGTATTTTCCCAATTGCCGGGCCCGGTGGGCGCGATGCGTCCATTGACGGTGTTGTTAATGATCGCCGGAAGAGGGCGCAGATCATAATCTACCTGGACCGCGATGACAGCGTCGTATTGTGAACCATCGAGCAGGTTGTTATCGTCTTTTGTGATGGTGATCGTACGCGTCCCGGCGTTGTAGTTGATGCTAAAACCGGCAGGTACCGATGATGCCGGAGGGGGTTGATAAATCAGTCCCGGCTGTAATACATCCGTGATCTCCATGGGACCGCATGGCGTGATCAGGTTGCTGCACGCAAAATGGATTCGATAGCGGATGATATCGCCGACCTGGGCGGTGGTAATGCCCCCTTCAACCGTTTTGGTGAGGTTCAGATCGGTCCCGGCAGCGTTGACAGGCTGAACCGCTGTTGCGGAGAGCAACATGCCAACTACGGTGACCAGAGCAAAAAAATGAGATAAGCGCGACGTGGGATTGTGTTGATTATGACCCGAAAACTTCCACATGATTCACTCCAGTGCCATCAAAATGAAGGCTGTTTAATAAAAAGCGGTATTAAGATGTAAATCTCAAAACGGATAGAGCAGGATATCTCCGCCTATTTAACGGTAAAACTCAGATATGAAGAACTTGCAAAAACATGCAGAGGAGGATTTTGGAGTGAATGTGGAAAGTCAACTTGTATAAACTGGTTATAAGTTCTAATTCCATAAATCCATTGCATGAAGAATATATAAATTCATTCTATGCGTGTAAGGTGTCACTGTCAATTCTTATTAAATACGGTTTTGTCAGGTCTCAATTGACTGAATTTAAGAGGATAACCGTCCGAAAACTGTCAACTTGAAAAACCACGTTGATAGTAAAGTGGAAAACACTTGCCGTCTCCCGCAGTTACTGGTCAAACCGTGCCTTTGAAAATCGCATACTGGCGAATGATACAATCGTCTCATGCATCGCCCGCTTACGCTCGGATTCATTTCCACCTGGCCAATCTATCAAGGTACAACGATCGATCGCTATGCTCACTCCTTGATACAAGGCATTGGCGCTGCAGCACATGAGACGGGTTGCCATCTTCTGCTGGGTTGCGGGTTCAGCGTTACCGGCAAAAGCCCGCAGCAGCACAGCTTTTGGCCCGCACCGGGGCCCGGTGTGGATTTCGTGCCTGTCGGTCCCTGGAATACGGATGGACTGATCATCGTCCCCGACGAATTGACTGAATCCCAACTGCAATATGTACGCGATCTGCAGGCGGCAGGATTTCCACTCATCTTCACCACCCCTGAGGGACCTGGTCCGTTGGTCAAGGTGGATAATGCCCTTGGCATCCGTGCGGCTGTCATGCATTTGATGAAACATGGGCATCGTCAGATTGCTTTTATTGCCGGAAACGCCAATGGACGTGGCGATAGCCGCGAAAGGCTGGCAGCCTACCGCGAGTCCATGGCGGAGGCGGGTCTATCCGTAGACGAACGATTGATCGCATTTGGTGAACACCGCAGGGAAGGCGGCATGTCTGCCATGCACCAGATCCTGTCTGGTGGAGGATCGTTTAGCGCTGTGCTTGCAAGTAACGATCTTTCGTGTCTGGGGGCGATCGATGTCTTGAACGCGGCTGGCCGGCGCATCCCGGATGATGTGGCGGTAATTGGCTTTGACGATATTCTCGATGCCCGCTCGCTTTCTCCATCACTGACAACCATTCGCCATCCCACGTTTTCCCTTGGCTATCAATCCGTCATCGCTTTATTGCATCATATTCGTGGTGATGCAACTCGTATGGAACGTGTGATCGTTCCGCCTCGATTGATCGTTCGCCAATCTTGCGGATGTCCTCCCACTGAGGCAAATGTATCGTCTGCATCCACAAACACTCATGGTCCTGTGCTGACGTTTGACGATCTCTCCCGGGCAATGGCAGATGCATCCTTGATCGAAGCGCGGAACAGCCTGTTGGAAGATCTGCAGGGACAGTGCTCCTCTTTTCTCGAGGCGTTCCTGCGCAGTATACGGTTGCAGGATGCCGGACCCATTCTGGTCGCGATACAGCAAGTCCTTGCCTGGACAGATGATCGCGGCGAAGATGCACACATCTGGCAGTCGGGAATTGCAGTTCTGCATCAGCAAATGAATACCTTGCTAAAGCTGGTTCCCGAAGCCGAACAGGGATTCGTCACAGACTTGATCAACCGCATCCAATTGGAGATCAGCGACCAGGTCCAGCGGCGAACGACGCGTTCCATGATCGAGCACATGGATATGATGTCGCAGCTCGGTCTGATGACGGCAGAACTGCTTACGGCGATGAACATCTCTGAAAGCGCCGAGATCCTCAGTCGCCATCTTCCGAAGGTGGGTATCAGAAATCTATTGGTGGCGGTATACGATAGCACTGGGGAAGACCGGACTTCACAGGCGACGATCCTGTTCACGGCCGGGTTATCAGGGGATCTCCATGGACAGCGATTCGAGACGCGGAAATTTCCGACACCTGGCATTTATCCTACAAACGAACCGATCCAACTCACCATCCTGCCGTTGGATGTGGATGGCAAGACCCTCGGTTTTGCAGCGTTCGATGCGCCCAACCCGGAATTATGTGCGGCGGTCGTCCACAACCTGAGTGCAGCGTTGCGTACCAGCCAGTTGTACAACGACGCAATCGCCGGCCGCAGGATGGCGGAGGAAGCGAATCAATTGAAGAGTCGCTTCCTTTCGATGGTTAGCCATGAGTTGCGCACGCCGCTCAGCCTGATCGTGGGGTTGAGCGAAATGGTTTTGCGCGAGCAAAAGACAGATCCTCACGCGACCTTGCGTGATATGGAACAGATCAACACAAGTGCGCAACATCTCGCACGTTTGATCGGCGATGTGTTGGATCTGGCCAGCAGTGAAGCAGGACAACTTCACATCCTGCGTGAGCCGCTCGATCTTGCAGAAGTGCTGCACGTCGCAGCGAAGATCGGAGAAGAACTGGCGCGTGAAAAAGGGCTTGCTTGGAGCGTACAACTTCCACGCCAGGGTCCATGGGTGATGGGAGATCGCACACGGCTGCGGCAGGTGACATTGAACCTGATCAGCAATGCGGTCAAGTTCACATCTGCAGGTCAGGTGCATCTGGATGTGTCGGTGATGGATAAGAATGTGATCGTCTCTGTCAGCGACACGGGCATGGGAATTTCAGAAAGCGAGCGAAAGACGATCTTCGATGAATTCTATCGTTCCAGGAATGCCATTGAGTCGGGGACAGGTGGATTGGGACTTGGGTTGGCGATTACCAAGCAATTGATCGAGCGTCATGGCGGGACGATCTCGGTTCATTCGCCGGGAGAACTGGGGCGTGGTTCCACATTTTCTTTTTGCCTGCCCATCCTTGCCGAGACAAGTTTACCGACAGAGCTTCCCTCTTCAATGGGGAATCTTGTGATCATCCTGGCGGAGGGGGAATCTTCGATCGATAATGTATTCAATTATCTCCATGCACGCGGATTCGATGTGAATATCATCAGTGTAGACAAAGACAGTGAGTGGCTCACGAAGGTCATCCATGCTGCGCCTTCAGCGATCATTTTGGAGGAACGCCTTGCGAGTCGTGAAGCATGGTCCATCATTGGAATGCTAAAGAGACAGCCCTCCACAGAAGCGATTCCCATCATGGCCTACTCGCTGGATTATGACAATGATCAAGGACAATTGCTCGAATTGAACTATCTTCACAAGCCGCTCAAGCCAGAGCAACTCAGCAAGGAACTGGAGCATATCACGTTGTCCAAAGGCAAGGCTCAGGCCGTGCTGGTTGTGGATGATGACCCCGGTATCCTGGAGATGCATACCCGATTGGTGGAAGGAACGGGTCGTCGGGCGATCACCGCACGCAATGGGCGTGAAGCGTTATCTGTATTGGAACAGCAGACTCCCGATCTCATTCTGCTTGACCTGATGATGCCTGAGATGGATGGCTTTGCCGTGCTGGATGAACTGCGCTCGCGGGAATCGACGCGTGAGATTCCCGTCATCATCCTCACCGCGCGTCTTCTTTCGGATGCCGATCTGGAACGCTGCAACCGCGGAGTTGCCAGCATCCTGGGCAAGGGAATCTTCAGCGCGGAGGAGACATTGTCTCATGTGGAAGCGGCATTATCGCGCCAGCACACACTGAACCGGACCACACAACAGCTTATCCGTCGAGCTATGTCGTATATCCATTCACGCTATGCTGAGCCGATCACGCGCGAAGAGATCGCCGATCACATCGGCATCAGCGCCGATTACCTCACCGATTGCTTCCGCCAGGAACTGGGAATCACTCCAATCACATATATCCGCCGATATCGAATCCATCAGGCGTGTGAACTTCTGAAGCATACCAGCCAATCCATCACACAGATCGCCCTGGCGGTTGGTTTCTCAGATAGTGCTCACTTTACGCGTACCTTCCAGCGGGAAATGAAGGTGACGCCGCGGGCCTATCGCCGCAGATAATCCCAATTCGTTTTCTGAAGACAGATCCCACGATACTTCGTGGGATTTTTGTTGCCCGTAGGCGGGTTAATCTCGCTAATTTGCAAAAACATCCTGTTATGCGACAAGACTTGTAAACCGGCTCTTCATATAATGACCATGCTACAGGAGACTACCAATATGAATCCAAACCCCAAACCGGCCATCCTACTGGTTGGCAGGGATCACACATTAAGTTACTTGTTTAGCCGGTTTGCCGAACAAAGTGGCTATCAATTGGCTGGCAATACAGAAACAATATCGGTTCAAGATGTTGAAACAACCAGACCGGCCGTCATTCTCTTCCTTTCTACCGAAGTGCTTGCAGACAATCAATCCCTCGTAGCTGAACTATCCAGCCATGACTCGCCAATCATTGTCTGCTCCTCCACCGCGGAGGAAGTCCGTGCGCGCGAGTTGGGTGCCGATTATTGTCTATTTCATCCCATTTCCTATAACGATTTTCAAACGGCGTTGGGAACGGTCACATCATCCAAACGTGTTTAATCCGGCTTCCTGACAAAATTTTCCAGTTTTTAGGCAAGTCTTTTGTATGTCTCATTTCTATAATCAAAACAAATATTGGGCGAAACACGCCCATTGTTGTTCAGAGCGATGATCCCGTCATTGCCTGCAAACCCTGCATCCTAAAAGGAGAAGAAGAGCCATGAAAAAGTTTGTTACATTGTTCTCATTCATCACTGTGCTCGGATTGTTACTATCCGCCTGCGGTGGAGCGGCCGCTACTCAGGTGCCCGCACAGACCGAAGCACCGGTAGCGACCGCAGTTCCGGCAACGGAAGCGCCGACCGCTACGGAAGCTCCCGCCGAAGAGACCACACTCACCTTGTGGGTCTATGATGATGGTCGTTTGGAAGTTCTCAAGAAATTGGGTGAACAGTTCAAAGCCGAATATGGCGTCGGTCTCAACGTCGAAGTCGTGGACCTGACCGAGATCCGCAATGCCATGACGCTTGGCGCCGCTTCCGGTGAAGGTCCCGATATGGTCATCATCCCGCACGACAACCTTGGACCGATGGTCGAGAATGGTTCAGCCGTCGAAATCGATCTCGGCGACAAAGCCAGCAACTACCTTCCCAATGCGCTCGCCGGTTTTACCTACAATGGCAAACTCTATGGTCTGCCTCTCGCTGTGGAGAACATCGGCTTCTTCCGCAACACCGACATGGTCCCCGACGCTCCCAAGACCTGGGCTGAAGTCGCACAGATCGGCACCGATCTTGTGAAGAGCGGCAAGGCTGAGTCCGCGGTTGGTCTGCCTGATCTCACCTACAATATCTACCCGCTGTATACATCCTTTGGCGGCTATATCTTCGGCCGCGATGCCAGTGGCAGCTTTACCCCGACGGATATGGGCTTGAACAATGACGGCATGGTCAAGGGACTCGAGTGGGTCAAGAGCCTCGTGGATGCGGGTGTTGTCTCCTCCACCATTGACTGGGAAGCCTCCCATGTTCTATTCGAAACTGGCAAATCTCCGTTTATCTTCACGGGTCCATGGGCGATCAACCGCTTCCAGACCGCTGGCGTGCACTATGCCATCTCCGCTTTCCCTGCTGCAGAAGAAGGTGGCAAACCGGGCTATCCGTTTATGGGCGTTCAGGGTGTTGTGATCAATGCCAACCGCCCGAACGTAGTGCTGGCGCAGACCTTCCTGGTTGACTTCCTCGCTACCCAGGAAAACTATCAGGCGATCTTTGATGCCGAGCCGCGTCCTTCCGCTTGGAAGACGATCTTCGACGCCGCCTCTGACCCCGATACGGCTGGCTTCAATGCCGCGGGTGTGAACGCTGACCCGATGCCTTCCATCCCCGCCATGGGCTTTGTGTGGGATGCCTGGGTCAACGCTGGCAACCTGACCTTGAGCGGTGAACTGAGTGCCAAGGATGCCCTGCAAGGAGCCGTGGAACAGGTTCTGGCACAGGTTAATAAATAGTAGTTTCTTCTGGTCGAACCTGCAGGCTGTTCCACAGCCTTCTGCCTGCAGGGCGATCCTTATGAATTGGGTGACAGCCATAAGCAGTGTATGGCTGTCACCCGCCATGATGAAGCGGCTTGATCGATCGCGGGAATATATAATCAACGAATACGCCGCAGATCACACTGGCAAAAGGTATTGATGAAGAACAAAGCCCTATTCACTCCCTCCTACATTCTGAACCTGCTCATAACAGGCGCTGCGCTATTCGCCATTCTCTGGCTGGTGTCGAACTTGATCCGCGATGGATTGTTCCCATTGGCTTCGGTGCTGAGCGCCATCGCTGTGTTTCTCGCCATGGTGTATTTGCGCCCGCGCTTCGCTCCTTATCGCTGGCTGGGAATCGGGCTGGCACTCGCCATGCTCTTTACGATCTATCCCATCGTCTACACCTTCTATTTGAGCTTCACCAATATGGGCAGCGGACATTTGATGTCCAAGGCACAGGCAATCGAGAGGCTGGAAGCGCAGCAATATCTGCCCGAAAATGCAGAGACCTATAAATGGATGGGTTACAAAGATGCTCAGGGTGAATATGCGTTGTGGATCATCAAAAAAGATGGCACAGGCTATCTTGCAAAAGCTGGCGAACCTTTACAGGCATTGACTCCCGGCGAAAATGGGATCGGCGCACTGGATGATAAGGGATTCCCAACCCAGATCGAAGGATACGCACGCCTCGCCCGCAAGGACATCGTTCCCATTATCAATGACCTGAGTGCGCTCGAATTTGG
>CAZKSG010000049.1:0-25123 GCA_964555335.1 uncultured Anaerolinea sp.
GGTGGAAGTCTTTTTGGCAAGCTCAGCATCACGCGCATCGCGAGCGGCATCGGCACATGCCTTCATGAATTCTGCCTGGCTCACATCGGGCCCCGCGAAGACTTTCAAGGTCTGGTTGGCGCGCGCTCGCACAGTAGATGTTCGATATGCCCAGTCAGCGAAATCTTTTTGCAAGGATGTCATCAGTTTCGCATCATTCAACGGCGTGTCAATTGTGCCGAAACGGGACGAGGGTGTCGCATCCGTATCCACATCCTCCAGCGAGGGACCCATGTAGAGATGGTCGTCCCAGCGAACCGTGCCGCGCTTCTCTGGATCGTTCACCAATGCTACACGCGCGACCTCACTATCCACGCCCAGTTTTCGATCAAGGATGCGGACGCGCGCAGAGGCCAGCAACGCGGGATGATAGATCACCCCTTCCAGCATCGCTTCAGAGGGCATGCTCTCCTGCGCGGCAGAAAATGCCTCAGGCAGGCTGTAATTTTGCGGCAGGAAGTATTCCTTAATCGCCGCAGGGATCGGAGGTTTGGTCATGCTTCCGTCGACGGTGTCTTTTGGCGGAGCGGAACGAGAGATAGGAGTCGCTGCCATAACGGCGGCCGGACCAGGGTCTGCGATAGAAGCGGATCTCATCGCCGCAACCGGTCTGTTTGGGCGTGTATCACCCGAATCCACAATCGGGGTTGTTGCTCCCACCAGTTGATTCAACGCCGGGATCTGGGCACGCGTCATCGGCCCGGCGAGGAAATTCATCGCCCAACGCGTCTGAAAGAGTTCGGGCTGTTTGGCATGGACGTTATGTATCACAAACACGCGCTTGCCCAATGACGAGATCAACTTATCGAAGATGTTGCGCGGTATGCCACCGGCGGCGCTTTCAAGACCATCGAGCAGACGGTTCTTATCCTGCTCGGTTTGAAGCTTGCCAATGAACCATGTGCCCGCATTGGACAAGGCTTTGTAATCTACATCCACAGGATTCTGCGTGGCGAGTAATAGACCAAGACCGAACGCACGCGCCTGTTTCAACATGCGCAGCAAAGGTTGTTTGGTCGGCGGGTTGCGTTGCGGTGGGAGATACCCGAAAATCTCATCCATGTACAAAAGCGCACGAAGGGATGTCGCGCCGCTTTGGGTCCGCATCCACGATTCGACTGCTGAGAGAAGAAGCGTGACAAAGAACATGCGCTCGGCATCGGAAAGATGCGCAAGATAAAAAACGTTGTGACGCGGACGATTGTCTTCAGTAAACAGCATGGACTTGATATCCAATGCCTGGCCCTCGCGCCAGGTTTCGAACGCGGGTGCAGCCAGGATATTGTTCAAGACCATCGCCAGTTCCATGCGATCCTTGGCTGGGAAGAACGTATCGACCGGGAACGCACCCAGTTTTTCGAATGGCGGCGTTTGCGTTTGCAGGATCAACTCGGTCAGTTCCACATCCCTGCCTTGGCTCCAGGTGTTTTCAAAAATATTCGAGAGCAGGATATGTTCGCGTGAACGCAAGGGGTCAATGTCTTCATACCCCACCAACCCAAGCAACGCCGTAACCGTGCCGGAGATCTTTTCGCGCAATATTTCGCGATTATCCTTCCACGCCATATCTGGTGCAGCAAGTGATGACAACACGCTGACCGGAATACCCGAATCGGAACCGGGTGTGTAGATGGCAAACTGAGCAGCGTTCTTTAATGCCAGCACACGTTCCTGGGTGATCCCCCATTCCTGCAAGCCTTTGCGCCACGATGCAGACGCGTCACCAGCAAGTTGATCAAGGGTCTTTCCCGCGCGCCGCGCAACATCAGAATCGATCCATGGCTGGAAGTCTTGCGGAGCAAGGTCGGGAAAATGCAGCAATAGATTCGTCAGGTCGCCTTTGGGGTCAATAATGATGGCTGGGAATCCTGCCAGGGCGGCTTCCTCCAGCAACGCAATACACAAACCCGTTTTGCCTGAACCGGTCATGCCTGTAACAACGGCATGTGTGGTGAGGTCGGCAGGGTCATACGATACAGATTGAGCCGTGACGGTTTTCTTAATGGGATCGTAGGCGCGTCCGAGATAGAAACGTGTATCGGTCATGGGATCACTCTCTCGCTAAGTTTGGAATAGGCTTGCAAATCAGCGTCCTCTCAAGGGAAGGACAACAGAATTAGAACGAACGTGCTAGACGCTAAATGTACCCGATTTTGAAGCATCTTTCAAGGAAGATATAAAAAATCATCCCGCAGGTCATTATTTCTGCGGGATGATTTTTATTACGACATGAAACGATTAATCGTCATTATTTCCATTGTTGGTATTATCGTTGTTATTATTATCACTCTTATGATCATCGTCATGATTTTCATTATCATTACTACCATTATCACCACTGCCGCTCGAACCAGAGTCACTGCTCTTGACCTCGATCTTCGTCACAATAAAGACTCCGTTGGCATCATAATATCCTTCCACCTTGACAGTGACACCAACCTTAAGTTTTCCCTTGATCTTGGCCGAACTGATATTTACGATCTGTCCATCTATCACTAAAATATTTCCATTGATGGAGTTGACCACGCCGTTGAAGGATTTATCTTTCGGCTCCGAGTTGGATGAGGAGCCCGAATCGGATTCAGGGGTTTGTGTCTTCTCGACTTTTGGCGCTTCACCTTCGGATTCTTTGCCCGAGTTATCCTCACTGGTCTGACTCGAATCGCCAGAGTGTTCCTTCTCAAACGACTCATCATCACCAACTTCCGGGAGCGGCCTGCCCGCAGGGAGCAGTTCAACGGTCTGCGCAACAACAGCGCCATCCATCTGGGTGGTACCCACCACGTGGATCGCATCGCCGACTGCGATGGTTTGAGTCGGGAGGCTCGTTTGGGCCGAGACAGCAACCGGGATTCCGGCAACCAGCCACAGGTCCCCGTTCAGCCGCGTAACCCGTCCTGAAAAGTCCACTCGGACAGAACGTCCTGCCGTGAAGAGTTCCTGAAGTTCACTCAACCGTTCGTTCTCGTGTTCCACCTCCAGGGCTTCGCGTGCCTGGGCATTGAACGTGAACAGGACAAGGACATCTTCCCATGTACGTTTGACCGGATACAAGTTGTCGCCTGGAAGTGTTGTGGAGGCGGCGCGGACAAGATTCGTACTGCTCACAAATAGCGCGGCAACAACAAACAAGGTCACCATGGTGCGTCGTAGTGGGACTGTCCAAATTCGCCGCGAAGGTTGTACTTTTGCTTCGCGCATTTGTGCAGCCTGCTGCAAAAGCCTGGCGCGATTACGGCGCATTACATCAGCCGATGGGTCAGGCACGTGTACCTGTATCGCTTTTGCGGCCGTCTCAAGAATGGGACGCAGTTCATCCGCCATATCCGGGTAGCGGAAGAGAACGGTCTCGATATCCACGCCTTTTTCAATATCTTGTAAACAAGTCTCTACAATATCGTATAAATTGTTACTCATAATTCACCTCCCCGATCTGCCGCTGCAGAGAAGCCAGTGCGCGGAATTGGAGAGCCTTAACAGCGTTGACATTCTTCTTCAGGAATGCAGCTGTTTCTTCAATGGAATACCCCTGCCCGAACCGTAGTGCAAGGACATGCTGTTGTTCCGGAGTTAATTGCGCCATCGCTCCCTGCACCAACCGGTTCTGTTCGCGCAGGTCGATCTCTGCATGGATGCTGGGTCCATTGTCTGTTATCGAGTCAGACAATACTTCGACCGGTCGGCGATAATGACGACGGTGATGATCATTGACCGCGTTGGAAGCGGTGGCGATCAGCCAGCCGCGCAAGTTGGTCTGAGGCCCCTGCTTTTTCTGTGACGCCTCCATTAACCGAACAAAGACATCGCTGGCGATGTCTTCTGCCGTTGTCTCATCGCTGATTCGGTAACGCACATAGCGATAGACCTCGGAGAAATATTTGTCATAAATCGCTCCGATGGACTGCGAATCCAAATTCCGCAGCCCTTCCAGAGCATGTTGCTCATTAAATTCGGTCATGAGATACGCAACTCTTCGCGTTGGAGTGGTGATGGCAAAATGGGTATCTTTCACATCAAGTATATCATTCCGGTAGACAGGGATGCCAATCCGTAGACAGACACAAACATTCAATCTCATTGCATTCATATCGACTCATTGCCTGTCAGGGGATAACAAGCCTCCAATTTAAGTAAGCGTATCTACACAAAAAGTCGCCAATAAGAATAAAAAGTTACGGTTTAATAATATTTAAGCAAAACCTCCCGCAAAGTTGCGGGAGGCAGATGCAATCTCATATCAGGATGACGGATTATCCAGCCTCACCCCGTGTCCACGCACGGTGGAAATATACTGGTGGGTTGGGTCGAGTGCCGCAAGACGGTCGCGTAGGCGGCGGATCAATGCATCCAGCGCCTGGTCAGAAACACCTGCAGCTTGCTCATCTCCCCACACTACAGCGACGAGATCCTGGCGGCTGACCACCTGTCCCTGTTTCTCGTAGAGCATCCATAACATTTTGAACTGCTGTGCCGAAAGAGGCGGAACAAGTTGCTGCTGGTTCACCCACACGCGGCGGGATTTCTGGTCCATCATCAGACGGCCGGGATGCGCTGCGCCGCCTTCCAATAGCGGCATGGTGGCATCGGATGTGAGGAACAGGAATTGCTGGGCGAGGGCTACCGAGAGCAGGTCGCCATCCTGCAAAACGACAGGTCCTGTCAACGGCACTCCGTTATGATGCGTGCCATTCTTGCTGCCCAAATCCTCCAGGATCACGCCTTCCGGGGTGGGCGTTAGACGCGCATGATAACGCGAGATCTGACGATCTGCCACCACCACGTCACATGTAGCTTCGCGCCCCAGCACAAGCGTTTGACTGACTGGCCAGCGCTGTCCCTTGAGTGGACCCTCCTGCGCAACCAACAGCGGATAATCTTCCTGCGAATTTTTCATGAACGTCTCATGTTGAAATGTTATGACAACCGTATCGAAGTGAGTATATTATAATTATATACGGTTTGCCAAGCAAATCGTACACATGTGTTTCAGTGCAGGACAACGCCGAAATGATCCTGCATTGAAATCGTTTCAGCAGAAACAAAAAGGAGAAGTGTGCTCCCACCCCTAAAGAACGGGGAGGTGCTACGCGGCCGTTATAAGATCCTGGAACGCATTGGCCAGGGTGGAATGGGTTCCATCTACCTAGCCGACGATACGCGTCTCAAGGGTCGTCAATGTGCGTTGAAGGAAGTCGAGTACGACCGTGCCCTCCCGGAAAAAATCAGAGACGAAGCCCGCGAGCAATTCCTGCGCGAGGCGACTGTTCTCGCGCGTCTCGACCATCCGAACTTGCCCAAGGTCTCTGATTTCTTTTCCAATGGACCACGCGATTACCTTGTCATGGACTATGTTCCTGGCAAGGATCTGCGTGCTCTTCTTCTCGAAGCACGTCGGAACAAAATGTTCTTGAAGGAAAATGACGTACTCGCTTGGGCGGAACAGATTGCCAATGCGCTCACCTTCCTGCACGTGCAGGACCCACCCATCGTCCATCGCGACATCAAGCCCAGCAATCTGAAACTCATGCCGCATGGATTGATCAAACTGGTGGATTTTGGTCTCGTTAAGATCCTTGCCCCCGAAGAGGTCACCATCACCATCATTCAAGGACAGGGAACCGCACTCTATACCCCTCTCGAACAATATGGCGGCAGCGACGCGCACACCGATATCCGCTCCGATATTTATTCGTTCGGTTCGACGCTGTATCATCTGCTCACCAACGAGCCCCCGGCAGATGCACGCAAACGCTTCCTTCAGCCCGAAAGCCTGGTCCCGTTACGCGAGATCAACCCCGCTGTTTCAGCGCGCACAGAACGGGCGATCCTTTGGGCCATGTCTCTACACCCGGATGAACGTCCTCATACTGTTGATGAATTCCGTCAGGCACTTTTGGGATATCGTGAATCCCCCACTCTTCCGCTTCCAGTCCGACGCATATCGCAACCGCCGGTATTCGATTACATCACCCATCTGCCTGAAGCCACACTCGCCTGGAGTTCGGCGGTTTTGCTGTTGATCAGTCTGCTCGCGACGTTGGTCCGCTGAACACGCGCATCCATGCCCAGGCAGCAATACTTCCCACGATCTCACCAATAAAAGTAAGTGTCAACACACCAAAGGCGCCCGCATCCGAGGCGATCCATTCGGCCGCGCCGGGGAATCCAAGCGCAAGGTAGTTATATCCCAACAATCCACCGATAAGAATACATAGCGCCCAACGCAATCCCCAACGTGGAGAGAAAATGCGGCTGACCGCCCAATAGGCGAGCAATGCGCCTCCAAACAAAGCCAGCAACACCAACAGCCAGACACCAATGCGCGGATATCCTTCCGGAGAAACGAGGTCGTTCTCTGGAACCACAGTCACCGTGGGTGTGGCAGGTTCCATGGTGACCGTGACCTGGGGCACAACGACAGTCACAGCCGCCCCCTCATTGGACGCGTCAAACTGCAGGACTTCTGATAGCACGGCAGGTTCGCTCACCGCATTGATCTCCACTGCGCCAGGTTTATCAATTTTGAAGGATGCGCGCGCGATACCGTCTGTGGTCTCTGCACTGATTTGTTGAAGAATACGCCCATCCTCATCCCTCGTGGACATTGCGAACTGCACGACCGTCTTATCGGGAACAACATGATGATTGTGGTCAAAAATGGGGCCCGCGCGGACAGCGATCGTATCTCCAATTTTATACAAGGGAACAGCTGTCGGTTCCGCAGTGACAGGCGTTGCTTCAACAGTGGCTGTAGCAGTAAGAGAGTCACTTCCATCATCCAACGATAATGGGATCACTTGTGTAGAATCAGGCGATGTAGCGGTAATGAGGTCATATCCAACAGCGGGGATGGAAACGGGAGAAGCCCCCTGTAATGCAACCTGTTGGAACAGCAATCGCGCAGCCACTTCAATAAAAGCAGGCTGTTTACTGTACAACGCATAATACGCAGTCAGTTTGGAAATATCGGTTGCATCCAGATAGTACGGCGCCGTAAATGTGAACAGGATCACGTTCTTGTTACGGATCAAGTTGGGTCGTTCGGAGAAGAAGCGCCGGAGCAAGGCGATCTGTCCGCTGCTGACATCAACCAAAGAGATGACGATCCAGTTGGCATTTTGCAGTGCAGGTTCGATGTTCTCCTTGCTCTCGCCATTCAGCATCAGTTCAAGTTCCTTTAACGGATAGGCCGTCAAACGACTGGCAAAAATCTGCGCACTCCCTGAAGGACCATAGAGACGTTCGACTACTTCCTTGAGGGCATCGGATGTCACGGATGTTTGCAGCGGACATCCGCTACATTGCTGGTACGTGGGAGTATCCGTCAGGAACAGAATACGATCGTTCTGATTAGGGGGCGCCGGAAGGAGCGTACTTAACTCCTGAGGATCAGGGCTGATCAACGTCGCTGAATTGCGGGCCACATCAAACATGACCTGCTGCGAGGAGCCAACCTCTGTCAAACCACCTTCAGGAGTTAACACATTGGCGAGCGTGAACAGGTTATACATGCGGAACTTTTGTGAAAGGATGCGTATCACAGCCGCATCCACCAATTGAGCGAACGCAGTATCGGTCTTATATTCCTGCGTAAAGAATTCGAGAATTCGCAGCGTGGATGAATACGTGTCAAGATCCTGCTCTTCGGAGGCGATGTTACCTAGATATAACAGGTCATTTCCCGCAAGGAAGGCGTCACGCGCGACCAGACGAGCCGAAAAATTTTCACCACCCTGGGCATAAAAATCACGCACTGCCTGACTCCCCAACGCATCGCTGACGATCAAACCGCCATTTGTGCGCCAGTTCGTAAACTCTGGCAACGCAATGATCGTGGAAAGAGCCGAGGCGTCCAAACTGACCGGGCGTGTTGTCGCACGGATATTCCCCTGAAATCCCTGATAGCGAATATGAGAGACAAGCAACCCATCCACTATGCTTGTGGGCTCTGCAGAATTGGTCACCGCAAAGAAAGGAGACAATTCAATCTGTTTCAACTGTTCGAGCGATTTACGAACCGTTGCCACTTCCTCTTCGGGAGAACGATCAGAACTGCCGCGTCCAGGAAAATGCTTGGCAACCACCACCATACGCCCATCACTACCCGTATGCAGCCCTGAAATATAAGCCTGTCCCATCTTCCCCACCCAGAACGGGTCGCCACCAAACGAACGCGTTCCCAGGTCAACCTGCGCTGAAGGATTGGGTGACTCAACCACGTCAAGAGAAGGTCCCAGAAATAAATTAAACCCCAGGGCACTCAACTCTCTCCCCAATACGGAACCTACCTGTTGTGCCATATCGGTTTTCCAGGTGGCACCGATCGCCATGGCATCGGGCAGGGGCGTCAACCCGCTTAAGATCTGGTCATGCGGATCGCCATCGCCCTCCTGAGAAATACCGATGAACAATGGCACGTATGTATTTTCCGGCGCGGGAGTCGGCGTTTCAGCGACAGGCGTTTCAGAGACGGGAGTCTCGATGGTCGTCCGCGCTTCGATCATCTGCAACTGCTTGATCAGTTGATACGCTGCAGGAACCGTATCTGGCGCGCCGACAAAATTATCGTTCTCAGCCAGCAAAATTACGCCACCTACATGGCGGTTCGCGATCAGGTCGTAAATCTGCGTATCTGAGCTTGTGTTTGTCCCGCGGAACGTCACCAGAAACAACTGTCCCACCCGCTCTTCAGGGGTCATCGAAGCCAGCACTGCCTGCACTTTCGACGATTGAAAACCTGGCTCAGCCAAAGCGGCCGGAACAGGTCCGAGAAGAGAAGCGATGGACGTCACCACCATCACCAGTTGGATGATGAGATGCCCGCTTCGTTTCCAAGCCGAAAGTGGATTCCCGTTGATTCGACTGTTCATCCGCCTCATTTTGTTTCCGCCCGGACGCGCACCGCGAGTTGAGGATCGTCGGTGAAGATCCCATCCACGCCCCAGCCAAACAGGCGACGCATATCCTGCTCGGCATTCACCGTCCACACATGGACGCGTCGATTCAGGCGGTGAACACGCGCCACTTCCTGCTGGGTCATATCGGTCAAATACGGATGCAACGCCTGATACTTGCCAAATGCAAACCCGAACGAACGCGCCCATGAGCCAAGGAAACCGTTCAGCGCCAGCAAACCGCGCGGCACTTCGGGGAGATAACTGCGTGCCTTCGAAAGATTCGAAGCCAGGAATGATGAGAAGATCACGTTCTTCTGCATCTTATGTTTTTTTATCAGCATGCACACCGTCTCAACCAGTTGATCGTGCGGCGTTTTGTAATTGGTCAATTCGACATTTATAAATGTGCGCTTCCCCACTGCTTCGAACACTTCATCGAGGGTGGGAATGGGTTCCCCCATGAATTTCTCTGAGAAGAAACTACCTGCGTCGAGCTTCTTCAACCCGGCAAGGGTCATGTCCTTGAGCTTTCCTTTTCCATCGGTGGTGCGGTCAAGGGTCGGGTCGTGATGAACGACCACATAACCATCTGACGACAATTTCACATCGAGTTCGATGGCGTCAGCCTGTTGGGTTAATGCCAGCTCGAACGCAGCGATCGTGTTTTCCGGCGCGTGCGCAGATGCACCGCGGTGGGCAAAGATGATGGGGCGGGTAATGGATTCAAGCATAATAAATGAATATACGGATCACGCAGTATGAGTCGGCGATGCATGATCCGTATCGGATTATACCCTCACGGTCACAAATTGCCAGAAAGCATAGTTTGAGACCGTGGGCATTTTATGGTTGATGATTACATTAAATATCGACGAAATAAGCTAACGCGGCGCGGTCGAGCATTTCGCGCGACATCGTGGGCGGCACAGAGAGATAACTGGCAATATCCAGGATCTGGTCGCACAGATCGCGTGGATGCGAAGCACGCAGTTTACGGTTGCGCTTGATATACCATTCCTGCAAGAGATACGCCAATCCCTGATCGCTGTATTCCACCTTTTTATCGGCAGCCACGCGCCGGAAGATCTCACGATACTCTTCGTAGGAAGGATCGCCGACCTCGATCTTGTGTCGCAGGCGGCGCAGGAAGGCCTCGTCCACGAGGTCTTTTGGCGGGAGATTGGTCGAGAATACGATCAACACATCAAACGGAACCTCCACCTTGCGTCCGTTGTGAAGCGTGAGGAAGTCCACGCGGTTCTCGAGCGGGACGATCCAACGGTTGAGCAGGTCACGCGGGCGCACTTGTTGACGTCCAAAGTCATCGATCAACAGGATTCCACCATTGGCTTTCACCTGGAAGGGCGCTTCATAGAATTTATGGACTTCATCGTAGACCAGGTCCAGACCTTCAAGGGTCAACTCGCCGCCCACCACAATGAACGGACGGCGGATCTTTACCCAGCGAGGGTCACGGCGTTGGCTTGTTCGCAGGTTACCCGTACCGCCTGTACCGGTTGGCGTATCGGCATCGGGCGCAAGTTTGTGACTCACCTGGTCGTAGACTTTGATCACCTGCCCATCGAGGTAGAGCGCGTATGGAATGTACATTGCCTGGGTTAGAACCAGATTACCGAAAGCGCGCGCCACACTGGTCTTGCCGTTGCCAGGAGGTCCATACATAAAAATGGATGTGCCTGAGTTCAACGCGGGACCCAATCGTTGGAACGTGGACTCGGACATCACCATCTGCGAGAGGATCTGGCGCATCATCCGCGACGTCACGGAGAGCCGTCCTGTCTTCTGGCGACGGATCGCTTCGTTATACACTTCAAATGGGACCGGCGCAGGTCCAGCGTATTGGCTGCGCTCCAGTGCTTCACGTGCCCGGGTGATGCCTGCGCCAGTGATTCCATAGGTATAGGCACCTTCTCCTAACCCACCCTGCGATGATTTGACTTCGATCAACTTCTCGCGTTTGAGCGCTTCCAGGATCAGGTCGGTGACACCGGCAAATGGCAGGGCAATGAGTTCGGCAATCTTGAAGCCGCTCATATATCCCTGTGAATACAGGATCTTCAGCGCCAGGTCCTGCAACCAGAGAGCAGAAAGCCCCGTATCATCCACGGTGTTGATCGGTGGGGGAACAAAGGATGCGGAGTTGGTGGCAGATGGTCTTCCAAGGGGATTGGACATAAAACCTCCCAATGAGGGATGCTTCAAATTCTCTTCTGAATGGCAGGCAAATTATACTGCTTCTTGCTCCAATCTCATCATACGCTTGATTGCATCTCCATATAAGGAATTCTCGAATATAATTTCGGCCTATGAACCTATCTGTTGTCATCCCTGTCTATAACGAAGTACATAATATCAGCGAGATCATCAAACGGGTGCAAGCCCAAAAATTGGCCAGCGAGATCATCATCGTCGATGATGGATCGTCCGATGGCACGCGTGACATCCTCAAGGAATTGGATGGGAAAAAGAAGGTGCACGTGATACTCCACGAACGTAACAAAGGCAAAGGTGCGGCGGTTGTAACTGGAATGAAGGCGGCCAAAGGTGATATCCTATTGATTCAGGATGCGGATCTGGAATACGATCCGCGTGACTATCCGCAAATCCTTAAACCGATCGAAGAAGGCATTGCCGACGTGGTGTACGGTTCACGTTTCCTCGGCGGACCCCGGCGGGCAACCATGTACTGGCACATGATCGCCAACAAGATGCTGACCGCCATGACCAATATTCTCTACGACACCATTTTGACCGATATGGAAACGGGGTATAAGGTCTTCCGTCACAGCGTGATCGACGGAATGGTCATTCACTCACAGCAATTTGACTTCGAACCGGAATTCACCGCCAAAGTACTCAAGCGGCATTATCGCATCTTTGAAGTGCCGATCACCTTCAATCCCCGTGATTATTCACAGGGAAAAAAGATCAAACTCAAAGACGCATTCGCAGCCGTATGGACATTAGTGAAATACCGTTTTGTAGACTGAACTGGAAGGCGCGGATGCGCCTTCTTTTGTTTTCTTGACCGTCACATTGTAGACAAAGACATAATCGCCAGCTGCATAATCAGCCATCCCATCATTGATCGTGTCATCAAAGGCTGCTATAGCTTCCAGTTTATATTCCCCCTCCGGCCATTCAGACATCAAGACGCCAAAATCAAGACAGTGAAGATTATCCTGTGTCGTATACGTCAGGTGCTGGATCACATCTTTCTCAATTTCATCACCATTGAAGTAAAGTTTTACATCGATGTGCTCGAAATTCTGCTTCAGCGTCGCGTCGTCCACTGTGCACCAACCGTAAACAAAATATACCGGCAGGTCATCAGTGATTTGAACTGTATAGGTCAACGTGCCCGGTTTGGATAGGTCTTCCTGAGTGTATTGCTCCGGGGCAAGCGCCTGCAAATAACGCCAATCCTTTCCGTTTAGCGTTTTGATAACCTCGTTGATATCTTTCTCCATGTAGGGCATCGCTCCCGTGGGTTTGGATTTTAACGGGATCATTCCAGGCAACATACAAGACAGGGTGACCAGCGCACTGAGCACTATCCCTGCGAATGAACGGCGGTTTGTCGATTTCATCACTACCTCCTTTGGCAGGTAAATTATAAACAGAAGAAGGCCATGTATAATTCAAAAAATGAACAACTGGCAGAATGAGATACGGGCAGAATTTGAAAAAGCCGCCCAGGCACGCGAACGCGGCAACGAGGGACAGGCGCGTGTCTGTGCCCGCCGGGCCGCGGGGATCGCAGTTCGGGAATATTTAACTCGCCGCGGGACTCGCCCTCCCAGCGTCAGCGCGTACGATCTGCTGAACCTGCTCAAAGATGACTCGCTTCTTTCCCCGGACTTGAAGCTGATCGCCAACCATTTGACTGTGCGCGTCACGGAAGAGTTTAAACTCCCGATCGATGCGGACCTGGTTGAAGAAGCCAAAACATTCTGTGCAGAATTGCTGAAATAAAAAAAACGGCTGGATGTTTGAAACATCCAGCCGCTGCTCTTCATTCGAATTACATTTCTCGCCTGAAAAAATAGAAGAACGCCCGTGCGACAGTGATCACCACCAACAACCCAGACATTACTCCTCCGTAGATGATAAAGAGTCTTCTCCAGTTACCGAACCGGGAAGTGATCTCTGCCCGCTGTGGAAAGCGGATGCGCGCACGCATGCGTTGAACAAGCTCACTGGGGGGAGTGACGTGCTTTAGTGTTCCCGCAAGATGAGCTTCCAGCTCGAAAAGTTGACGTTCAGAATCGTTCTTCATAATTCATTCCTGCTTGTTAATCGTTGTCCAGGTTGATGTTCTGGTCACCAAGCTGGTCTCGCAGTGCGAGAAGGGTGCGATGATACAGACTCTTCACTGCTCCTTCACTACGTCCCATGATCTCACCGATCTCCGCATTCGACATGTTCTCGACGAACTTGAGGATGAGGAGGTTCTGTCGCTCCGAGGGCAGGCGCCGGATGAGTCGCAGAAGCGATTCCTGTTCCTGCGAGTGGACAAGGTTCCGTTCGGGGTGATCGCCTTTTGACGGCAAAATAGGCACGTCATTGATCGGAATTTCCTGCCTGCGGCTGCGATCACGATGCCAGTTGGCAACCAGATTGTGCGCAATACGATACAGCCATGCAGAGAATGGGACGCCGCGATCTGTATAGTTCTGGATGTGATTCATCGCCCGTTGAAAGACGCGGGCAGTGAGGTCCTCCGCATCATGGAGATTCCCCGTTCGGTAGTAGACGTAGTTGAAGATGCGGTCTATGTAGCGTTCATAGAGTTGACCGAAGGCATCACGGTCGCCCTGCGATGCGCGGGTCAATACATCTTCTTCGTTGAATTCAATGTCCGGCACGTTTGATCCTACCGGCGGGGTCTAACAAAAATAACCCCGGCGGGTTTGGGAAGTTGCTGAAAGTATAACATGCTACCTTTCTATTTCATTACAGCACAAACCTTATCCCATTGCGAGGAGGGTGGTCTTCCCAATAAAGCAATTTCCCAATGGGATTTGACAGTCGATGTGAGCCAGCCGTTAACGTGGAGATTGCTTCGGGTTATGCCCTCGCGTGACCTGTAACTCAGGTTTGACATGATATCGATTGGTATAATTAAGTTTTGCGCAATGTTCACACGTCAGGACTACAGCCTGACCTCCGCCACCTTTATAAATGAAACATATGTGCTATAATTGTATCTCCCGAGGAGAACTATGACATCCAACTCAATCCGTGTTGTCGGTGCACGAGTCCATAATCTAAAGAACATCACCGTTGAGATCCCGCGCGACAAATTTGTCGTGATCACGGGCTTGTCGGGTTCCGGCAAGTCGTCATTGGCGTTCGACACGATTTTTGCAGAGGGACAGCGCAGGTACGTCGAGTCATTATCTGCCTACGCCCGTCAGTTCATTGGGCAAATGGACAAACCCGATGTGGATTACATCGAGGGGCTCTCCCCTGCCGTCAGCATCGACCAGAAATCCACGTCCCACAATCCACGTTCAACGGTAGGCACCGTCACTGAGATCTACGACTATATGCGCCTGCTGTTTGCCCGTGCCGGCATCCCACATTGCCCGATCTGCGGGCGCGAAGTGG
Source organism: uncultured Anaerolinea sp. (assembly GCA_964555335.1). Lineage (GTDB taxonomy): Bacteria > Chloroflexota > Anaerolineae > Anaerolineales > Villigracilaceae > Defluviilinea. The sequence goes on from CAZKSG010000049.1 coordinate 14,571, forward strand.
TCAAGCAATCGGCGCAGGAGATCGTGGACCGGGTCGAATCGCTCGCTGAGGGAACACGTATTCTCATCCTGGCTCCACTCGTTCGTGCCCGTAAGGGGACGTATCAGGCCGTTTTCGAGGAGATTCGTAAGGCAGGTTTCACCCGCGCCCGCGTGGATGGCACGGTCTATTCCCTTGACGACGAGATCAATCTTGACCGCTACAAGCAGCACACTATCGAAGCGGTTGTGGATCGTCTGGTTATTTCGCAGGAAGGCAGCAAAGAGGAGAAAAAAGCGGCTGGCACCCGTCTGACCGATTCGATCGAGACAGCGTTGAAGTTCGGCGAAGGGTACGTTTCTGTCAATCTCGTGGATAAGAAAGAGGATATCCACTTCTCCGAGCATTTGGCCTGCCCTGAGCATGGGGTTAGCATCTCAGAAGTGGAGCCGCGCACCTTCTCGTTCAACACACCGCAAGGCGCCTGCCCAGATTGCCAGGGACTCGGCTCGAAACTGGAGATTGACCCGGAGCGCATCATTCCGGACCCGGACCGATCACTGAACGAGGGAGCGATCGCCAGCATGGAGTGGAGTGGTCCCAAGGAGGAAGGCGGTTACTATTGGCAGAGTCTGGAAGCTGCCGCACATGCATATAAGATCGATCTCGACAAACCAGTTTCAGAACTAACCAAGGATCAGGTCAATATCATCCTGTATGGCACAGGTGAAAAGCAAGTTCAGATGACGTACAAGAACTCCAATGGAAATGAGTTCAAGTTCTCGCGTGCGTTTGAGGGCGTGATCACAAATTTGGAGCGACGATATAAAGAGACAAACTCGGAATATATCCGCGAAAAGATCAGCGAGTTCATGTCTGACCGCCCCTGCCCTTCATGCGGCGGCAAACGTCTCAACCCATCTGCACTGGCAGTAACAGTAGATGATGTGAACATCATCTCGGTTACATCGTGGCCGGTGTTGAAGACTCTGGATTGGATCAAGAGAATTTCCGCAAAAAATTCACCGTTGACTTCGAAACAGAAGACGATCGCCGAACGCGTGATCAAAGAGATCAGTGAACGTCTCTCATTCCTTGTCAACGTAGGGTTGGATTATCTAACCTTGAACCGTTCCGCAGCGACGTTATCCGGTGGTGAAGCACAGCGTATCCGCCTGGCAACACAGGTTGGTTCACGTCTCGTCGGCGTGTTGTATGTACTCGACGAGCCATCCATTGGGCTGCATCCGCGTGACAACTCGCGTTTGCTGCAAACCCTCAAAGGGCTGCGCGATCTGGGCAACACAGTCCTTGTAGTGGAACACGATGACGAGACCATTCGCGAAGCCGACTGGATCGTGGATCTGGGTCCCGCGGCGGGCGAGCATGGTGGACGTCTCATCGCTGAGGGAACACCAAAGCAGATCCTGGCGCACCCAAAGTCACTGACAGGTGCCTATCTCTCGGGGCGCAAAAGAGTGGAGATCCCGAAAGAGAGGCGGGAAGGGAATGGGAAGAGTCTCAAGATTGTGGGCGCAACTGCCAACAATTTGAAGAAAATCGATGTCAGCATCCCGCTGGGGAAATTGGTCTGCATCACCGGTGTTTCCGGCTCGGGCAAGTCTACTTTGATGAGCGACATTCTCTACAATGCACTCGCATCGAAACTCATGGGCGCTCGGACGGTCGCTGCCGACCACGAGCGAATCGAGGGCGTGGAGCATCTCGACAAGATCATCAACATCGACCAATCCCCTATTGGGCGCACGCCGCGTTCCAACCCCGGCACATACACCGGACTCTTCGATGAGATCCGCAAGCTGTTCGCGGAACTGCCAGAGAGCAAAATGCGCGGCTACAAACCGGGACGTTTCTCGTTCAATGTGCACGGCGGTCGCTGCGAAGCCTGCCAGGGGCAGGGCGAACTGCGCATCGAAATGCAGTTCCTTCCCGATGTATATGTGCCTTGCGATATCTGTCACGGCAAACGCTTCAATCGTGAGACCTTGCAGGTACTCTTCCGCGAAAAGTATTCGATCGCCGATGTCCTCGACATGACCGTGGACCATGCGCTCGAAGAGTTCAAGAACTACCCACCGATGCAGAATAAGTTGAAATTGCTGCAGGAGGTGGGGCTGGGTTACATCCGTGTCGGGCAGCCTGCGACGACTCTCTCTGGCGGTGAAGCGCAGCGTGTCAAACTTTCGAAGGAACTTTCCCGCCGCGCCACAGGACGCACGCTTTACGTTCTGGATGAGCCATCAGTAGGTCTACACGCAGCCGATGTTCACAAATTGATCGAAGTGTTACAACGACTGGTGGATACCGGGAACTCGGTACTCATCATCGAACACAACCTCGATATCATCAAGATCGCCGACTGGCTCATCGACCTGGGACCTGAAGGCGGTGACCGTGGTGGAGAATTGATCGCCGAAGGTACGCCGGAGCAGATCATGAAAATCAAAGGATCGTATACGGGGCAGTTCTTAAAGGCACATTTGAGCCAGTAATTCTGCCAATATATACGCAACAAATAGCCACGTAACAGGGAACCCCTGTATACGTGGCTGCGTTTTTATATCACAACACAACATCCATTTTTCAGGTAGAATTATTTTCACTGCCAAAAGGGATGTGGAACTCCAGATCCCTTCTGCTTTGAAAAGGACAAAAAATGCTGAATCGAAATCCATCAAATTCATCGAATGTGATCAACTCCTATCGAAAACGGAGAATGCAAAAGGGGTCTTTCCTGGTGTATGGGGCGATTGCACTGGTACTTCTTGGGGTAATTTTGCTTGTACTCTGGCTGGCAAGCCCGGGGAAGCCAATTGGCGTACTGCTTGCAACTGATACACCTACCCCAACCCTAACATTCACACCGACCAGTACGACCACGCCGACCATCACACCGACGATCACCGAAACTCCAACGGTGACGTTGACCTTCACACCATCTGGACCACAGCCTTACGTAATTCAGGAAGGCGATTCACTTGAATCCATCGCCCAAAAATTCAATCTCGGCGATGATGGCAGCCTGCTCATCTACTACCAGAACCTGGAAGTCATGGAAGCACAAAATGGAGTGATTTATGTAGGTCAAACCATTACAATCCCCGAGCCGGGAAGTGTTCTCCCCACTACAACGCCCATTCCCGCCAACCTCCCACGGGGCAGATTGGTCGATTACCGCGTCCTTCCTGGCGATACATTGGCTGGTATCGCCATCCGTTTCAACAGTATTGCCGACGAGATCATCAAAGCCAACAATATCGAGGACGCAAACGCCCTCCAGGTTGGACAGGTTCTGAAAATCCCTGTCAATCTAGTGACGCCGACCGCCACGCTTCCTTCCACGTCCACGCCTGTAACTCCCACCGTCCCGGGCCAGGCAGCGACGGCCACATCGGCTCCCGTCAATACACCTGAAGCGTTGGTCCCTACACAGAACAGTTCTGCACAATGTGCTTATCAGGAAAACAGCACCTTTGTGACCGAGCTGCAAACTCTCATCAACAACAAACGGACCAGTTCTGGTCTATCTACATTAAATACCAACACACAGTTGGCAAGTGCCGCATTGACACATGCCAAGGATATGGCCTGCAACTACTTCTTCAGCCACCGCAGCGAGATAAACGGATCTACACCCGAAAAACGTGCAGCCGACGCCGGCTTCACCGGGTCTTTGGTAACGGAAACGATCTACGCATCAAAGGATGCAACCCCTCAACAGGCGCTCGATTGGTGGCTTGCCCATACCCTGGATAGCAATAGTCTTTTGAATACAAATACCACCCAGATCGGTATCGCCTACGTGAAAGCGGATCAAAGCCTGTTCGGCGGGTACTTTGTGGTCGTCATGGCAAAACCGTAAATTGCTGGACAAATTGTATCGCCTCATGTAAAATACATCGCCGTCATAAAGTAAGGCAAGAAATTTTTCGGAGGAAGACCTTGGCTAATATCAAGTCACAAATCAAACGAAACCGTCAGAACGAGAAGCGTCGCGTCAACAACCGCAACGTCCGTGGCGCCGCTCGTACTGCTGTCAACCAGGCTCGCGCTGCTTTTGAAGAAGGGGCTCCTGAAACAAAGGAAGCCGTCTTGAAGGCGATCAGTGCCCTCGATAAGGCGGCTGAAAAAGGCGTGATCCACAAGAACAACGCTGCCCGTCGCAAAGGTCGCTTGATGAAGAAACTCGCTTCGTTCAAGCCCGGCGAAGCAGGGACTTCAAAAAAGACCACCAAGAAGTCCAAGTAGTTTTTGAAGACAGTTATGAGAGCGGGAGTCGCAAGGCTCCCGCTTTTGTTACCCCTGCCCTTCCCCAGAGACGAGCATGGGTTGATATAATAAAAAGACTATCCGCAGGATCCGCTTCGCTTATGTTTCAAAAAGAACAACAACTCATCGAAGAAAAGATCAAGGCCTACTGCGCGGCTCATGACATCGCGTTGGCTGAACTGAAATGGCAACCCATCCCTTTCACGGGAGAATGGGGAGTCTCCACTTCGTTTTTCCAGACCGCGGCAAATGAGGCGCGTGCAGGAAAGGGGACAAAGCTTCCAGTGCCGCAACGCGCCCAGGAAATGGCGGAACAGGTCAAGGCGGAGATTGGAGCCGTGCCTGGTATCAGTCACATCGAAGCGGTGAAGGGGTATCTCAATCTCTATTTCACCACTTCTGAATATACCCGCCGTGTAGTGGATGAAGTGCTCGCCTCTCGCCTGGACTTTGGACGCGGCGCTCCAAAAGGCGAACGCGTGATGGTGGAGTATTCGCAGCCGAACACGCATCATTCCTTCCATATTGGTCATGCCCGGAACACCTTACTTGGAGAAGCGCTAGCTCGGTTGGTGGAGTTCGCAGGCTTCGATACCATTCGCGCTTCATATCCGGGAGACATGGGGCTTGGCGTTATAACCGTGTTGTGGGCGTATAACAAGTTTCATAAAGGACAGGAACCACAGGATATCCACGAACGCGGACAGTGGCTCTTAAAGATTTATGCAGAAGCCACGGCACGACTGGAAAAGAAAGAGAACGAGACACCCGAAGAGGCTGCACAGCGCGAAGCGTACGATGCCGAACGACGCGAGCTTCTCCGCAAATGGGAAATGGGCGACCCTGAGATTCGTGAACTCTGGCACGTGACCCGTGAGTGGAGCCTGGAAGAGATGCGCGACATCCTCAATATGCTGGATGTAAAGATGGATGTCTGGTTCTTCGAAAGCGAAGCTAACAAGCTAGGCAAAGAGATCGTGGATGAGTTGGTTGCAAAAGGCATTGCTGAAGACGAGCGTGCACAAGGCGGACCGGTCATTGTGAAGATCGATGAAAAGCTTGGGTTGACCAAGGAAAAGTATCGCACAATGGTCATCCTGCGCAGCGATGGCACTGCACTCTACAGCACGAACGACCTTGCGCTCGCAAAACAAAAATTCGAAAAATATCATGTTGACCGTTCGATCTACGTAGTGGACTTCCGACAGAGCCTGCACTTTCAACAAGTCTTCAAGATCCTGGAATTGTGGGGCTTTCCTCAAGCTGCGAAGTGTTACCACTTGTCTTATGGATATGTGACCCTTCCCGAAGGCGCCATGTCTTCGCGGCGCGGACGAGTGATCCTTTTTAAAGAAGTGTACGACGAAGCCATCAAGCGAGTCCTTGCGCTGGAAACAGAACGCAGTGGCGATATTCCGGAAAGTGAACGCATGAAAATTGCGACCCAGATCGGATTGGGCGCGTTGGTCTATTCCATGCTGGCAGTGGATAACAACAAGGATATTGTCTTCGATGTTAATGAGGCGCTCTCATTCGATGGGCGCACAGGTCCGTATATTCAGAATGCGCATGTACGAGCAAACAGCATTCTAAAGAAGGCGAATGCTCCTTCGGGTTTACAACCTGCGACTTTCGAGTATGAACTCACACAGAACGAGATCGAGCTCATTGAACAGATCTCACGCTTCCCAAATGCCGTCCAGCAGGCGGCGAATGAGTACCGTCCGCTGGTGATGGCGGCGTATGCCTATGATCTGGCGAACGCCTTCCATTCGTTCTACCATGCAGTTCCGGTGTTGCAGAGTGAGGATGAGAACATCAGGAACGCCCGTTTGCGATTGGTGGCGGCGGCGAAGCAAGTCATCGCTAACGCCCTCCGATTGCTGGACATTCAAGCGCCAGAGGTCATGTAACAGACAGGCTGAACGTTATCTTTACGTTTAGCCTTTTTTATTTAGAATCATTCATGTCGTTGCGAAAGGAACGAAGCAACATCCTTTTGCCATGTCATTCTGAACGAAGTGACACTTGCATCGCACGCAAGTGCAGGCAAGAATCTCTGCTGACACACCCGAGATTCTACGGTCGTAGGCACCGCTTCCTCAGAGTGATAAAAAATGTGTAAATGTCACTCTGGGTAAAAACGGAGAGGCTCAAAACCAAAGCCGAGACTCACCGGACACTGTCCTCAGGGAGACTTTATTAATAGGAGAACCCTATGCCAATCAAAACTCTCATCATGGGCGCCGCTGGACGCGACTTCCACAACTTCAATACGTTCTTCCGCGGAAACAAGGATTACGAAGTCGTGGCTTTTACTGCGACTCAGATCCCAGACATCGAAGGGCGCGTCTATCCGAAGGAATTGGCGGGTGACTTGTACCCGGCCGGCATCCCCATCCGCGCGGAAGAGGAGTTGGTCGACCTGATCAAGCAGCATGGCGTGGAGCAGGTCGTCTTTGCCTACAGCGATGTGCCACATGAATACATTATGCATAAAGCAAGCATTGTCAACGCCGCAGGTGCAGATTTCCGCTTGATGGGCACGAAGTATACGCAGGTCAAGTCGACCAAGCCGGTCGTTTCGGTCTGCGCTGTTCGCACAGGATCAGGCAAGAGCCAGACCACGAGGCGTGTGTCCCTCATTCTGCGTGAGATGGGCTACAAAGTTGCGGCGATCCGCCACCCCATGCCCTATGGCAATCTGGTCGCACAGGAAGTCCAGCGCTTCGCGGATTACGATGATCTTGATGAGCACCAGACCACCATCGAAGAGCGCGAGGAATACGAGCCTCACATTGACAACGGCGTGATCGTCTATGCCGGTGTGGATTACGAAAAGATCCTGCGCGCCGCCGAAAAGGAAGTGGATATCGTGCTGTGGGACGGCGGTAACAACGACTTCCCGTTCTATGTCTCTGACCTGCAAATTGTGGTCGCCGACCCGCATCGCCCCGGCCACGAATTCCACTATCACCCCGGCGAAACCAACGTCCGTTTGGCAGATGTGTTCGTTATCAACAAAGTGGATACGGCCGATCCTGAAAATGTGATCAAGGTGCGCGAGTCGCTTCGCAAACTGAATCCGAAGGCTATTCAGATCGAAGGCGCATCCCCACTCTTCGTGGATGATCCCGAAGCGATCCGTGGTAAACGCGTCCTTGTTGTCGAAGATGGTCCCACACTCACCCATGGCGAAATGGCGTACGGTGCGGGTTATGTAGCTGCCCGCCGCTTCGGTGCAAAGGAGATCGTTGACCCGCGCCCGTTTGCAGTAAAGTCCATCGCAGCGACCTATGCCAAATATCCCAAGACGGGACCCATCCTCCCGGCGATGGGTTATGGCGATGCGCAGATGAAAGACCTCGAAGAGACGATCAACCGCGCCGATGTGGACATGGTTGTAATCGGTACTCCGATCGATCTGACCCGCGTCATCAAGATCTCGAAACCCTACCAGCGTGTGCGCTATGAACTGCAGGAGATCGGACAGCCGACGCTGTACGATATTTTGATGAAGAAATTCGGAATGAAAAAATAAATTCCACCTGAATGTGTTTGGAGAATGGCGTGCTCATGATCGAGCGGGCACGCCATTCCTTGTTTTCATGAAGAGGATACAAGAAGGCCGCCCTGCAAATCAAGGTATACTTTACTTAATGAGTAGTACTGAAAGGATTGTGCGAATGGATCAGCAGGAGGCTCGGGAATGAGTGAGAGCCCAAAAGATGATACCTGGAACACCGATGAATTGAAACGACTTCGCAAGCGCATCGAGGAACTGGAAAAATCGGAGGCGACGTTCAATCAAACAGAAAATACTTTGCGCGAAAGTGAGGGGTTATTTAAGAACGTATACCTGCAGTCACCTATTGCAATCGAACTTTATGATGCCAACGGAAAATTGCTGGACGCGAATCCGGCCTGTCTGACCCTTTTCGGTGTTCAAAACGTGGAGGAAGTCCGCGGTTTCGATCTCTTCACTGACCCGAATATTTCAGATGAAGACAGGGCACGACTCGAAAAAGGAGAACAGGTATCCTTTGAGTCCACTTTTGACTTTGAGTTGGTCAAGCAGATGAAACTTTACGACACATCCAAATCGGGTGTCTGTTACATCGATTGTCACATCACCCCGATACAAAGAGATAAAGGGGACTTAACCGGATATCTCGTCCATGTACGGGACATTACGGAACGCAAGCACTTCGCCCACATACTTGAACAAAGCGAAAAACGATTTCGTTCCTTGATCGAACACAGCACAGACGCCATCACCCTGATCGACAAAAATGGAAAGGTGCTGTACGAAAGTCCGTATACCTACCTTCTCACCGGATATACATCAGAAGAACGATTGGGAAGGAGTGGGTTTGGGCTGATCCACCCAGACGACTTGCCGAAAATAAAAGCCGTTTTTGACAAGGTCCTTGCGTCTGCAGGCACGGTTGAAAAAGCACAGTTCAGGTCCGTGAAAAAAGATGGTACCGTCTGGTGGACGGAAGGTACAGCCATCAATCTGCTCCACGAACCAAGTGTACAAGCCATTGTTGTAAACTATCGAAACATCACCGATGGCAAAAACGCTGAACAAGCCCTCAAGGATATGAACGACCAACTCAATACTCGCGTGGCAGAGATCGAAGAATTGCAAATCGAACTTCAACAGCAGGCGTTGCGTGATCCATTGACCGGCCTGTACAATCGCCGTCATCTTGCAGATGCGCTGGAACGGGAAATGGCACGGGTTTTGCGTGAGAAAACATCCATGAGTGTGATCGTCATGGATATTGACCACTTCAAAAGGATCAACGACAACCATGGGCACCAGATCGGCGATCTGTTCCTGAAAACAATCGCAGACTTAATTGCCGGTCACTGCCGCACTTCTGACACTGCCTGCCGATATGGTGGAGAGGAATTTTTGCTGGTTCTGCCCGGTACGCCACTGAATACTGCTGCAGATCGGGCGGAAGAATTACGAAAAGGGTGTTCTGAAATCCGAATCCAACACGAGAACAAGGATCTAAAGATCACCATGTCGCTCGGCGTTGCATCCTATCCCGAACACGGCAAAAAGGCGGAGGAGATCGTGATCAAGGCCGACAAAGCTCTCTATCATTCCAAGCATCGAGGTAGAAATCGGGTTTCCATTTGGTCCAAAAACTGGCAGGATGAGGAGATCAATCAGGACGAATAGATTGGCTTGAACGCCAGCTTTTAATCCATACAACACCCGACACAATCTTTTGAAGTGGGGTATCACCCATAAGGTTGACTGCCGGTTTGGCATGAAAGTCAGGTGATAGAATTTATCTGACCGTCCCTATAAGTAGGAAAACCTTAATGCAAAACAAACATTCCACATCACGATTGCGTATGTGGTTCAGTAATCTCCCAATCCGGGATCCGATCGATCAACAAATGGGTGTTCTGGTTCAGGTATTGTTGTTTGGTTTGATGATCGTGATTCTCATAGCGACGATCTTCAATCTGGTCATTCCCCAAGTTGAGATTTCCCGGCAGGATATTGTGCTTCAAGCGGCCATGTTTCTCAGCGCTGTAGCCATCCCGATGATTTTACTCCGCCGCGGGAGGTTCCGCGCATCGGTAATGCTGATTATTCTGATACTGCTTGCATTGGAAACAATCGCGATCACCACCACCACCCTCAGAAGCGTTGCAGAGACCTTATCCTTTTTTACTCTGGCGATCCTGCTATCAGGCTCGCTGCTGAGCCGTCGTGCTCTACTTGTTACATTTATACTTTGTTCCATAGCCGTGATCCTGGGTGCATATCGCGAACCTGACCCGGATGTACGGGGAGACTCGTTCGTTATTGCAGCGAACTTTATTCTGTTGAACGGTTTGATCAGCCTGCTCCTCAATCGCTTTCAACTTACCCTGCGCTCCGCTCTGAACGATGCAATCGAGCGCGAACAAAAATTGGATTTGGAAATCCACGTACGCGCTGAGACAGAGGCGTCTCTCCAAAAGACAACAACCCGTCTTGAGATCCTGCATAAGATCGACCGTGATCTTTTGACTGTACGTACACATCGTGAAATTGCCACAACAGCACTCACACGCATTCGTGCACTCATCCCCTGTCCGCGAGCGAGTGTCTCTTTACTGGACACCGAAAAGCAGGAAGCATCCTTCCTGGCAATGGATGCGGATAAAATGATGAACTTGCCCGATACTCCAATCACGTTTACCGAGTTTGGACAACAAATTATTGACAAACTTCAGCAGAACAAACCCAGCATCATTGACGATGCCCT
>CAZKSG010000050.1:0-6837 GCA_964555335.1 uncultured Anaerolinea sp.
AAAAAACTTGCGCACCAACTCCCCACGTTCCTTTTCGTCAAACGTTGGCGCAGGCACCTGTTGGATTTCGATGGCTCTTTCGATGACACGCTCTGCGATGTTCTTCATCTCTTATCCTTCATCCTTGGGCTCTAGACTTCCCTTACCATATTTCGCAATGCGTTCAGGCGTGCATCCGCGAGCCCCGGTATCACATCCAGTGGATAGTAAGCGCCGGTCCCCTCCAGTTTCAACGAAGCAGAGACATTGCCATACAGCACGCCTTCCAGTGGATCATAACTCTTGCAATAGCCTGAGAGGAAACCGCCATTAAATGCATCGCCCGCGCCAACCGGGTCGGCGATTCGCGCCGGGTAGGCAGGAATCTCCCATTTGCGTTTCGTGCTGACATCATATAGGAGCTGTCCCTGTGCCCCGCATTTGACAATCACGTATTCACAGCCATACATCGAAACTGACTCGGCCATCTTCCACAAGTCATGTGTCTCGCCCCAAAAGAGGTTCTTTAATTCCTCTTGCGATGTGAGGAACGCGGTCACGCCATTCAACAGAGCCGGGAGTTCACGACGTGCAGTGGGTGTCATGCTCGATGCAGCAGGCTCGAGCACGAACGTATGCACGTCGCCGCGCTTCATCCCTGCGATCAACTGTGTTTGTGTGACGAGACTCATCGAGCAGAGCAGAGCACCGCGTGCAGTCAGATACAGTTCGGGAATATCGGTGATCATCAACTGTCCCCCATCGTCTGTTTTTCGTTCTTCGAGCGGCTGGTACCCCAACAGGGATTTGGGGAAGGTCATCTGGCGCCGTGAGAATTGCGTCACAGGGTTGATGCGACTCACTTCCAACGATTCATTGTAGGAGACGAAGTCGCGCACATCCAGACTTCGCGGCAGGATCTTGATCCCGCTTGTATCGAAGCCACGTGACATGCACTCATTCAACCACTCACGCGGATAATCGTCACCGACGCGTCCTACCAGTCCGATGCTGGACTCCCATACCCGCAGCCCTGCCGCGGCATAGAGCAGGTTTCCGCCCGCCACATCCAATCGCGGATTGCCCGTGGGAGGCAGCAAGTATTCACGCGTCAATTGACCGAAGACTAAAAACTCAGGAGCCATGTTCGGGGCTATTATATCTGTTTCAAATTACAGACTGGTCTGGAAAATAAACATCCGCCTTAACAGGCGGATGGACTTAGGAAATAAATGGGTTTGTCAGTTTTGGAGTTTCCAGGTTTCCAGTTTGCCTCATCGGTAACAGGAAGGTAAATGTGCTGCCTCTCCCTGAACTTTCAGCCCAGATGCGCCCACCGTGCAATTCGATCATTGCCTTGGCAACGGACAACCCCAAACCCATACCGCCATAGCGACGAGTCAGATGAGTCTCCACCTGGTAAAAGCGTTCAAAGACACGCGATAACTCGCGGGACGGGATTCCTATGCCATCATCGATGACGGTCACTTTGACATATCCCGAATCTTCTCCGACTTTCACAGTGACAGACCCACCCGGTTCGGTAAATTGGAGGGCATTTTTGACAAGATTGCTCAACGCGATCGTGATCTTGCCTTGATCTGCATTGACATAATAACGGGATTCCCCTGCCTCGGTCTTCAATTTAATATCACGACGTTCTGCTTCCGTGCGGAAGGATGAAATGACATCCTCCACGATCTTGGCGACAGAGACCTTATCGCCCCGCACACGAGCCACTCCGTTTTGATAATTATTCACGTCCGATAGGTTCTCGACGATCTCCTTGAGCTTCGTTGCATTGCGAATGATGGTATCCAGTTGTTCGGCAAATTGTTCACCGGCCAATTCACGCAAAAACGTGGAATGACCGAGGATCAGCCCGAGGGGAGTCCGAAGTTCGTGTGACGTGATCGCAATAAAGTCCGTTTTGAGGCGTTCGAGTTCGGCTAGTTCCACTCGCGCCACTCGAACTTTTCTCGCCAGGTCTACATTTTCCATGGCTTGGGCAGCCAGGGCACCCAGCGTCTCCAAAATCGTCAAATCTTCTTCGGTATAATGAGCGTTGTCCTTTTTGTTGAGCGCTTCCAATACGCCAACGACCTGTCCGCGTACCATGAGCGGAACAGCTACCAGAGATTGTGTCTGGTGGTTGGTCATGCGGTCAACCACTTTGAAATGGCGCTGATCGGCACGCACGTCCTGAATGATGAGCGGCTGTCCCTTGCGGAAGACCCAACCTGCTGCACTCCCATCCAGCGGGACGCTCATCGGGCGTAAGAGATCGCGTTCGAACCACTGCATGGCCAGAAAACGCAGCTCAGACGCATTCTCGTCATATTCAAGAATGGACGCAAGCTCGCTATTGGTCAGTTCGGTGGCTTCACTAATAACGGTCTGTAGAAATGTTTCGAGGTCGGGCGCTGTCGTTAACCCCCGCACAACTTCGAGCAAACGTTCCAGGTGATCGATCCGCTCGTTGGTGGCCATTGGATGAATTATACAACAATGACCGTTTTAAACAATATTCTTTTCGTTATAAAGAATTACAAAAACCATTCGAGCGGCAGCATGCAGAGATTCCTTGAGAAAATTTTCTCAAATTTCTGTGTATCCCGCAGACAGATGGATGGTTTCGTAATAATCACAGGACCCAACTCTTCATAACTTCACAAGGAGATCAAAAATTCATGGCAAACAAAAAAGTACGTGTGGCAATCATTGGCGTAGGGAACTGCGCCTCCTCTCTCGTGCAGGGCGTCCAATTCTATAAAGACACTGCAGACGATGCACATGTCCCTGGTATCATGCACACCCGTCTCGGCGGCTATCACATCCGCGATATCGAATTCACCATCGGCATTGACGTGAACATCACCAAGGTCGGCAAGGATCTATCGGAAGCGATCTTCGCCGAGCCCAACAACACCTACAAATTCTCAGATGTGCCCAACCTCAAAGCTCCCGTTGTACGCGGCATGACCCATGATGGACTCGGTAAATACCTGCAAGGGATGATCACCAAGGCACCCGGCCCCACGGCAGACATCGTCAAACTACTGAAGGAGACCAAGACCGATGTGGTGGTCAACTTCCTGCCGGTCGGTTCGGAGATGGCGACCAAGTGGTATGTGGAACAGGCCATCGAAGCAGGCTGTGCATTCGTGAATGGTATTCCGGTATTCATCGCTTCTTCCGAATACTGGAGCAAGCGCTTCCGCGATGCGGGACTTCCCATCCTGGGCGACGACATCAAGAGTCAGGTCGGTGCGACGATCCTTCACCGTCAGCTTGCGACTCTCTTCGTGGATCGCGGCGTGCGCATCGATCGCACCTATCAGCTTAACTTCGGCGGCAATACCGACTTTCTCAACATGCTCGAGCGTGAACGTCTGGAGAGCAAAAAGATCTCGAAGACCAACGCGGTCACCAGCATGATCCCTTATGACCTCGGTCGCGATAACGTTCACGTGGGACCCTCGGACCATGTGCCCTGGTTGACCGACCGCAAGTGGGCTTACATCCGCATGGAAGGGACCACCTTCGGCGAAGTGCCGCTCAACATCGAAGTCAAGCTCGAAGTGTGGGACAGCCCCAATTCGGCCGGTGTAATGATCGATGCCATCCGCTGCGCCAAGATCGCCCTCGACCGCAAGCTGAGTGGTCCCATAGTCGGACCGTCTTCTTACTTTTTCAAAACGCCTCCCAAGCAGTTCCGCGATGAACTCTGCCGCGAGAAAGTGGAATCGTTTGTGAAGGGCGAGAGCAACGAGTAACTTCGTAAAACAACCAAGATTAAAATAAAAGAAGGTGTGTCTCGCAAGACGCACCTTCTCTGTTATCATCCTGGGAAATCGTATGAAAACATCTTCCATTTCACGTCTCACGTCCTGTCTTTTGCTTCTCACATTTTTTCTTTCCGCCTGCCAACCTACGCCAGCTGCCACGCCAGATATGAACGTTGCGCTGACTCAAGCATTCGAGACTGCGTTTGCGCAATTGCAGCCGACAGCGAGCCCCACTGCGACAGAAACACCCGTTCCGTCGCCAACGGCCGTTCGCACACCGCCTGCGCTTCCATCCACGTTCGTTGCAAGTCAACTGAATCCATTGGATAAACCTCATACCTACGTTCAGAATACATGCCAGTATCTGTATGACCGATGGAATTCGAATAATGCTGCGCCAGGGACAGTGGTAATGGTCGTGATGCTGCACGGCATTAAGAAAGAGCAGATCGATGTCACCGCAAATGACATTGCCGTCCGTGATTTTCGCGCGATGATGAACGACCTCAAGGAACAGGGATTCGAAGCCATCAATGCCACACAGATGGCAGACTTCATTGACCATAACGCCAGAATCCCAGCGCGTTCTGTCCTGCTCATTCAAGATGACCGCCGAACGGCCGAAAATTACAACGATCACTTCCGCCCGTTCTATGAGAAGTGGGGCTGGCCGGTCGTTAACGCCTGGATCAGTTGGGACGATTCGATCCGCACCCAAAACCTGCCGGGAAACGTTGCACTTGAACAGGAAGGTCTGGTGGACCATCAGTCTCATGGGTACGTTCACAACATCAATATGAGCGACTCATCCACCGAGGAATTTATCCGCGGCGAGTTTGAAGGATCGATGAACGACCTGAAAACGAACTTCAATAAAACGCCAGTGGCTATTATCTGGCCGGGTGGCAGTTTCGGTGCCAAGCCTGTTCAGATCGCCCGTGAGTATGGGTATCGCATCGGTTTCACCATCAACCCGCGCGGACCCGTGATGTACAACTGGATCCCGCTCGCCGATGAAGCAGACCCGGCCCGTCCCGCTTATCTCCCTGAGGGATATGTCAACGATCCGCCGATGGTGATCCCCCGCTATTGGCCATATCAAGTACAAGCTAATCTTGATCTTGTCCGTAATATCGGCAAGGATGCAGCCGCCTACGCCGAACAGAACAAAGCCACCGAATTGGAATACTACGATATCATGTGCGCTCCCACGCTGGGTCCAATTCCGTAAAATATCCTCCATCCGCCACTCTCGGCGGATGGTTCTTTTAAGGCGTGTAGCGATGTATACTTAACACATGGACCACCAGCCGTACATCCCCGGGATGAGCCCGGCGGATCCGGGTCCGCTCTCGAGATTTACGCCACCACTGGAGGAGGGGGTCATCTCACGATGGCTGCCGCTTCATGCGCCCCAGGGAGGCTGGCTGCTGGACCCCTTCGGCTTCTCCCCACGTTTGGTTTTGGAAGCCGCGCGTATGGGATATCGCGTGCTCGTCACGGTCAACAACCCGATCACGCGCTTCCTGTTGGAGATGTCTGCCAATCCCCCGTCCGAAGCAGATTTCAAAGCCGCACTCGCTGACCTGGCTGTTCTCAAAAAAGGGGATGAGCGCCTGGGCGTCCATTTACAGTCGCTCTATCTCACCACCTGCGAAAAATGTGAAGCCCAAATTCAGGCCGATCTGTTCCTCTGGCGCAAAAGCGAGGGCGTGCCTTATGCGCGCGTGTACACCTGTCCGCAGTGTGGGGATGCTGGCGAACGCCTGGCCACGCCCGATGATGTGGAGCGGGCACAGAAGATCGCCGCAACTGACTCGCTGCACCGTTCACGTTCCTTCGAACGTGTGGCGGCCTTGAATGACGATGATCGTTTTTATGTGGAAGAAGCGATCGAACATTACTTGCCGCGTCCGCTTTATTTTTTGACGACGGTCATCAATCGTCTTGAACGGCTGGAACTCACCCCTGAACGCAAACGGGCATTGTATGCATTGATCCTGGTTGCCTGCGATGCAGGGAATACGTTATGGGGACACCCATCCGAACGGCCGCGGCCCAAGCAGCTCAACATTCCAAGCCAGTTCCGCGAGTTTAACCTGTGGAACCAGCTCGAGCGGGGACTCGGTCTATGGACCGAGACTGCCTCCGGCGTGGCTTGCGAAGCGTGGCCGAAAAAGCTTCCTGAGGCGGGCGGCATTTGCATCTATGAAGGACGCTTGAAAGGACTTGCCGAGGAGGTCAAAAAGGAAATCCCCATCGCGGCAGTGATCGGGTCGGTGCCGCGTCCCAACCAGGCGTTCTGGACTCTTTCTGCATTGTGGGCAGGCTGGCTGTGGGGCAAGGAAGCCGTTGAGCCGTTCAAGATCGCATTGCGCCGCCGTCGATATGATTGGGCGTGGAATGCGACCGCGTTAAACGCGGCTTTCACACACATGTTCGACCTGCTCCCATTGAATACGCCGTTCTTCGGGTTGGTGGCTGAACCTGAGCCGCAATTTCTCACCTCGGTGCTGACCGCTGCCAGCACGGCAGGATTCGACCTGCACTCACTCGCATTAAGGACCGAGCACGATGCTGTTCAGCTTTCATGGCGGCGCGGTGAACATTTGAAGCGCGAGACCAACGATGCGAGCATTGAGGATGTACGGGCAGTCATATATGAACATTTGACGGAACGTGGTGAACCTGCGAGTTATTTGCACGTCCATGCGGCCGGCCTGGTGACGCTGGTGGAAACACATGCCCTGAAAAAACGGGACCAGGAATTCGATGAGTCCCTGCGCACAGCACAGTCGTTGATACAGAAGGCTCTACAGGAAGATGAACGTTTCGTGCATCTTTCAACGGGTGAGAGTGTGGATACGGGGTTATGGGGGCTGCAAGGAAGTGTCTCCCAAGGAAAAGCGAACAGGCTCAACGATTCTTCGGCTGCAGAGCTCCCTCAGAATGACTTGCACGAATCGCTCTCCGACCGCGTGGAAGTGGTCATCGTCATCTTTTTACAGAAGAACCCAAATAGCATTTATCTCGAGATCGAAGATGACCTGTATCCTCGTTTTCCCGGGTT
>CAZKSG010000050.1:6847-24939 GCA_964555335.1 uncultured Anaerolinea sp.
TGCGGACGGTTACGGCAACACCTCCAAGCCGCTGCCGATCAACTCGTCGCCTTTTTACAGAAGAACCCTCACAGCATTTATCTCGAGATCGAAGACGATCTGTATCCCCGTTTCCCTGGGTTGCTCACGCCGTCCAAGGCGATGATCTACGCGGTACTACAATCGTACGCAGAACGCACAGGGGCAACCTGGACCCTGCGTGCAGAAGATGTTGCCGCGGCGCGGCGGGCAGAGTTCAATACCATCAATGCCATGCTTGAGATCATTGGAACGCGCCTGGGATATTCAACGTCTAAAGAGGATAGGAACACCCTCTGGCAGGAGCATGGACAGACCGTTTATGCGTTCTATGTCCTTGCCTCTGCGCTGGTGGGACGGGCCATCCATGAGACGCCGTATCCACCGGAAAAGACGATCCTCATCCTTCCCGGTGGACGCGCCGCGTTGGCTGCGTACAAAGCTCAACGCGACCCCTCACTTGCAGCACGGATGAAAAAGTATCGAATCGTCAAATACCGTTTACTACGCGCACTAGTCGAGGTCCCGGTGTTGACCCGGGAAACGTTCGAGGAGCAGATCACCCGCGATCCGCTTGAAAAATCCACAGCTCAAATGATGATGTTTTAGGTCAGCGATACCCGTTCAGAGAGAGAATGGAACAAAGGAGTTTGGAATGATCAAGAAGCTGTTCATTTTTTTCGTATTGATCACGCTGGCAGTTTCCTCCTGCACTGCACAGGGGACTGCAACGCAACCGGCCGTCCCCACCCTGACGGAAACGCAGGCACCTGCGCTCACACAGCCACCTGTCGCCGAGACTCTCATTCCTACAGAAACCCAGGTGCAGGAAACCGTCCTCCCCGAGTCGACGACTACTTCTGAGGCAACGCGACCGCCCAACGATCCCAATTGCTCCAATAGCGCATCCTTCGTCGCCGACGTGACCATCCCCGACAACAGTGAGGTCGGCGCCGGTGCGCCGTTCACCAAGACATGGCGGGTCAGCAATACCGGCACATGTGTCTGGGCATCTGATTACACACTTACCTACTATTCTGGAGAACGGATGAGTTCACCGGCCTCTGTGCCGCTGCCGCTTACGTATCCCGGCCAGACCGCAGACATCTCCATCAACCTGACCGCACCTAACAGCCTTGGGAAACATCAGGGCAACTTCGTGATCAAGAATCCCAAAGGGTTGATCATGAAGGTCAACGAAGACTCGCGCCTGTGGGTCATCGTCAGTTCGGTCAGCAACACCACTGCGGCAACAGCGGTCTCGTCTGGCACAGGGTTGGTCACATCCACATGCGCGTTCACCTCTGACCCGGCTAACATCACCGACACGCTCAACGCCATCAACACCTACCGCACTAACAACGGACTGCCTGCCTATAACAACAACTCTGCCCTTGCCAAGGCTGCACAAGCCCATGCCAATGACATGGCCTGCAATAACCTGTTCACGCACACCGGGTCGAACGGTTCCACGGTTCAATCACGTGTGACGGCCGCTGGATACACATTCTCGTTTGTCACAGAAAATGTGTATGGCAGCTACCCTCCCCTGACCGGTCAGGGCGCCGTCAACTGGTGGATCAATGACAAGACCGATCTGCGCCATAATCTCAACCTGGTCAGCGACACATACCTTGACATCGGCGTGGGATATTCGTTCTATAACAATTATGGATATTATGTAGTGGTGTTTGGAACGCCGTAGCCAATGTCATTGCGAGCCGTAAGGCGAAGCAATCTCCATTTAAACGGATAGCTTTCATCGACGAGGTATTCCTGCTTAATAGGAGATTGCTTCGTCGGGCTTAAGCCCTCCTCGCAACGACATGATTCCATTAAAACGCCCTTATTTTTCCAAAGTAGAATCTTTCTCATGAAGAAACTCTGGATTCTTGGGCTGATCGTCGCTCTGATACTCTCCTCCTGCATCAAAGTGGAACAGGGATCGGCGACGGAAGCTCCGCCTCTTTTCGTGACCTCCACACTGCCGCCCACAAAAGCCGGTTTATCTTTGCCGACAGCGACTCTGCCTGCATCCACCGCAGACGCATCGACCACGACCACACCCTCTGCTGAGACTCCATTCGCCAGCACGTGCAAGGACAGTGCAGCCATGATCGCAGATGTGACCATCCCCGATAACACCATCATGACCAGCGGACAAACGTTCACGAAAACATGGCGCTTTATGAACAACGGCACCTGTGACTGGACGAATTATGTTATCGCCTTCTATGCCGGGGACCGTATGAACACGCCCGATACAGCGCCCGTCCCGGCGACAGCTGTCGGCCAGACCGTGGATGTCTCTGTGCAATTAACTGCGCCCAGCATTGATGGTGCGTATACAGGATATTACGTTTTGAAAAACGACAAAGGCGAGACGCTTTCCATCGGCGCGGAACAAGCCTTCTGGCTGAAGATCCGAATCGGGAATGTGGCCGCGGCACCGGTCTCGACCCTCACCGTCAGCGGGACTCCCGCCGCCACGCCGAAGGGACCCGCGAGCTGCAGCTACTCGACCAGCACATCCTACGTCAATGAGATCGCAAAACTCATCAATGATGCCCGCACCCAGGCGGGACTCCCGCAATTGAGCATCAATGCCCAGTTGACCGTTGCCGCGCAGGGACACAGCATCGATATGGCCTGTCATAACCTGCTCAGCCACAGCGGCTCCGATGGCTCCACCGTCCATGAACGTGTGGTCGCTGCGGGATACAACCCATCCCGTTCGTCTGAGATCATCTACGGCAGTGGTTTTCCGCAGACCGCCTTCGATTGGTGGATGAACGACCAGGTCCATCGCGATGAGATCCTCAACCCCTACACCACCGAGATGGGCATCGGCTACGCATACAACGCCCAGACCGCTTATGGAAGTTATTTCACCGTCGATTTCGCCACCCCGTAGAAACATATGATACGAAAAATCACTGTCGCCCTCTCCATCATTCTAGTGCTAACCGCTTGCGTGAAAGTGTCTGTGGAAACCCCAGCATCCGACGCTCCGGTCAAGTTCATGACCTCCACCCTGCCGCCCACAAAACAGGGACCTGCCCTGCCCACATCGGTGCCGCCGACAAAGGCGGTGACAGTCAGCGCGAATTCAACAGTGCCCACTTCAAGCCCCGATTGCAAAGACAGCGCGCTCCTGATCGCAGATGTGACCTACCCCGACAACACACGGCTTGAAGCGGGCGAGAAATTCACCAAAACGTGGAGACTGCAGAACACCGGTACCTGCAACTGGAACGGATACACGGCCACGTTCCTTTCCGGCGATAAGATGGATGCGCCTGACTCTGTACCCGTACCGCAGACCGCAGCCAAGACCAGCGTGGATCTTTCCGTGGAACTCGTGGCCCCCGCGAATGACGGCGCATTCACAGGCGTTTTCGAATTGCGGAATGCCGCCGGTGAAGTGGTTCCGATCGGCACGGAGAGATCGTTTTGGGTGAAGATCCTCGTTGGGGATGTGCCCGTTCAGGCGTCCGGCTCGGGAAGCGGGACATCGGGGCTGGCATCGTATTTTCCACAGTGTTCCTACAGCGAGAGTGCAGTCTACGTCCAGCAGTTGATGGATCTCATCAACCAGGCGCGGGCTGAGGCGGGGCTCTCGGCGGTGACTATCCAGGCGCAGTTAGCGGCAGCCGCACAGGCACACAGCATGGATATGGCTTGCGGCAACTATCTTAGCCACAACGGTCCCAACGGTGAATTCATCGGGTACCGCATCCGCGAATCGGGGTATGCCTCCGCCGGCTTTTCGGAGATCATCGCCATCGGCACGCCACAAGACGCGATGTATCAATGGCGCAACGACCCGGGACATTGGGAGATCGTGATGAACCCCAACCTCCAGTGGATCGGCGTGGGATATGCCTATTCTGCCTCCAGCGCGTATGGCGGTTATATGACCGTCGATTTTGGGTAACCTATAAACATGACTCGAAAAATAACCATTCTCCTTTCCCTCCTCTTGCTGTTGACTGCCTGTGTGCAGAACTCTGCGGCGACTCCTTCTGCAAATGCGCCGGTCGCTTTTGTGACCTCGACCCTGCCGCCGACCAAACAATCGCTCACGTTACCCACGCCGGTGCCGCCCACCGCCACAGCCACATTGGATCCGGCCGCCCCTACACCGACTCCTACCTGTCGCGATGGCGCGCTCTTCGTCGAAGATGTGACGGTCCCCGATAACACCCGCTTCGACGCCGGTGCCGCCTTCACCAAGACCTGGAAATTCCAGAACACCGGCAACTGCAACTGGACCGGGTACACGGTGGCTTTTGTCTCCGGTGACCGCCTGTCTGCGCCCGATTCGGTACCCGTGTCAGAGACGGAGAAAGGCTCGCCCGTGGAGGTTTCGGTGGACCTGACCGCGCCCTCGGGTAACGGAGCCTACACCGGCAACTTCGAGCTGCGCAACGAAAAGGGAGAGGTGGTGCCGTTGGGCTCGGAAGCCTCGTTCTGGGTGAAGATCGTGGTGGGAGACGAAGCCGCCGCGCTCGGACAGGTGGCCGGCAACTGCCCGTACACCGAAAACGCCGAGTATGTCACAACGCTGATCGACCTGATCAACCAGGCTCGCGCCGAGGTGAACCGCCCGGCGCTGACAGTTAATGAACAGCTCACCGCCGCCGCCCGCAAACACAGCCTCGACATGGCCTGCAACGACTTCTTCCGTCACAGCGGCTCAGACGGCTCCTGGACCGGTGACCGCCTGCAGGAGGCCGGCTACACCCAAACGTTCTACCAGGAACTGCTCGGCTTTGGGCTCGCGCAAGACGCCATGAACCAGTGGAAAACCGACAACACCCAATGGACATCCCTCATCAGCTCACGTGTCAGTGAGATCGGCGTGGGATATGTGTTCTCCAAGTTCAGCACGTTGGGCGGCTATTGGACGGTGATCGTGGGGGAATAAAGGATATGTTACCCTGAGCAAAGCGAAGGGTTTCTGAGATCATCGCGGAGATGTTTCGCTGTGCTCACACCTTCGCGAAGCAAACATCACTACGACACCTGGCAGCTCCACGAATTCCTCTGGGTGTACGAGAAATTCGCCAGCGAGTATTAAGCCCCACGCGTCGTATAATAGATTCAAGATCTCAAACAAGGGAACAAGGCAGCACACGCAACGGACTTGTTCAACACAAGGGAGTCCACATGAACCGGGTAATGCAGGTATACCGGGAATATCCGCGTGATTTCTGGATGATGATCACGGTCAACTTCATCGACCGGCTGGGGGGTTCGTTACTGTTCCCCTTCTTTGCCCTGTACATCACGAAGAAGTTCGGCATCGGCATGACCCAAGTGGGGGTATTGTTCGCCATTTTCTTCATCTCCGGTTTCATCGGTGCCTTCCCCGGCGGCGCGCTGACCGACCGTTTTGGGCGCAAGGGCATCATCATCTTCAGTCTCATCGCCACATCCTTTAGCACCCTGCTGATGGGGTTCGTGAACGAATTTCAACTGTTCCTGACCGTGGCATTCGTCTCAGGCATGTTCACCGATGTGGGTGGTCCTGCCTATGAAGCCGTCTTCATGGACATTCTGCCCCAGGAGAAACGCGCCAGCGGGTTCGGGATCCGTCGCGTGGCGTTCAACCTGGCCGTCGTCATCGGTCCCGTGATCGGAGGGTTTGTCGCGGCGCGGTCTTATCTAGCGCTGTTTATCATCGATGCAGTGGTCAGCGGGATCGTGGCGCTGATGGTCTTCCTTTTGATCCCCGAGACAAAACCCGCCGCCACCGAGGGCAAGGGACAGGAGTCGACCGCCCAGACTTTTGCAGGCTATTTGCGCGTCCTGCGCGATGGGAAATTCATGGCATTCACCCTGGTCTGTCTGCTGACCTGGCTGGTGTACATGAACATGAATACCACGCTGGGAGTCTTTCTGCGCGACCAGCATGGCATCCCCGAATCGGGCTATGGGTCGATCATCAGTGTCAACGCCGCCATGGTGGTCCTGTTCCAGTTTTCGATCACCCGCCGCCTCGAAAAGAATCCACCCATGCTGATGATGGCGCTGGGAGCCTTCTTCATTACCTTCGGGTTGTTTCTCTATGGTTTTGTAGGCACCTACTGGTTGTTCGTGGTTGCCATTGCGATTCTCACCATCGGCGAAATGGTGACCATCCCGATTGCGAATGCAGTGGTAGCGAATTTTGCTCCTGAGGAAATGCGCGGCCGTTACAATTTCATCTACGGCAATTCGTGGGGGATCTCGTTTGCTGTGGGACCGTATCTCGCGGGATTGGTCATGGACAATTATGACCCGAACTGGCTTTGGTATGCTTGCGGGATCATCGGAATGGTCGCCGTACTGGGGTTTATCGCCCTGCACTGGACGACTCCAATCCAGCCGATCGTTTTATCTCAGGAATGAGGATCCTTCCCACTTTCAACGTTTCCTATTCAGCAAACACACCGCCCCTGAAACTCCTCAGGGGCGGCATCTATTACGGGATCACGATCGGTCTCGATGGGAAGTAGGGATTCGCTTTCTTCCCATCTTCGATCGGGATCAGGAATTTCATGGGGTAGTAAATATCCTCAGTGGCGACAATCGGCACAGGGACAGGCATCCCATCGAACTGCGGGAAGGGGATCACGGCAAAGGCATCCACAGCAGGCTGGTCTTTCAGTTTGATCCGATTATCGGTGATGATCGTCGCAAAGAAAACGCGCGGATCGGTATACGGGTTGATGGATTCAACCGGAGGAGGAGGGCGTCTTCCGTCAAAGTGAGCCACCTTCAACAACGGAACATCGACCTTGCCCTTCTTGATCGTCACTGGCGTCCCGGCCAGGCTGGCCCCCCCACAGATAAGTGTGTAGATCATGGGCTCCAGCTTTTTCATCCGCTCGTTCAGAACGTAGTTCTTCCATTTATCCAGACCGTGAAAGTTGGTGAAGGCGGTTGTCTGCCCTCCGACCCCGGTCCATTTATGGGCGAGGAATTCGCGGCGTTCATCGGTCAGTTCGTAGTGATAGCACCCATACACAACCTTGCAGCACAGGTCGAACCAGAAGAACTGCCACTCGCGGGTCAACGTGACGTAATGTCCATTGTTGGTATTTTCCTTTTGCCCACAGCGGTATACATCGGGGCAGTCTACCCGCCGAGGCTTGTTGACGCGTTCCCAATCCCACATCACACGATAGGCAGGCTCCGGGGCGATCGCCAGCGGGACCGCATGAGTAACGGTTCTCGTTCTCGCCGCCTGCTCCTCGATCTCTGCCAGCTTGCGGATGTTCTTGAACTCTTCAATGGACTGCGCCACGAACATTGGCTCGATCGCACTGGCAACCCTCTCCACAAGCATTGCAGCCTTCGATTGGAGACCGGAACGCTCGGTCCGCGCGCTGGAGGTTGGGACTCTGCGCGGCAATGGGGCTTCGCGCAGCGATAACCCCGTCACCGGGTCGAGGGCGAGCAACCCCGCCTCGCGCAGGGTGTTCACTACTTCCAGTACAAACGATACATCTCCCTTTGAGATCGTGCGCAGCAGGGCAAGCAGTTCGGCTGGCGGCGCTTCCTTGAGTTTAAACGTTTCCTTCAAGATCTCCGCGAGTTCATCCCGTGGTCTGGAGGCAACCACGCCCGGGTCCGTTGATGTTCTGGCGACAACATTGGCAATCTCTTCCTTGCTCCAGCCGCCGGACCCCTTGCCAAACAAAAACGCCGGGATCTGTTTATCGGTCTTCCCGTTGTTGCGCAGTTTCTGGATCTCGTTCACCAGTCGTTCCATCGTCCAGGTCTTGGAGGGGACGCCCTTCTTGTTGCCTGGACCCTGTCCACTCATGTCTTCCACGCTGCCAATTCGAGCAGATTCCTTCTTTTGCGGAACAATTTTGGGAGTGATCTCCCGCCGCACCCACATTCCCGGCCCGGTGGTCGAATTCCAGAGCTCCTTGTATGAGTATTCCTCCAGCGTATTACTGAACGGATTATAGAGTTCCACCCATCCGCCATTGCCGCCAGAGAGATTTTCCACCGGCGTGATCTTTGTGATCACCACCCAGTGGAATGCTGTGCCTTTTGGCTTGCCGTTCCCCATCAACAACGGGTCCCAGCGTATCAACGATCCCTTCAGGGTTTCGATCAGCACACTTCCGATCAGGTAGTGGGTCTTTAGCTTTTCGCGGTCTCTGCCAGGGGGAGACAGACGCTCTCCAGGCGGGGGACTGTAGTAGGTGATGTCCCCTTCGTTTTCGTATCCATACGCTTTCAGAATGGTCTTGAGGTCTTCAGGTCCCGTGCCAGTGTCGTTACCGTCGCTCAGGATGCTCCGATAGAGGGTTGGCTGAACAGATTTCCAATATTTCAAGACGGTGTCGATCGAAAAGGATTTGAAGTGTTCCTCGTTCGAATCGAGATCGAGCGCGATGGAACTCAGCACCGTGGGAATATTCTCCCCGGTGACCGGGTCTTTCGTGATCGTCGTCCGCTTGACAATATATTTTCGATGGTTGAACCCGTATGCCTGCAGGATACGGGCCAGTTTCCACAGTTCCAGTGGCTGGTGTTGATTGGCCGTCAACCAATTCTGCAGATTCTTTTCCAGAGATTGGGTCAGGATGAAACTGACACAGAACTCTCCGCACAGCATATTCTTTTTGGTGCTCTCCCCTTCGACAAACATGTATTGTTCTGCATCGATCGGGTTTGGAGTCTGGTTATCGATGGCAACGCCGTAATCGTTTGTGTCCGATGCAACCGTTTTCGGTTCTTCATCCATCAATCGCTCGCCAGGCTTTCGCGCCACCCACCAGCCTCGATTCGGCGAGTTCCCTACAGCGTTATAAAACTCGCCAAACGAATAGGATTGGCGCTTGTTGGGGAAGGGGTTGTACAGTTCCACCCGCTTCCCTTCATGCGTGATCCTCTCCACGACCACCCAATGATTGCGTTCTTCATTTTCCTTCGGCACCAGTTCCCCGGTCCCGGTGTTGATGCGCACATTCGTGATCAGGTAAAAATCTTTGAGCTTGTTTTGAAAATCGATAGAGGCACGCCGCGTCTCGTTCTCTGCGGCGAAGGGGATCCGGGTTCTTGCAGGTTCCTTTTGCGGGTCAGGGATGTAATACTCGAATTTGACCTCCTCCTTGAACAACCGGAAGATGTCATCCATTTCGAACTGCCCAAGCGGCTTATCGTTCCCTTCACCGATCATCTTATCGTACACCGCGAACGAATTTTCCCTCCACGTGCGGATGACCGTATCGATGTCCTTCTGCAGGACATAGGCGATGGAAAGCTCCCCACACAAATTGAATTTCTTACCGGCGAACTCGTCGAACTCGTCGAATTCACCAGTCTTCTTGTTCTTCACCGGCACGATCATGATCTGTTCCCCGTCGGCAGAAAACTTCGTTTGATGAGGAATCAACACCTTGCGTGCATTGGGAAATTCTTCAACATAGTCCTCGAGAAAACCGTTCCAAACCCAGCCTGCGATACGGGTGGTGACCCAATCCTTCTTCGACTCATCGATATTGCGATAACGGGTCTCCTCGCGGACGATGGCTGACCATTCGGGAAGATTCGATAGAGGTAGAACATGAACGATCTGATTTTTTTGTAACACAAAAAATGGATCTGCCGGATTCACAGCATCCAGTCTTTTTGCATCGACATAGTATTCCACGATGGGAGTATGGATTTCCACCCTGTCTTGAACACACCATTTTTTCGGACCCATCGGTTTGGTGGGAGGGATCACCCGGGGAAGCAGCGGAAACGTTGGCAGCGAATCGACAAGTTCGCGGGCGAAGGCTGGCCGCCTTGGGGTGGTCGGTTGAACCGTCTGTACGTTCGTACCGCGCCGTTTGGGTTTAACGACTCCGCCAACTTGCTCTTTGGGTGTCACGTGATTACCTCCAAAATAATTAATAATGGACACACGGAATCAGATATTCTTATGTCAAAGATACTTGTCCCTATGGCATGCATCGAAGGAACTACTGTGATGTTTCTGCCCCACATGCCTGGCTCCCCGAGTGAATAGTCTTTTCTTATGTTTTGGGGCAGAATCAGAAATCGGACACTTTCAGGTGATTTACCTGTCCGACAGTATACTGCTTAACAAACTCGTCGAATAGAGTTTTGCGGTTTTATCTCCCCCAACGCGGCTGCCAATCGGAGATTGTGTTGCTGGTGAGTCTTGTCACGCCTGAACCATCGGGATGCATGGCATAGATCTCATTATTCCCGTCGCGAAAGGATGTGAACGTGATCCAGTTGCCATCGGGAGACCAACTGGGGCCGAGGTTGTCACCGCCGTTCGTGAGACGGGTCACTTCCTTTGTTTCCACGTTGACCACATAAATGTTGTGGTCACCTTGCGGGCCTCGGTAGAAGGCGATCCATTTGCCATCTGGCGACCAGGTACTGCGTCCACCCATGTTGTTCAGGTCGGTCAATTGCTGAATGTTCGATCCGTCTGCGTTCATAATGAAGAGCTGGCGATTCCCTGCCCGTGAGGAGGCAAAAGAAATCATGGAGCCATCCGGCGACCAGGTAGGATCGATATCATCGCGGTCGGTGAGGCGGTGCGGATTCTTTCCATCGGGACGCATCAGCCAAAGTCCGTCGCCATTCTTGGTGAAGATGATCCACTGTCCATCCGGTGAAAGTTCTGGTGCGTATAAAGAACCGATGCCATTCGTCAGGCGGTTTCGGTCTTTTCCATCTGTGTCCATGGAATAGATCTCGAACGCCCCGGTCTGCTTCGACACAAAATAGACCCTAGCACCATCTGGCGAAAGGGATGCGTAGAATGTTGTCGCGCTGAAATCGGTGAGTTGTTTGCGCCCGGAACCATCCGCGTTCATGATGCAGATCTGATCAATCTGTTTGATGTAGCAGGTAAAGACGATCTTGCCAGAAAGGGAGCCGTCGTTGGAGTTCGGCAGCGGTGAAGGGAACAGTCCTTCCACAGTGGCAGTGAATGTTGGAAACGGAGTCGATGTGAGAAAAGAATCTGTCGGGAGTATGGGAACGACCGTCGCTGTGGCAAGAACGCCTGACCCCGTTGAAGTGGAGGCAGGTCCGGGCGGATTGCGGAACGTGTAGATGAATCCACAGGCGAGCAGGCAGAGGGCAATCAGGCTGCAACCGAGTCCCACAAACAGGATTCGGTCGAACAAGAACATGAATTTTTTCGAGGGTTCCATCATATCGATGGGTCAATTGTAGTGGAGATTTGAATTTTTCACTCTTAACTTACTTCAGGATATTCAATGGCCTTGGTTGGTGTTCCGGAAATATTTCGCCGGTCGCGGGATTGTTCAGCCGCTTCACTAATATTTCGGAGAGGACATCGCGATAATCGGTCGTGACGGCCAGATCGCCGGGTCCGATCAATTGACCTTCCTTCATCCCCGGCCATTCCCCCTGAACTTTGCCACCATCCACGTTGCCGCCAAGGACCATCATCATGCTGCCGTGACCGTGGTCGGTGCCGAGACTTCCGTTCTCAGAAGCCCGCCGCCCAAACTCAGACATTGTGACTGCGGTCAACTGGTCCATGTGATCATGCATGTCGGCATGAAACGCGGCCAGACCTTCGGCCAGATCACTCATCAAGTTCGCCATTTGCCCTGTGCTGGCGCCCTGGGCGAAGTGCGTGTCCCAACCGCCCACGTCTATGGCAGAGACCTCGAGCCCCACATCTGCCTTGATCAGCATGGCTGTTTGTTTAAGGGCAAGACCAAATTCTGAGTCAGGATACGCGACCGGAGGTTGGTAGTTGGCTGGGTCAAGTTTTTGAAGAGTATCCATAATGGATAATGTATCCTGTCCCAACACATCCTCTTCATAGACGGTACTCAACGCGGTGCGCATTTGTTGCAATGCACGGGCATCGCCGCCAAGGTGGAAATCTGCAATCGAGCGCAACGCCGAAACGGGAACACTTCCGCTCAAGCTGCGCTGTGGGCGAGTCCCCATCCCCACCGCACGCAACGGCGACGAGTTGCCTGTGTTCAACGTGGCCAGGTGACGGCCGATCCACCCGGAGGCGGGGCCGCGCTCATCTTCCACCCCACGTTCCATCAATTCCATCGCTTTGAAGTGACTGCGCGACTCATCCGGCGCTCCGCAGGCATGGATGATGGCAAGTTGTTCGTTCTGCCAGGCATCCATCAATGGTCGCATGGAAGGATGAAGACCAAAGAATCCATCCAAGTCAACCACTCTTTCCTCTTTCTTCTTCGCTGAATGATCTGGTCGCGGAATGCCCAGCGTTGGGCGCAGTTGATAATACGCATCTTCACCGTGCGGGACAACCATGTTAAGAATATCTGCGGCACCGCGAAGGAAGACCACCACCAATGTATCGCCGCGCGGGGCAACATTATAAGGAGCAAAGGCGAGGCGGGGCATCCAGGTAGGAAGGGCTTGGGTGAGAGTGGTTAACATTATTTTCTCCTAAAGTTTTATGTCGTTGCGATGAAGAAATCTCCTGCTAAAGCAGGTTGCTTCGCCGGGAAAATCACCCTCCTCGCAACGACATATCTATCTCCACTGAAACGCAGGCGAGGCGATCAAACTCGCGGCGATGATGTGCAGGGACTCCTCTTCAGTAGCACCGGCTGATATAACGGCATCGATCAATTCATCGCGGATGAGGCGTTCCATAGGAGCACCTAGCAATAAGGAGGTAAGTGAATCCACATCATTTTGTAAGACGCCGCTGGATGATACATCCAGTAATCGTTGGAGATTATGTTTTGTACCTTTGATCTCATTTCGGATCAATTCGAAGGCAAACTGCCAGCGCGGCATGAGGCTGCCCTGCCAGGCATCACTGCGGTCGGGATAGCCATCGGGCGTGGGCCAGTTGAAATATGCCTGACCCATACGCAGCAAATACTCGTGCAGTGCTGCGCCATCCGTCTCTGCGTTCAACATGCGCAGAGCTGAGAGCATAAAATTCGCTGGACGTTTGTATTTTGGCTGTGCAAGCGGAAGTCCATCTAATAGAATGACGCGCAAGAGAGATTTAATGTCGCCGTTCGTTTGGAGAAATGTTTGTGCGGCTTTCTCTACAATGACTTGTGGTGGCTTATCCGCAATAAACCGGCGTGTCAATTTCGTTGCAATAAACCGCGCCGCACTGGGATGTGTGACCAGATGCTCGATGACCTGCTCTGCTTCTTTGATGCCGGATGATTGAATGTTCAATCCAAGAATATTTTTCACGCCAGTATCATGCAGGTCTTCCTTGAAGACAAAATCTCCCAGCCAAAAATGCTCTTTCACGTTCCAGCCGGTGAGACAACGCGCCAGTTCCATCACATCCTGTTGGGTATAACCACCATCCACGCCGAGGGTATGGAGTTCCATCAACTCACGGGCGTAATTCTCATTGGGATGACTCTTCTCGTTGGCTTGGTTGTCGAGATAGACCATCATGGCAGGCGAATGGGCAGATGCCCAAACCAGGTCACGAAAGGAACCCAGTGCATGTTTACGGATCACTTCGCGGTCATCCACGGTCTTGAGATAAAAGCAATTCCCTTTTTCAACGAAGATATTGAAATGGTCGCTCCAAAACTCGACCATCACTTCATACAGTTGGCGTTTGCTGTACAGTTGTCGCATCAATGTAGCCTGGCGTAATTCGTTTGGAACTTTCTCGCGGTCATAATTCTCGAAGAGTTGGTTGCTGATGCCCTCCAGTTCGTTCGCTGCCATTCCCAGTGTGTTGAAGGTGGAAAGTTGAAGGTTACAGGAAAGATCGTCAATTGATTCAAAGCCCAGTTGCTCTTCGATGTAGGCTTGCATGCCGATCTCCATGAAGTGGGCACGTTCCTCCACGCGCGGACCAAAGGTGAGGCGGTTCAAGGCAAGGAAGTCATCTGCACTGAGCGCAGTCCACGGGACAATCGGAAGATCACCTGCCAGCCTGCGATAGACAGGAGCACACGAGGAGAATACTGCGCTTGTTGTTACGAGAGCACCAAGTTTGAGGAAGTCGCGTCTGGATAAGGTCATCTTTAACCAAAAAGATCTTATGCTTGTGAAGATGAAGTGGTCACGGAGGAAATTTGAGACCTCTCGCGTGGCATCCAATTGAGGATGGCAAAGCCTGTTGCACCGAAGGCAGTGATAACGGCGAGCGGCCAGAGGAAGAACCACCCCAATACAGGGAAGAAGGCAGCAAGCTCAAGGGTGATCGAACCACGGAGGAACGCACCGAGCGACGAATAACCGCTCCCTGCTTGTTTCATTCGCTCGCCGAGATGAGCCGCGATCCCTGCCGAGCCAATAGAGGATAATGC
Organism: uncultured Anaerolinea sp.; assembly: GCA_964555335.1. Lineage (GTDB taxonomy): Bacteria > Chloroflexota > Anaerolineae > Anaerolineales > Villigracilaceae > Defluviilinea. The sequence continues at coordinate 21,166 of CAZKSG010000050.1, forward strand.
AAGCGAAGCAGCCAACACGATCCAACCAATGAATTTGGCAGGACCAAACGGGAGAGTCAGTAAGATGACAATGGGAATCGTCAGCCCAATGACGATGACCAGTCCCAGCCAGAAGGTGCCGGAGAGAGTCTTTTCCACGCGAGTCTGGGCGCGCGCCACCACGGATGGAAATAACAACCACCACACGATTAACATAGCAGGGAAAGCAATGGAAACAATGAGTAGAATGAAGAAGATGGCGGAAATATCGGCCATGGGAAATGTCCTTTCGTTGGTTTGTTACAAGGGATACAGGTAATGCCTGGAAAAAGTTGCACGGCGGTGGTCGAGTCACATCTTTCTTTTATATTGGCTTAAATAAAAAGAACCGCAGAAACCGCGGTCCTTTTTAGAGAAGGCGTCACTATGGTAATGACCGGCTGATGGTACTGAAAGTATTGCCAATCTTGGGACCAAGCAATCGCATGACGGCAATCACCACAATGGCTACTAAAGCCAGAATGATGGCGTATTCAACCAACCCCTGTCCTTTTTCTTGCGGTGAAAATAACATATTGGAACTCCTTTCTTGGGAATGGACAAAATGGATGAGGAAAAATCGAATATCATGAATTAAGTTGCCTGGACATTCTTCGCCGAAAGTTATTAAAATTATAGCCTGCAGGAAATAGAGTTATCCTTACAGGCCTGTTAGTACAGCACTACGTCACATACAACCTTGTAAGGATGACTGGAAACCATGGTTATCGATCGCTCCAAAGTGCTGAAATCCAAAGAAGATATTCCCAGATAAAGAAACGAGCCGCAGTTTCCTGCGGCTCGTTTCGAAAAAAACCGATTATGGCAACGAACTACTAATGGTACTGAATGTATTACCAACCTTTGGTCCAAATAACCGCATGATGGCAATGACAATGACAGCGACCAAGGCGAGTATGATGGCATACTCAACCAACCCCTGACCTTTTTCTTTCAAAGCAAATAACATGACAAAATTTCCTTTCGTAAATAAGGATTGGCACAGGATTTGTGAGAAAACGTTTCACATCCTGTGTCGATAAAACATGATACCGCAAAAATAATTGATTCTATGTATTCTGTGAATGGTACTTCCGGTCAATTCTGGTGAAAAGAACAAGACTATATCTTGTTTTCCCTCTGTAAAAGTCCGAGAATGACCGCGCCAAAACCACTAAAAGCGATATAAGGCAATAACAGGAACCATCCAACAAAAGGAAGGGCACAGGCGAATGAAAGGATGATGGTGCTCAACACGGTCTTCCGCAATGCAGACTGATCGGGAAAAAGGCGATCACCAAGCACATGTACCATACCTGCCAACCCAAAGCTTAGGAACACGGCAAGGAAAGCGAACAGGATGAACGTGGGAATGAACAAAATGACCCGCAGAAGATCCGGGACTCGATTTCCATCCGTCAGGGTCAGGAGGACAAGCAGGATCACGCCAAAGAACAGGAAGTTGACGAACCCCACCCCGAAGGAACGTCCAGGCATTTGGTGGATGACACTTTGGGTCCTTGCCACGCGGTCAGCGAAGAACGCGCTGACCACGAGGAAATAGGCAGTCAGGGTGGCGGTCAATAGGATGAGTCCAAAGAAAAGTCGCAAAATATCGCTCATAGATTCTCCTGGGTTACGCAGGTGCAATAGGTATAGCGGCGCAAAGGTTTCATTTCATGCGATCTCTCAATAACAAACCATTCCCCACCAGCCAAAGCAGGGATACGGCTGCAAGGGCGATCATTACTGTGATGCTGGACAGATCCAGAAAGGGTGTTTGCGGCAAAGAGGGCAAGCGAAGCGTGGACAGGGTATCCAGCCAGGTAATCCAGGTCAGGCGGGCCTGGAGCAGTATGTTTGCCAGGGATGGCAGTTGTACGTTCGCAAGGAAGGGTGAACCGAGTCTTATAACAAATGGCGTTACGACGATCATGATCGTCACAGTCAGCACGGCTTGCAGAGTCACAACCAGAGCGAAGGAACGCGGAAGTTTGGCCGGCAGGTTTGGGCTGGGAGAGAAGCGGGCGGCGATCGGATAAGCCCATTCCAATTCAGGAAGGGATTCGATCTCAACGAACAACACCCGAAGCGCAGAGAGGCGCGCCGCACAATCTGCACACGAAGATAGATGCGCTTCGATCAGGGTGCGGTCACCGGACTCGTTATCCAGATATTCATTGAGTTGCTCGTCAGTCAGATGCATGGAGTTTCTCCGCCAAAATCTTACGGGCGCGGAAGAGATGGCTCTTCACGTCGCTCAGGGGGATGTTCAATTCCGCGGCGATTTCATCGTAAGACAGTTCCTGATAGTGCCGCAATTCAACAACGACACGATAGTGTGCTGGCAGTGATGCCAACGCCCCACGGATCTGTTCGCTTCGTTCACGGACTTCAGCCTGAGTCTCGGGTCGTTGGCTTTCATCGGCGTCCCGCTCCTCGTCGAGTGGTGCCGTGACTCGCCGAGACTCGAGGTGGTTGAGACACACATTCGCCGCCACCCGCCGTATCCATGGGCCGAATGAGCGCTCATCGTCGAAGGTGTTCAACCGCTCGTGCGCACGCATGAACGTCTCCTGCGCCATATCCTCAGCTTCAGCGCGCTCGTGCAAAATGCGGTAACAGACGTTGAATACACTCGTCTGGTGGAGCGTGACAAGTTCACCAAACGCCTCGGCGTCACCGCGACGGGCGCGTTGGATCAGGTCGCGGTCGGAGGGCGCACTCATGGCTACAGTGTAATACAGGGTTCAGGGCAAAAAAGTTGCAGGAAAGCACCGTCTCGAAGGTTTTCTTGAAGAGCAGTTTAGGGTGCCTATACCTTCGGGGCGCTGTGCATCTTACATTTTCCGAATATATTTCCGCTTATATTCTTCCAACTTTGCGGGCGGCATGAACTCTTTGAGCAGGATCTTATTCCAGTCCAGCATCTCAGCGAGGTCATCCACAGGGAGCTTGCCTTCGGGCAGGTAGCCAACGAAGGAACCGTTGAAGTATTCCTCACCGCCATCGAAATAAAGCAGGTCGTTGAGGCTGCGTTTGAACACGCCGATGGTCGAGATACGCGGGTCGTCATACGGTAGCGCAGTTTCAAAGGTTAACACATAGGCACCATCGGCTGTCTCAGCAATTTCGGCAACCGTGGCTTCATGGATCCAACGCAGCCATTGCTTGTCGGTGACGCTGATTTTGCTCTCATTGGTACGCGTACGCACACGCATGATGACATCGCTTTGGGTGTACGTCCAATCCTCAGGCGTTGTCCTGGACAGATATTTGGCAGGGATCAGCCCATCCCCTCCGGTCGTTGTTAAGGGCTGTGCCACCCGCCACGGGTTGGGAAGTTCATTCACAAAGCGCAGCCAGAGCAGGCTGGCCCCCACCTTATAATCTTCCTTCACCTTTGGCTTGCGGAAATACGGCTTTGACTCTGCCGGTCCCTTCCACTCGCGTTCATTCTTGATGTACCACGGAGCCTTGGCGGTCAACCCACCCGGCGGAGTATTACCGCGCAGATGTTGAATCTGCTCGGCAACCTCATTACAGACCGAACGCGTCACGATCAAGCGATTTGACTTGTCGTGCTCTTCGCGCCAGCCGGTGAGGTTCTGTTCCTTCCACTTATTCATCAACACACGGAATTCCGTGTATTTGGCATCGTTACGTTGTTCCTGCTCGGCCGGTGTCAACTTCTCCCACTCTTTGCTGTTCACTTCCTGTAAACGCAATTCTGTGAGTCGGGTAATCTCCTTCCAC
>CAZKSG010000051.1:0-24922 GCA_964555335.1 uncultured Anaerolinea sp.
AAAATGCGTATACTATGTCTCCGAACGTCTGTTTACCTTGTCTCCCGTCCATACATTTGGGGAGGGATGGGGTGGGGCAGATAGGAGGACTCCGTGCCTCGTCAGAAGAGATCCAATCCAAAAACCATGCATAACGCAGGCAAACTCCGTAAGAACCCAACTCCTGCTGAGCGCAAACTCTGGTCCAAGATCCGAGATGACCCACTCGGCGTTACCTTCCGCCGCCAGCATGCCATCGGCAAGTACATTCCCGACTTCGTCTGCATCGAGAAGAAACTCATCATCGAACTGGATGGAACTGCCCGAGGCGGCATCAAGCCGCCATCGGGCGGTAGGTGACACGAGTCACCGAGTCAACATTTGGAGCAGATAAAATACGACGAAGTTCGAACCCAATATTTGAACTCGCTTGGCTACAAAGTCATCCGCTTTTGGAACAAGGATGTGATGAAGGATATTGACCGCGTTATACTTGCGATTGATCACGTGATCGAAGCTGATGTGCGATAAGAATAATTTCGGTTTGTTTTAGACCCTACTCGGGAGCAGCGATGAAATTTACAGGTACCATCCTTGTTGTGATCGGCATACTCTTGATCGGGCTGGGGGGAACTATTTTCATTCGAGAGCAGGTTTTTATTCGTACTGCTGAGCAGGCGGTTGCCGTCGTTACCGGCAATGAAAGCGTTAACTATACGGGCAACATCAACACAATGGGTATCCAACAGTACTATTGCTCGGTGTTTCAATTCCAGACCCGGGGCGGTCAGACGATCTCCTTCAAGGAGACCGAGGGCAGGCTAAACTCCACCGGCTGTGGGGACCTCAACTCGGCGCCCGATTATAAAATTGGGCAGGAAGTGCCCGTCTATTATGACCCGCGTGACCCAGCGAACACCGCGCAAATTCCCAAGCTGGTGAAGAAGTATTACACTTGGGCGCTAACGATCACCCTGATCGGTCTTTTGCAGGCAGCGATCGGGATATTCTTTCTGCGGGAGCACGAGCAAAACAGAAAACGGGAGGCTGCCAAACAGCAGAAAATACCGGGCAACCCCTCGTCAAATCCCGGTGGGGATACGCAGATGAAAACCGCACGAGAAGTGAAGAAGAAACGCAAATAAAGGTTCCCAGGCTACGGAAGATAAAACCCATCCTTGAGGAGTAGTACAAATGGCAAAGATCAACATCATCACCAAAGGACCCTCTGGCACGATCCAATACATCGAAGGCTCGTTGTTCAAAAAGAACACCTGCGAGTTTTACTGGGAATTCGGCGGCGCGGATACAGTGGCCATCCTCTGGTTCCCGAAGACCGATGCCGAGTGGGACAAGAAATATCCGTGGGCGGCAGGGCGGCGGATGGAGATCGTTCGAGATATGGCGGAACAGGTACGACAGAAACAGGCACCTTCCTCCACGTTGAAGTGGGAAGAGGGCACCGTGCTTCTGGTCAGCAAATAAGAGGTGATTGATGGCCGGGAAATATATTCCGCTTGAAACATATTTGCGTACCCTTCCTGCCAGCCAAAGCGAAGTTACGCTTGATTTTGAACAGATCGAAGGAATATTGAATACCAAATTGCCACCCTCCGCATACGAAGACCGGCGTTGGTGGGACCATGCAACAGAAGGCAACCATGTCAACAAGCGTTCATGGTCCAATGCGGGCTGGAAGATCGAGACGTTGGATGTCAGTAAGAAGTGGGTGAAATTTGTCCGCGCTCGATAGTCATTTTGAGCGGTGGCGTGGTTCGAGAGTCTGCGGGGTGTCGGTCCTGGTTCCTGTTCATGCTGTGATTTGCGAGAAGAGCGCTTGGAGATGAATGATGAAGACTGAACGACGAATGCTCCTGTATGGTTTGATCCTGCTCCCGGCCCTGTCCCTTGCCTGTTCGGCGCTCACCCGCCTGCTGCCTGCGACATCGACCCCGGAGCCGGAACCCACCTTTGAACCGGTCACAACGCCGCTGCTCATTGCCCCCGAGTCCCTGCCAGAAGCGCACGTGGGCCAGCCGTATGAAGTAACAATACAGATCACGCAGAATGTCACGCCTGTTGGCGACCTGTTCATCCAGAGCGGGGAACTTCCCGCTGGCTTGGAATTTGCCTTTTTGAACGGCGAAGATGCAGCGCACATTGTCGGCATTCCAGAAGAACCCGGTGTGTATGAATTCACCGTGTATGCCTGGTGTTATGGAACGCAGGTCAGCGGGCAAACGCTGATGCAGAAATATCAACTTGTCGTCACGGAATAGGGATTTCGCGGGCACAGCCGCTTGAGACGATCTGAAACATAAGGAGTCACCATGGAAGCCAACTTCATACTTTGTTTTGTAGGAGCCTTTCTTCTCATTAGCATGATCTTGCTTGCCTCTGCCATTCGCATCGTGCGGGAAGACACCCGCCTGACCGTGTACCGTCTGGGGCGTTCTCTCGGCGATAAAGGACCCGGGATCGTCGTGCTGATCCCGTTCATCGATAAAGGCGTGATCAAAAAGCTTGGGGAGCCTGATCCTCATTCTCCCAGCCGCCAGTATGTGGGCGGGGTGGGAGAGACGCTCAGCACGGTCTTTCGGGATGGAAAGGTATTATTTTCCAGCGGCGAATGGGATGCCGTCAGCCAGATGCCGATCGCTTCGGGGAAGCGCGTGCGGGTGGTGCGGATGATCCTGGAAGTGGAAGAAGAATGATTTAAGGAGAGCGTATGAAAGAAAAAGAACAGTCTGCAATTGTCGATGGAGCGCAGTGCAAGGTGATCAGCGGTGTGCACGCAGGAAAATCTGGAACCGTGCGGGATATTAAGACCGGGAAGACCGGCCATGTATCCATCACGGTTGTCCAATCGAACGGCGAACGATTTAAAACGCTTGCAAAGAACGTGGTGGTACTCAAAGGGTAATTCCATACGCCTGCTCCGGGCATCTCAAAGACGCTATAATGGATGGGAGCGAAAATCCATTTCATCACAGGAGAAGTCAATGAAATTGCGTGTGCCCGGTCTGGTTGTATGGGGAGTTGTGCTGCTTGTTCTTGTTCCGGCGTGTGCGCCGAAGGCAACTCCGCCCCCAGTGGATGCCGCTGCCACAATTGCGATGCAGTTGGCGCAGGGCATGTTGACCCAGACCGCCTCGGCTGCTTCTCCCACACCGCTGCCTCCCACCGCCACCCTGATCCCCACCGAAACTCTCACTCCGGCGCCCACCGAAAACATACCTCTTAAACGGACGGTCATTAAAGTCTTTACCGGCTGTTACTATGGTCCCGGACCGGAGTATGCCCTGGATAGCAATATCTCTGCCGGCAAGAAAGTGGACATCGTGGGCGTGGGCAGCGTCCCGGGTTGGTATGTCATCGTCAATCCATACTTCCATAAACAGTGTTGGGTCAACGCGAACGATCTGGAGATCGACCCGGCCAGGGATTTGTCCACTTTGCCAGTGATGACGCCCATTCCCTGAAATAGTACACACATTGCGCAGGATGATCATCCATAGGGGGATGGTTCGTGGTTCACGTTTAAAGGTAGGAGGATGCGATGGGTTATCTCTTTATCAGTTATTCGCGCAGACAGCTCTACTTTGCCGAGTCGGTCGTCCTCAAACTTCAACAAGCGGGGTTCGAGACCTGGTTTGATCTGCAAAAGCTCACTCCCGGCCTTCAGTGGGCAGATGCCCTGGCGGAAGGGTATGGGAACTGTGAGAGACTGATTTTTGTTGCCTCCGAATCTGCCGTTCGATCTCCGTATGTGCAGGTGGAGTGGGAAACAGCCCTGCAGAATGGGCGCGAAGTCATTGTGGTTCTCACAGAACCTGTTACCCTGCCCGAGATTTTGCAGACGTGCGCCGTGTACGATGCCTCTGCCCGTTTCGACCCTGCGCTCCACGATCTGATCGGTTATTTGCGCGGTGAAATCCCGGCCCGGCATGACCCAGTCCCTACGCCGGGGCGGTCTGTATTCCTGAACAGGAAGCCGTTCGATATCTGGCTGACGGTGGCCGTGATGCTCATGCCTGCCATCACCGCTTGGATCACGACCTTCGGAGTGTCGCTTACCTCGTTGGATGTCTCGGTCGATATCGGAACAGATCGATACCTGCCCGGGTCTGGACCTTATTTGTTGGGGATCATCATCGGGTTGATCCTGGCGTTCCTGCAATTCCCCATTCGCTCCTTTTTGGAACATGAGGTCAACCATGAAGCACTGGAAAAGCTGCGCAGTAAATTGTTCTGGACGCAGTTCACGGCGGCGGTCCTTTGCTTTACGGCTGCAGTTGTGTATCCCAAGGCACAACCGCACCTGGTTGGGTATCTGATCTTTATCTTTCCGCTGGTGACGGCCTATTGGTCCTTTTGGACGCTGCGGCGCTCTCCCGACCTGCTGCGCTGGCTGCCCTCAGGGGAAGCCGACCAGGATGCCCGTGAACGGATTCAAGGAGCGCTGCTGCCTGCGCAACCTGCCTTTGAAGCGGCGCGTGGAGAGCGAAAGCCCTTCTCCTTTGCGCTCCATTTTCATCCGGCAGACCGGGCCGTTGCGGGGTTTGTCGGGGCGGTTCTACAAGCTCGCGGGGGCAACCCAGCAGCAGAGGGAGAAGCTGCGGTTCAACTGATCGTCGTCAGTAACCGCACATCCAGGCAATGGCTGGCTGAACGCAATGGCACGCTGCACGGCAGAGTCATTCATATCCTCGCCACCAATATCAACACACCGCCCGATCTTCAACCCGTGCTGCAAACCCAATGGGTGGATTTTCGAAATGGGCGCAAAAAGGTGCTCCAACGTCTCGCTGACCAGTTGAGTTTCAGTGACGGCGCAGATATCAACTATGGAATGCAGGTCTCGCCGACCGGGTTCGATAACGGTTATGGCTTTCCCATTCAGGTGCGTTTCATCCTGGGAATATTGGTCCTGCTTTTTATTCTGGTGCTCATCCCGATCTTTGATGTGCTGCATCTGGCAAACTGGGTGTTCTTTCCCGTTGCCCTTCCCTTTGTTCTCTATCTGGATGCGCTCATCATGCGCAGGATCTCCCTGCCTTCCCTCTTTGAGAAATTTCTCAAGTACAACGTGGCCTGGTTCGCCAGCCCGGCACCGAAAGCGCCAGACCCCATTGGCAACAATGACCGAAAATATATCACTGACCCGAACTTTCTAATGCTGGTCGATTCTGTTCGAGAGTGACGACAAGCCCATTGGCGATCTGCAACTATCAACCTCGACTGGATGAACAAAAGTGAAAGGCTGGCCCGTCAGTTCGGGGAGTTGTTTTCTCCATGCTCATAGTTTGCAATTTCGAAAACAGCGAAACTTCTTTTCAGGGATACAATCCCGAACAGCTCATCATTTCAAACCATCCAACAAACCCCTGATGAGCTGAGAGGACTTTTCCATGAAAATGTATCGTATCGTTCTTGTTGCTTTGCTCTTATTGGTGATGACGGGGTTGGGAACCTCCGTTGCCCAGGCTGCCGGGTTATGTGTTCACCCAACGGGAGCCGGAAGATGTTATTCCTCCATTCAAGCGGCTGTGGATGCGGCGGAGAACGGTGACCGCATCAGCATTCGCCCCGGGAAATATGTGGAGCAGATCAGCATCCTCGGAAAGGATATCTCCCTGATCGGCGGTCCCGGTGTGGTGATCGAAGCGCCGCAGGATATGCAGGATACGCTCTCGGCTGTGGGCGGAGTTGAGGGACGCCCCATCATCCTGGTGGCTGATGCAGATGTCACGCTTCGCAACCTGACGGTCGACGGGGTGAACTCTGCCGAGGCGAACCCATTCCTGGATGGGATCACCTATGTCAGTGCGGGCGGCGCGATCCGCGATAACCTTGTTCGGAACGTGGGCTTTGGCGAGCCCCGCCTGCCGATCATCGACGGGCAGCCCAGTTACCAGGGCAACGGCATCGTGGTTGCCAACCAAAAGGCGACCCCGCGTACGATTGTCATTGCTGGAAACCGCATCGTCCGCTTCAACAGCATTGGCATCACTGTCTTTGCAGAGACCGACCCCAGTGACCCTGCCGAATCGACCCTGACCGCGCGCATTGTGGATAACACGGTGATCGCCCAGGGTGCCAATGACGTGATCGACCAGTGGGGCATCTTCCTCGGTGGGTATAACTTTGCCGAGCCTCAACTCAGTGTGACGGGCGTGATCGACGGGAACTGGGTGCGCGATTCGTTGACGAGTGCGCCGTATCCGCTGCCGGGCCTTGGGATCGTTACGCTCTACACTCACGATGTGAACGTAACCGACAACGTGGTGGAGAACACGAACGTGGGTATGGCTGCCAACCTGGCGTTCAGCTCCCAGATCGCGAACAACCAGGTCAATGGTCAGCAGGTAGGGATGGGCTATACCGGTCTCATCCTTTCAGGAAGCGATACGTTTGTTTCTGCAAACCGTTTCAAGAAGCTCGATTTGGGAGTGATGCTCATGGTGGATGACCCGAGTTTTGGCAGCGCCAGTAACACAGCGCTGGATGATAACCGGTTCGATGTGGTCGGCATGGACCTGCTGACCGGAGCCGCTCCTTCCCCTGCATTGAACGCGAAATCGCTCCAGGCGGAGCCGATGTTCACTTTTGGTGAAGGCAGGTTTGGCCCACGCTAAGATTCGTTTCCCCTATTCAGCATCTGCTTCTGAAAAATGGATTCGTAACCAGACGATGTACTCCTCCGGCCGGAGGAGTACATCGTCCTTCTTTTTATCCGGCGGCTGCCGTACGATCGCGCCCCTCATGTTTGGCGCGGTATAAGGCAGCATCGACTGCATGCAGAATCCCATTGAGGGTGGAGCCGTGATCGGGAAAGATGGCAACTCCCATCGACATTGTAATGGGATCCAGGGTTCGTCCCCCAAATTTCACCTGGATCGACTTGAACCGTTCCCGCATCTGCTCGGCACGTATTTTTGTTGCCGTTAGCGACGCCTCCGGCAAAATCAAGATAAACTCCTCACCACCGTATCGGCAGGCAATGTCAGAGGCCCGGATGTGTGTATGAAACCATTTGCCGACTTCAGATAACACCAGATCCCCGGCGGCATGACCATAGGTATCGTTAAGTCTCTTGAAATGGTCGATATCAGCCATGATGATCCCGATCGGAAATTGTTTTCGCGTGGCTCTGGCGATTTCGAGCGCCAGCACTTCTTCCAGGTAACGCCGGTTGAACAGCCCTGTCAGAGGGTCGCGGATGGAGAGCTCGCGAAGCCGGGCCTCACTCTTGATGAGTTGCTGGGTCTGCTGTCCGATCTGCTTCAGGTAGCGCTGACGGAGAATGGCTTCCATGATGATGAACCCGCCGACGGTCACAATGAAGTAGATCGAATTGAGAATGTTCGTAGTGGAAAAGTCGGCCATGAATTTGGGAAGCAACAATAGACCAATGCAGGTGACCAGGAACACGCGCGCCGTGGCGCGTACAGACAGGAACAGGCTGCCCATCAGCCCGCCAAGGATCAAATAGGAGGTAGTGGTGAGATCACGCGGATTGATGATCACAGCCCCGAATGTCACGGTCAATAATGTCGCCACAGAAAAAAAGGCCGCCAGGTCATTTTGCGCCATGCGGCTCAGGACGTATCCAATGGCAAGCAGCAGAACACCGACGACCGTGATCCAAAAGAACATGAACTTGACGGGCTGTTGTGTCCCCTCGGGTATCTCACCCAGCAGTGACAAAGGCAGCGAAAGCAACCCCAACAATATCAACGTGATTTGCATTTCCATCAGGAGGCGGGCTTGATACCGGCGTGCCGGTTCAGTGACGAGCGAGGATGGCTCGGTGAGCCAATACCATAGGGTAACCAGCGAATATAGCCAGCGCGGATTTTTGGATGAATCGTTGGTGGTCGTCGAATTCTTCATCATCACAGTCTACCAACAGGGAAGTAACCTCGAAGCAGATGTTTTGACAAAACCATTATTGACGTAACTGGAAAGGTATCCTTTAAAGACGTAGAATTAGTATCACACGTTTTCCCCCGCGTTACAATACCTGCCCAGGCGGCAACGTCTGTGTTGGATGGCGCGTTCAACCCCAGCCGGGTGTTTCACGAAGGGAGCCGCAATGATGAAGATGAGACCTATGATGAAGTTCGCTCTTGTTGTCGGTGGATATGTGATCGCATGTATTGTTGCATGGGGTGTTGTGTACATTTGGGAGCTATTCACGCAAAACGCGGTGGCACAGGCTTCATCCGGAATGTATGCCTTTGGCGATTTGCTCCTCTTCATTGTTGTCTTTAGCCTGCTTGCGCTCCTTCCTACAGGGCTGGCGCTTTACTTCCTGGCCGGAAAGTTCCTCAGGCGCTAGCATGGCACCATGACCAGACGATTGACAATGGCTGGCGTAGTGAACCGTCTCTTGCTCCTGGCAGGAATATTGGGTGGGGTGCTGCTTGTTGCTGTGGCGGGAGTATATGCCTGGGCCTACCTGTCTCACCCTTGTGATGTGGATGATGTGCGGGATGCCTCGGCTTTTCTTGAGATCCAGTTGAAACGATATGACGACGTGTATATCTCTGCGACGAGCGGAACGCCCGACTCGTTGACCTACCCAGTGACCGTCCTGCAGCAGATCCTTGTGGATACCCAGGAGGTGGATGTGCCAGCCTGCATGCAAACGGCACAGGATGAGTTGCTCGCTTACATGGGAGCCGTGATCCGTGCCTTGCAGTCCTATAACGCGGGAGAAGACAATGCGACAGTCCGGGTCCACCTTGGTCAGTCGTATGCACACTATGACCGATACAGCTCAGAGGTGGCGAAGGTCAATCAATGTGCGCCGTTTTGCTTCCCATGGTCGGGCGGGATGAGCCGTTAGAAAGTGTTGAAGAAGAGGACCGGTATCTCGTTCCGAGAGGAGATTGCTATGTCGGGCTCCCTAAAAAAGCATTGGGGACAGCGAACGCCCTCCTCGCAATGACATGGTAGAAGGCTTATAATCCATTTGTGATCTTGTGAACAAAGTGTTTGTGCTGAAGAGAAAATGCGGAGGGTAACATGGCAGCCACTGGCAGGTTTTTCCGATGGTCCATTCTCTCTTTAACGGTACTCTTTGTCCTGGCTTGTAATTTGGGAAATCCACAGGGAGGGCAATCCTCCAATCCGTCCTTGGAGGAAACGGACATTGCACTGCGGGTAATGTCCACGAGTCTTGCGATCCAACAGCTTACACTGGACGCGGCACAGGCTCAAATGACAGAACAATCCGGTTCCCTGCCGCCGACTCAACCGCCGCCTACTTGGACCGGCATCCCAACCCGGGAGATCCAACCATCACCCATCCCCAGTGTAACTGACACCCCGGTACCTGCTGCACTGGTTTTGGAGATCCGGAAATCGGTGAACACCTTTTATTGTTACCAATCCCCGTTCGAGCTGATAATCACGGTGCAAGTCAGTGACATCGACCGCGGCATGTCTGTGTATTATCATATCAAGGACAAGGCATCTGGTGTCACATCCGATGGGCAATCTGTTGACTTGCACCGCAAAACGGCAGACACCCGTTCTGCCACGATCATTGGCGGCGGGAGCAGCAGGCAGAACCTGCAATTCCCACCCTTGATGGGTGAATCGTACTTTATTTATCAGATCATCAGCGATGATGGGAACTATCGCAGCCCGGCGTACAACGATGTCACTTTCTTCCCCTGCGCACAATAAGGTTGCAGGTGATCTCGGCATCCTTTGCGCTTGCTTTTTCGCGTCGGTGTGCTATCATGAATTTGGGAGGACGCCATGAACCAAACTCTCAAACAAACATTGCTTTGGACGCCGCGTATTGCGGGCATCCTGTTCGTGTTGTTCATCAGCCTGTTCGCGTTCGATGTATTCGAGGAGGGACTTGGCTTCTGGGGAACGTTCCTTGCCCTATTCATGCATCTGCTTCCCTCCATTTTGCTGGGCATTGCCATCGCCGTTGCCTGGAGGCACGAATGGTTCGGCGCGATCATGTTCATTGGCTGGGCGATATTCTACGTGACCACCATGCAGGGTTTTGAGTGGTCGGTCTATCTTATTATTGCAGGTTTGCCAACGCTGATCGGTCTGCTCTTCCTTGTCGATTGGATATGGAGAAAGCCAATTCACACCGCTTGATATCGTTGCCGTGACCAGGTGGTGAATGAAAGGAATATCATAAAAATGAAATGGGTATACAGGGTTTGGCTGGTCGTTTTCATGATCGGCATTTTGGCGGCGTGTGGATCAAAGGCACAGGCCGTTTCGGATTCAACGAAGGAAACAGTCCTTGCCTTTAGCGAAGCCAAATCTGACAATCTGCTGGCGGGCATGAATGCTGGCGACTACGTCATGTTCTCGAAGGATTTCGACCAGGGTATGCTGAACGCCATGAACCAGCTCGAGTTCGAAAAGCTGAAAAAAGACCGCGATGCCAAACTGGGACTGTACGTCTCGCGCACAGTGAACAGCGTTCTGCAGCAGGGCAATTTCTATGTGGTGGTGTACGATGCCCAGTTCGAGAAAGATGACGCGGTCACGATCCGTGTGGTGTTCCGGTTCGATGAGCCGCATGAGGTCAGCGGGCTGTGGTTCAATAAATAGATCGCACAATCCATGGGAGAAAACAGGATGCAGAATCGTATACTTGTCACGTATGCCAGCCGGGCGGGGTCCACGGCAGAAGTTGCAGAAGCCATCGGCAGAACGTTGCGCGAAGGCGGGGCACAGGTGGATATCCTTCCAATGGCGAAGGTCAATGACCTATCTGCTTATGGGGCTGTGGTGGCGGGAAGCGCCATTCGCGGGTCGAAATGGCTACCGGAGGCGGTGCAATTCATCCAGACCCACCGGTCGGCATTGGCGGCCAAGCGCTTCGCCCTGTTCACTGTGTGCATCACGATGGCGATGAAGAATGCGGAGAACTATCGTTCGGGGGTGATGGGCTGGATCGCGCCCGTGCGGAATATGGTCAAGCCGTTAAGCGAGGGCCTCTTTGCCGGGCGGCTGGATTTCACGAAATTGCCGTTCAACAAGGACACGTTGTTGCTGCGTTTGTCTGTTGCGCTGGGGATCTTCCCGCGCGGCGATCACCGCGATTGGGATGCCATCCATACATGGGCGAATGGTCTCATCCCTGTTCTGGCTTGAGTCGTGTGGCTCATTTTGGCATATAATCAGATCGTTGGTGTTGTTCAAATCCGCTTTTTTTGAGTGTCCTTGACACAAGGAGAATCAAATGGCATACACGTTGGATACGAAAGTTGGCGACATTCTGAAAGACACGCACGCGCTCGAAGTTCTGGAGAAACATGTGCCGGGCATTTCCAAGAATCCCATGATCGGGTTGGCAAAGGGGATGACGATCAAAGCTTTGCTTGCCATGCCGCAGGCGAAAGAGGCGGGCATCACCGAAGCCATGGTCACCAAGGTGTTGGCAGAGATCAACGCTCGAAAGTAGCCCCTGCCCGCGATGTAAAGTTTATCTCCATCACTGGAAGTCATCTCGACTTCCAGTGTTCTTTTTCTGAGACTATCGCTGGAGCTTTCGGCGTTCTTCATCCCACATGGCGGTCGCTTTTTCGAAGAAGTCAGCCAGGATCTGCAATTCATGTTCAGAATAGCCGGCTACCAGTTCGTTTTGCGCCCGCCTTGCAGAGGAAAAATAGGGGGCAACCTTGTCTGTCCCTGATTTTTTCAGAACAATGAGTGAGCCGCGCCGGTCATCGGGGTTGGGTCGGCGTTCGATCAGTCCGCTGTTTTCCAGGCGGTCGAGCATGGCCGTCGTTGCCCCCGAGCTCAGACCCGTATGCTTCGAAAGTTCAGACGGGGTGGCGACGCCCTTGTGGAAGAGAAGCCCCAGGCATTCCATGTCGGTGACGTTCACGCCGATCTTTTCGCCGATCTTATTGCGGAACAATACCGAGCTGATGCCGTATCCCCGCGCACCCAGGATCACCCGCTCGATCAGGTCTGCTTTTGTTTGTTTTGCCATGCCTGCACCTCTTGACAATCTCTTTATTGTAAAGTATCTTTATTATAAAGATATTTAGTGTAATCGACAAGAGGAGATCATGGTATGAAGATCAAGAGTGTTTCCGGTGTTGGTTGTCATGTGAAGAACCTCAAGAAGACTGCGGCGTTTTATGAGACGCTTGGTTTCGAAATTCGAAAACGGGAGACGAACCACATCACTGCCTATTCCAACTGGTTCTGGATCGACTTCCTTGCCATTGGGAAGGATGAACGCACCGATTCAAAGGATGCGGCTCCCAAAGGAGCCGGTGTGCTGCTCTACCTGAGCGTGGACGATGTGGATGGGTTCCATGCCTACCTGGTTTCCAAAAAGCTCAAGCCTGCCACCAAGCCGCAAGACCGGCCCTGGGGTAACCGTGAGTTTGTCATTCGTGACCCGGACGGATACAATCTGGTGATCTTCAAACGAAAATAAGAAAAAGGAGGGGAAGATGTTCCTTCTCTTGTTGCTGTATGTGGGGATTGGGTTGTTGTCGATCCTGATCGCCCTGCCCCTGTTGTTGGAAATGGTCAAGCCCAATCCCATTTATGGGTTCAGGGTACGCGCCACGCTGGAAAATGAAACGGTCTGGTATGCCGTGAATAAGTTCTTTGCTCAACGGCTCATGCTTGTCGGTATTGTTGAAGTTGTGGCTGCACTGGTTTTGTATTTCCTCCCTGGCATCAGCCTGGATGGATATGCCATCGCTGTAATGGTCCTGTTTGCTGTCGCCTTTTCGGTGGCAATGGCTCAGAGTTTCCGGTATTTGAAATCCCTCAGTAATTGAGGCTTCAGGATGTGACCATGCTCATCACCAGGATCAAAGGCGCAATTCAAATCCTTCGCCCTGAGCTTCCATTTGCGGCGGGCGTTTGTGTGATTTTAGGAGAGGTGGTGGCATTGGGGAGGTTCCCTTCGCTGCTCCAAATGTCGCTTGGGTTTCTGTGCGGCTTCTTTATCTCCGGTTCGGCGATCGTGTTGAACGATTACTTCGACCTGGAGGTGGATAAGATCAACACGCCTACTCGTCCGTTGGCGGCGGGAGTCATTTCACCTTCGGAAGCGATCGGGTTGGCGATGGTGACAGGCTTCCTTGGCTTGCTCGTCTCCGCTGTAATGGGCATCGATGCGTTTCTCCTTTGCGTGATCTTTTGGATCATCGGTGTGCTGTATAACTGGAAGTTCAAAGAGGCGGGCCTGATTGGCAACCTCATGGTCAGTTCGTCTGTGGGCATCACATTCATCCTCGGTGGGATGGCTGTCGGAGACCCATGGAATCGGATCGTCTGGTGTTTTGCATGGATGGCTTTTTTCATCGATCTGGGGGAAGAGATCGCCGGGGATGCAATGGATATCGAAGGGGATAAGCAGCGCCACTCACGCTCCATTGCGATCCAGCATGGACGACGGTTTGCCTTGAATATCTCCAGCTTGTCTTTTGCCCTGGTGATCCTGGTCAGCCTTGTGCCGGTCCTGTTCGGTTGGATGGGAGGCAGTTATCTGGTCCTCATCCTTGTGACCGATGTTGTGATCGTCTTTTTCATGGCACGTCTCTTGAAGAGCCGTTCCTCCGAAGAGGGCAGGTCTGCCATGCGCGGCATCTATTTGGGAGCGTTATTGGGGGTGTTTGCTGCGATCGTGGGTCAGATCGTGTGATCCCTGCCCGGCTTATTTGCCAGAGCTCTGGAATGCAGGGGGTTGGATGGGCAATTGCAAATGGAAGGTGCTGCCTGGGAACGTGGCTTCGTTGTGCCCGGGGCTTTCCACCCAAACCTTTCCTCCGTGCGCTCTTGCCACGCCGCGGACGATCGCCAATCCCAAGCCGGGTCCGCCACCTTTGAAGGTGGTCTTCCCAGAGGAATGGATGGCGACATTTCCCACCTGATAGAATTTTTCAAAGACCAATTCCTGGTGTTCCATATCGAGCCCGATGCCGGTATCGGTCACGGTGATCTCCACGCCGGGCACCTCGTCGTCCACTTTGCCGGGCGATGTGCAAATTGTTACGTTGCCTCCATCGGGAGTGTACTTGATGGCGTTGACGATCAGGTGATACAGCGCCTTCTTGACCAGCGACGGATCACCGTAGATGATCGGTGTCTTTTTGTCGTACTCCACGTTCAGTGTGATCTTGCGTTCTTCTGCCGAGGCAGCAAATTCAGCGATCAATTCGTGAATGGTCTCAGAAAGCAGGATCGGTTCAGGCACCACCTTCAGGGTTTCGGTGTCGACGCGGGTGACATCGAGCATGAGGTTGACCACTTCATGCATGCGCTCGGAGCCTTTGATGATGCCGTCGATGACCGGTGCGAGTACTTCGTTCGCCTTGATGTCTGGGAAGGAACGCAAAAGTTTAATGTAGCCGTTCAACACGGTCAGGGGTGTGCGCAGTTCGTGCGCGGCGACCTGAATGAAGTCGAGCTTGTTGCGGTCCAGTTGACGCAGGACGTTGTTGGTGCGCTGGAGGTCGGCGATGGCCATGTGGTCATTGGCTCGCATCCGATCCAGCGTGATGCGGATGACATCGATCGCCAGCCGTGGGCTCTGGCTGAGGATGGTCTCGAAGTCTGATTTCTTCATCTCCAGCATGGTGCATTCGGTGAGCGTTCGCACAGTGGCGGCGCGCGGTGCGTTCTGGATGAGCGCCATCTCGCCCACCAGGTCGCCGCGGCCTCCCACACGCAGGATGCGTTCGCTGGGCTCATCCAGCATTTTCTTGGAGATGACCACGCTCCCATCGGCAATGATGTACAGAACGTCTTCGTATGCACCCTCCCGACACAGGGTTCGGTCGGGCGGGTAGGTGAAGAACTGGGTCAGGTCTGCCATCTGCTGCAATTCTTCTGCCTTCAACCCCTTGAAGGCCAGGCGCAGGAGCGAGATCTTGTCGTGAACGCGGATTTGTTCCATTGCAACGAGTATACGCAGGAATGTAATTTGCGAGTACAACAGTTCAATTGCAAACACTTTGCTTTTTTGTAGTGACAATTTTAGCTGTTTTTAGTGGAACGATTGCGGTGGTCACTTTGGTACGGACCTTGATACAATCAAGCCATGTCTACTGAACAGCCGAATAACCCTTTGCACGGCATTACCCTGGAATTAATCGTTACTCAACTGGTCACACGTTATGGCTGGGAGGAATTGGGCGAGCGCATCCCCATCCGTTGTTTTACGAAGAACCCGAGCGTCAAATCGAGCCTGACCTTTTTGCGGCGTACGCCGTGGGCGAGAAAGAAAGTGGAAGAGCTGTACCTCTCTACTTTCGCCAAATAGATGTAACGAGGAGCATCCATTTATGAACATCTCACGCCTGTTTCCGCCGGGGCAGGGATACGAAGGCCCCAGACCACCCTTTTACTTCCTGATATTGGTTGCTGTTGCCAGTACGGTGCGAAGCCTGATCCACATGTTCTTTGCCGACGGCGGGGCGGGAGTGATTGCGGGGATCGATACTGCGGTGGCAGGCGGGGCGAACATCGTTGCCCTGTTCGGTCAATGGGGGGCGAGCCAATTGATCCTGGCGTTGATCTACTGGCTGGTCATCCTGCGCTACCGCTCATGGACTCAACTGATGCTGGCGGTCGTGGTGATCGAGCAGTTTCTACGCCTGGGTGTGGGGCAGCTCAAACCGCTGGAGGTTGCCGCGCCGCCACCGGGTGCGATTGGGAGCGAGTTATTGCTCCCTGTTGCTGTGCTCGCCCTGGGCTGGTCGCTGTGGGGGAGTTCTGCTTCGTTGCCTGCCCCATCTTCTCCTCGTAAAAAGAAAAAATAGCAGGCGTGCACATCCATCCTTTTGTGGGTTGTCTCCCTTTTTCCATTCAACTATACTGTGTATATTCTGGACTCACTTGGAGGTATACATGACGGATCTACAAATGCCATCGGCGATGGCTGATCTGCGTCCGGCGCTTGGCGGGATCGTGGAATACGGGCAATCGCGTGCGCCCTATTTTTCGGTCCTGCTGCAGTCCAAGCACGGCTTGAACATCGTTGTCGATAACCGCGAGGAGCGGGTCAACGAGCGTCAACCCGCAGCCGGGACTGTCGTTTCGGCGTTCGATGGCGCCACCAACTATGAGCGCGCGGTCGGCGGTTTCAATAAGGATGATGTGCAGAGCGCGTCTCAGGAGTTCCTGGCAGCACTCTCGTTTCAAAAGTACACCCACCCAGCGGATGCCGAACGACGCGGCGATTTTGCCACGCCCGTGCAGATCGACCCATTGGGAATGTCGACACAGGAGAAACTTGACCGCTGCCGCGAATTGCAGAAACGCGCCAAGGGACGTGACCCGCGCATCGTCAACGTCCAGGTTAGTTACAATGAGTTGAACGAGCACATCATCTTTGCTGATCGCAGCGCAGACCTGGCGCAGCGCGTGCAGCGTGTCAACATGTTCCTGGTTGTTATTGTCGCCGGGCCCGATGGTGATGTCCGTTACGATTTCAGGTCCAAATCGGGCACGGCGGGCTGGGAAGTGTTGACCTGGAGTGAAGAGGATATCCAAAAGGTGGTGGATGGCGCATTGGGTTTGCTCAGCGCTGAACGCATCGAACCGGGCGAATATCGCATCATCACAACGCCGGGCGTGAGCGGCACGATCTGTCACGAATCGTTCGGCCATGGTGTGGAGACCGATATGTTCCTCAAGGAACGCGCCCGTGCCGCGCACTTCATCGATAAAGTGGTGGGTTCTGAGCTGGTCAACATCTATGACGACCCAAGCCGCCCCGGCGACTTCGGTTCCTATTTCTTCGACGATGAAGGACAGGTCGCAGGACCGACCCAAATTGTGGAAAAGGGTATTTTCCGCCGCGGTATCACAGATCGATATTCCGCCCTGGCGTTGGGAATTCCGCGCTCTGCAAACGGACGCCGCCAGGATTACAGCCGCAAAACCTACGCGCGCATGAGCAACACGCTCTTCGGCGCGGGTACGTCCACGGTGGAGGAGATGATCGCACAGGTGGACCACGGCATCTATCTCGACAAATGGTCCTCCGGCATGGAAGACCCGCAGGGCTGGGGCATCCAGGTCACATGTCATTATGGGCACGAGATCAAAGGCGGCAGGATCACAGAGCGGATCTTCGCTCCGATCGGCATTGCGGGCTATGTCCCCGATGTGCTGCAAAGTATTACCGCGGTCAGCGATCAAATATTGATGGATGGTGGCAACTGCGGCAAGGGGCACAAGGAAATTGTCCCGGTCGCTTCCGGTGGACCGCATCTTCTGTTAACGGCGAGGTTGGGATGATGTTAAACAAAATTATCGACGCGCTGAAGAAGCGCACTGACCTGACAGGCTGGACCGTGCGTCACATCCAGACGCGTGAGTCACAGGTGTATCTCGTGCCGAAGGGGATCGAGTCGCAACGGTCCGTGAATGGCGAGCGATATCTCATCGATGTGCTGCGCAGCGGGTTGGCTCCCGATGGTTCCCCAACGGTGGGGAACGGGAACGCATCGCTTCTGCCCGGTGGAGATATCGAACACGCCATCGATCAGGCTGCGCTGGTGGCTGGGTTGGTCTCCAACCCCGTTTATGGACTGCCTGAACCCTCTCCTCTCCCGGATGTTGAGCTTTCTGATGGCACATTGAAAGCGGATGCGTCCGGTGTCATGCATGATCTCATGGAGCACATGCAGGAATATGCGGCCAGGAATCCGAAGGCGCGTCTCACCGCTGCGGAGGCGTTCGGTCAGGTCCGTACTACACGTCTGGTCAACAGCCGCGGCATCGATGTCGAACAGGAAGAGACGCATGTCGAGATCGAATTCGTCCTGCACGCACAGAAAGGCGACCGCGACTCAGAAACCTTTCACTCAATGACGCGCCGCCGGCTTGCCGACCTGGACCTGGAGACGATCATGGCGAACCAGGGACGCTACACACTCGACCTGCTCGAAGCCGATGCGCCCGCCTCCTGGCAGGGACCTGTCGTCCTGCGCGGCGACGCGCTGACGATCTTCATGGCTGGCGATAATCTTAATGGCAGTGTGATCCAGACGTTGGGGTCGGCGGCTGCCAAATATGCGCAGTTTAGCCCGTGGGAAGTTGGCAAGCCGGTATTCCGCGGCGAGGTGAAGGGCGATGCCCTGACCGTATGGGCGAACCGCGCCATGCCGTTTGGCGTTGGCTCAGACCGCTTTGATGCCGAAGGGTTGCCGGCCCAGCGTGTTGAATTGATCCATGAAAACACCCTCTCCACGTTCTTCGCCAATCAGCGCTACTCGGAATATTTGAAACTCCCCGCAACGGGCGAGTTCGGCAACATTGAGCTGCCACCCGGGAAAACGCCCGCGGCGGAACTGCTGAAAGAACCCTATGTAGAGATCGTGCAGTTCTCATGGTTCAACCCTGACCCGATCACCGGCGATTTCGCCACTGAGATCCGCTTTGGGTACCGGGTGGAGAACGGTGTGCGCACACCGTTCAAAGGCGGGCAGCTGGTGGGCAATTACATGGACGCGCTGGCCGATGTGCGCTGGAGCGTCGAGACCGGTTTCTTCGGCGGCTATCTGGGGCCGCACACGGCGCGCTTCAATGATTTGAAGATCTCGGGGGCATAAGATTGAGATGTTGAATCAATAAAGGACAGGCTGCAAAACCTGTCCTTTATTGATTCTGTCCTTGGCTCGGGCTTGATGTAAGGCTTACTCGCTGAGCTTGGCGTGGGTCTTGGACCCTGCCGAGATATTGACCGGTTATCTCCATCATTCCGGCGTTTTGCGCACGTTGCAACCTAAAGGAGACCTTACCCTCTTCGATGACCTTCGGCGGTCGCCCATTGACGCAGGTCAAAGACCTTGCGCCAGCAGTTAAAACCCATGCCGATCATCCCGAATGCCAGAGATGCGCATCTCTTTGCCAACAAATGCGCATCTTTCCTCCCACAGATGCGCATCTCTACCCTGATTGATGCGCATCTCTTGAGCACGGAACATGGTGGGCTGAAAATCCGCCCTACGGTTTATTCTTCTTGAAAGTTCAATTCTTTTTTGAGGGTATTGTATAGGTCACTTTTGGGGAGCCAGAGCGTCCTGGGCACGCCGTACGATGAATTTAGCATCACTTCATAGCCGTTATCTTTGTGTCGCGAAGTGTGCGGACCCTCGGACAATCGTACCCGACCCATTTCAAAGGAGTGAACATTGATATTGGCTTTAAAGATCAGTCGTTTGGTGGTCAGGATGAGGAGCCCTTTTTCATCTCGGAGCTGCATTTCTGGCATGCCCACTCGTTTGGCTTCTCCGATTGCGATCACCTTTTCCCCCTCGAGCGGGTCGCGCCCGAGAAGTTCTTTAGTTGCCGGTGTTTGGAAGACGCGCCCATACAAATAATCGGCTCCTCTTCTCTTCGTAGGAAGAGAAGTATTGATCTGTGCCTGGGGTCTCACCGCAAGTATTGTGCGAAGGTACTTTGCGACCGACTCCGGTTTGATCTGTTCGTCCACAGACTTTTCGGCGTTCTGCATCACTTCTTTGGCGAAGGCTTTGTCTGCTTTGGACGTAGGCTTGACAATGCCTCGAACGATCTGCTTGAGGAAGCGCTTTTGCAGTTTGGTCATGGCTTCATCGAAGTAGCCATCGGGGACGGTGAGAGAGTTGTAATCAGACAGGGCGGCCAATTTGCCGGTGAGAAATTGCGATGCATCCTCGTAACGGAAACCATCGAAGAGCAGGGGAATAATGTTGCGCTGGGTGTCAATGGCGTATTCGATCTCTTTGCGCAGCCAGTCGTTGGGGTTCACTGTGCGGTCGAGACAGCCCGGGGAGAGGATGGGGATGAAGTGTCCACGAGCGGCGATCTGGTTAAGGATCTCCTGAGCGAACTTTCCGCTGTCGATGCTTTCATAGTCAATGAAGACATCGTATCCGTTTTGTGAAAGAGCCTTGTAGACCAGCAAGGCGGGATATTTGCTGGTCTTCCTGCGATAGCTGATGAAGACGGTGCCCTTGGGATCGCTCATGGTTTTCTTCCATTATATGTCGTTGTGATGGATGAGAGTAGGGATGGATGGGAGAACGAAGAATAGGGAATGGGACGGTATGGAGCAAAGCGTACCTTGCATATTTGCGAGGTAACGTACGCTCGCGCGCGGCGTCATGTGAGTTGCCATGCATTGTGTAAGAAAACACAAATCATCATAGCAAGGAGGCAATATGAACAAACCGTATTCCCGATCACGCATTGCATTGACCCTACTTTCCCTGGCGCTTCTCTTTACGATCACGTTTACGAGTGTGTGGCAGAACACCACTCCGACTGTGTACGCCCAGGATGCGGCAAGCGATACACCTACACCTGCCGACATTGTCACTGAGACACCAA
This sequence comes from uncultured Anaerolinea sp., assembly GCA_964555335.1. Taxonomy (GTDB): domain Bacteria; phylum Chloroflexota; class Anaerolineae; order Anaerolineales; family Villigracilaceae; genus Defluviilinea. The sequence continues at coordinate 20,326 of CAZKSG010000051.1, forward strand.
CTCCGTTCCTCACCGAGACGCCCACCGACCCGGGCACAGAGGCGACGCCCACTCCAAGCGAACCGGCGACGACCCCATCACCCACGGAGATCCTGCCAACCGCAACGCTCGAACCGACCCTCGAACTCACTCCCACCGAAATTCTGCCAGAAGACTTCGGCGGCATGAACGCGTTCGTTGTAACAAGCCCAGTCCAGTTGAACGTTCCCTATATTGATCAGGTGTATGTCCAATATAAAAAAGATGGCATTCGCAGCCCCGCCTATTGGAATTGGTGTGGGGCGGTCTCAACGGCGATGGCCCTCAAGTTTTTTGGCGCCGATACGAGGGATGATGTCACCGCCTCGTATGATGCCTTCCAGAATATCTATGACTCAGTAAACGGGAATCTCTACAGTCGAATTCCCGCCTATACCGCCAAATTCGGGGTTACCACGGTCATTCACTATGGCGCCCCAACGTTCACACAGATCAAGGCCGAGATCGACGCCGGCAGGCCGATCATCATGCATAACAGCCTGGGAGGCGGTCATTTCTTTCTGCTTGTTGGCTATGGCGAAACCGATAAGGTGATTGTGCACGATCCATTCGGCAATACCTTGTGGGGGAGGACCTCAACCAGCAAAACGAATGCCCCTCTGGTGTTCAACACAAGCGGACAAGCTGTGGCGCAGACGAATGGGAGATATGTTGTATACAGTATGACGCAGCTCAAGTCGATCTTCAAGAACGATTGGGAGAGTTTCACGAATAACCCCATCCCCCGTGTAACCAGCCTTTCTCCTGCTAATGTGACAGTTGGTTCTGGAGATATCTCGGTCACTGTGACGGGTTCAGGATTTGTGAAAGGTGCTGTGGCAAGATGGAATGGCAACAAACTGCCCACCAGCTATGTAAGTTCCACGCAGTTGAAAGTTACTCTCGCTGCCGGTTTGTTCAAATCTGGGACCACGGCAGGCATTTCTGTGTTCAACCATCTGCCGGGCGGGGGCGTATCGAATAATGCGATGTTCACGGTCAACAACCCAAAGCCGACGACGAAGGGCCTCAGTCACCGGGTCATTGCCCAGACTGGTCCCGACCTGACGATCACCGTCAATGGCACAGGATTTGTCCCCACGTCCAAGGTCAGATGGGGCAGTGCAACGCTTGCCACCACCTATGTCAGTTCCACTCAAGTACAGGCAATCATTCCATCTGCCTTACGAAAGGGCGTGGGCGGGGTCACGATCACCGTCTTTAACCCAACTCCAGCGGGTGGAACCTCCAACAGTCAGACCCTGGCGAAGGCTGATTTCTATGCTCCCCTCAGCATCCTCTCGAAGCATAGCGGCAAAGCCATCGACCTGGCAGATGGCTCCACCGCCGATGGTGCAAAGATCCAGCAATGGGCATGGGCGAGGAATGACAATCAAAAATGGTATATGGTGCCCACAGGTGTCAGCAATGAGTATTGGATCGTCTCTGCGAAAAGCCTGAAATGCCTGACGATGACCGGTACCGGTGACGGGGCAGCCCTCACGCAACAGACATGTTCCTTCGGCTCCTCCCAACGGTTCACCCGTATCTCGCGCGGGACAACTGTTCAAGGCACGTACTATGCTCTCAAATCAAGCTATAGTCTCAAGTTGTTGGATGTGCGAGACTGGTCTACTGCCGATGGGGCGGTGATACAACAATATGCCCCTGCATATGGCAATAATCAGTTATGGTATTTCAAGCAGCCATAAGCCCCGATTGACCCATTGAAGAAAACCAACATCCCGCAACACATCAGTGCTGCGGGATGTTTTTCGACATTCACCAGGACTGGGCGTTATAGAATGATCATCATAGTGCCACACCCAACACAGCGACGAAGTGTGCAGCGGCGGCGAGCATGACGAAGATATGCCAGACCTCATGGAAGCCAAAGACGCCGGGTTTGAAGTTGAAGATCTTGGTGGCGTATACGATGGCACCGAGAGTGTAAATGACTCCGCCGGCGATGAGCCAGCCAAAGACCCATGCCGGCAGCACGGCAAGCATCTGTCCTGCCGCACCCACACACAGCCAGCCCATGACAAGGTAGATGCCCGTGTTCAACCAGCGCGGTGCGCCGATGTAAAAGACTTTGACGATGATGCCGATAAGCGCGAGCGACCAGATGATGCTCAACATGCCCCACTTCCAGAAGCCTTCGAAGGCGTTAACACAGAAGGGGGTGTAGGTGCCGGCGATGAGGAGGAAGATGGCGGAATGGTCGATCTTGCGGAAGATCTCGAGCACTTTGTCTTTGACGCGCACCATGTGATAGGTGGCGCTGGCAGAGAAGAGGAAGATCAGACTCAGTCCGTAGATGAGCAGCGAGATTACCTTTGCCGGAGTGCCCCAGCCGATGAACAGTAAGGCGATCAGTCCGATCAGGGCGAGGAGGGCGCCGGCCCAATGCGTGAGGCTGTTGACAGGTTCGCGGAGTTTCTTTAGCATGTTGGGTTCCTTTTTTTAACCACTAAGGACACAAAGGACACGAAGGGGTTGGGGATACGGTGGTAAGTAGTGAGTGACAATCAACGGTCTATTGTCCATGGTTTATTGTTCTTTGTAGCGACGACGATCAAGACTGTACTGGATTTTACTTCAACTTGTTGGATCTCTACTCGAAAGCCTGCCTCTTCGAATGGACGTTTGAGCGTCACGCGGAAGACATCGAGCGGGTTGGCCGGGGTCTGCCCGGTGATGCGGAAGAGAAGCGCCATGACCCGGTCGAGGAATCCACGCCCTATAAGCATTGCAACCGGCAGGACGATGAGCTTGCCTCCGTTCGACAGGCAGCGCTTGATCTCGGAGAGCGTTTCGGCGTCAGTGATGTATTCGGATGGAAAGGTGGCAACGATGGTGTCGAAGGTTTCAGATGGGAAGGGAAGTCTTTGTGCAACGCCGCGAGAGAGACTGATCTGCGCGTAGTCAGTTTGGGGAACTGCGCCGGACGAGGAAGAGTTTACTGGAGAATTGCGGAAATTCCGCAAGTTGCGCAGGGCGAGGCGTCCCATGGGGGCAGATTCGTCCAATCCCACGGCGACCAGGTTTCGGCTGAGGAGGAAGCGCTGCAAATGGCCGGGTCCGTGACCGATCTCGAGGACGCGAGTCCCTTCGATAAAGGGGGTAACGCTCATGATCCAGTCCTTCCATCTGCCGACCGAAACTGTAGCTGCGACAAGGTCGTAGGTGAAAGCGAATGGATGATACAGCAGGTAGAAGAAGAAACGCAGGAGTGTTCGCATCAAAAAAGGGTTTGGTGTTTCCACCAAACCCTTGCCTTGCTGGTTTGTGTTTACGCCGCAGGGCTTTCGCTGCTATCGGTCTTTTTGGTGAGCTTGCTGCGGGCCGCTTCCACGGCGCTCTTGCCGCGTTCGCGCACATCGGTATAAACGCTTTGTCCGCGTTCCTTGAGCTGGCGGGCCAGTTCATCGGCGCGGGCGCGGGCTTCCTGTGCGGCAGCTTCAGCACGGGCGAGCGCTTCTTCTGTGGTTTGCTGGGCCTTGTCGCGCAGTTCGATGGATTTATCCTTGATCAGGGCGCGGGTCTCTTCACCGGTTTGCGGGGCGAACAACAGAGCGACCACTGCGCCGCTGAGTCCTCCAACAATGAAGCCTACGAGAAAGGCGCCAAATTCATCACGGTCAGACATGGTAACCTCCTTGGGGTTGGGTTTTTATTTTTTTCGAAGTCCCATCAATTCTAACATACGGGACAATCCGGCAAGATAGCCATTCAGTTTGATAACGGGTTCAACAACGTTCTCACCGAGGAATTCCGTTGTGCCGCGCAGTGTGTTGACGGTGTCATTGGTGGCCTTCAGAATGGGTTTGACCTCGTTTTGCAGCAAGTTGATCAGGCTTGCCAGTTGAACGATGAGCACGATCAGCGCCACACCGATGATCAATGACTCGAGCGCGACAACGATGATGAAGATATCGCGGATCTTGTCTGTGGGGGTGGCGGGCTGCAAGAGGAAATAGATGGCCAGACCCAGCAGTGCCAGCAATATGATCACACCGATCACAACGGCGATAACCATTTTCTTTTGCGATTGTTCGGTTTCAGACGGGGTGGAGGGTGGTGTGGATGTGGGTGCTTCAAGTTCTGCGGGGGAAAGTTGTGGTGTGCCCATAAATTGATTATAGCATTTTTTGTGATGGATTTGTCACTGAGACATTATCAAACAGGGCTTTCTCAAAGTCGAGCGATCAAGATCAAGACCTTTCACCACCATGCACGCGAAGATCACAAAGTTTTTTTCCAGTTTCACGAAGTAGCGGTTTATCTGAAAAGACCATAAGACGTACCTGCGAATGTCTTGACATCCCACTTCCGTGCAGGTAATATATGGCTACCGACCGTTCGGTAGGGAGCATCCATGACACGAGACGACATCCTTGAAGCCGCAGCACAGGTCTTTCGCCAGAAGGGATTCCACGGCGCGTCGATGAACGATATCGCCGAGGCCGTGAACCTGCAAAAGGCAAGCCTGTATCATCACGTTTCATCGAAACAGGAGATCCTTTTTGAACTGCTCGACCGCGCCCGTGAGCTCCTGCTCGAGCGCAGTTCCCCC
>CAZKSG010000052.1:0-13633 GCA_964555335.1 uncultured Anaerolinea sp.
GGGGTACTCCAATGTCGATAGTGTAGCAAATGTTTTTGGTTAAGTCAATAGTTTTGATAAATAATCAAATATTTTGGTATTATATAAAATATTTGATGGCTTGTAAGTGTTTGTGGGACCAACAACTGAAGATGGGCTGGTTTTGAAGAAATCTCCTCTTTTTCAGGATTTGGGCTGTGGGAACGACTTATGCTGCATTTCATGACGAGCAGCTGGTTGGGAATATATGTGTGTTTTGGAATGAAGCCGAAAACGAGCAAACTGGAAAGCAGATCGGGTATACCCAATATATTTTCGTCCACCCTGAATGGCGCGGCAGGAATATCGCCCAAGAGTTGATTGTCCTTGGACACAAGCATCTCAAGGAACATGGATTGGACGAAGCGCATTTGGAAGTGAAGGCTGTGAACCAAAATGCGCTGCGGTTATATCAAAACCTGGGATTTGAAGCTTTACGAGAAAGTCGATTTTACGTGTTGAGTTTTTTAAAAACATGTCATCCTGCGCGAAGCGAAGGATCTCCCAAGATACGTGGAGACTCTTCGCTATTACTCAGAGTGACATCAACTTAATCAGCTTTTTTGGCCAACGCCGCTTCGATGATCTTTTGCACGCGCGGCGCGATGCTGGATGGATCAGGGTGGAGACCTTCGACGAGCAGTGCGCTGTCGTAGATCTGTTCGATGATGGCGGTTTGTAATTCAGAGCCTGATTCCAAACCGATCAAATTCTTCAAGATGGAATGAGAAGGATTCAGTTCCAGGATCTTCTTCGGCACCTCGTATTCCTTGCCGAGATATTTGTACACGCGCTGCAGTTCAGGGTTCATCGTGCCATCGGGATCAACCAACCGAGCCACCGACTGCGATAGACGATTGCTGGCACGCACGTCTGTAACCCGCTCGCCCAGGACTTGCTTGAAATGCTCGATCAACGAATTGAAATCGGCATCGGGAATCTTCCCGGCTTCCTGCTCATCCTTCGGCTTTTCTGTATTCTCGATCTCTGCCTGTGCAACGTTTTTTAGTTCAAAATCCTTGTGCTTGCGCAGACCCATCAACATGAACGAGTCCATCGGCTCAGTGAGCAGAAGTACTTCCGTTCCCTGGGAGTGGAAATAATCCAAATGCGGACTTCTCAGCACAGACTTGGGATCATCGCCGACAATGTAATAGATGAATTTCTGTCCCTCTTTCATGCGGGACACGTAGTCTTCCAGCGATGACCAGGTTTCTGGATTCAAGTTGGTTCTGAAACGCAGGAGCGAATGTAATTTATCTTCTTCAGCGGAGTAGGTGGAAAGTCCTTGCTTGATGTAACCGCCAAATTCCTGCCAGAAGGTCTGATATTTTTCGGCATTGTTCTTTGCCAGCATTTCCAGGTCTTTCAGGACCTGATTGGTCAGTACCTTTTTTAGTTTCGGCATCAATCCACTGGACTGGACGGTCTCGCGCGACACATTGAGAGGTAGATCTTCCGAATCCACAACTCCCTGAACGAATCGCAGATATTCAGGCAGCAGATCCTTGTTGTATTCATCGATCAGAATATTCCGGGAGTACAGTTTGAGACCATCGTCCTTGCGCAACGCAAAGAGTCCACGATCGAGTTGGCCAGGAATGTAGAGCAGCGCATACAACTGCACCGGGGCATCCGTCACCATGTGGGTGTGCAGAAGCGGATCCTCGAAATCAAGCGTGGTCTGTTTGTAGAATTCCTTGTACTGCTCTTCGGTCACTTCACTACGTGGCGTACGCCACAGAGACGTCTGCTTATTAACCGCTTCCTTGCCATCCCCCACATAAATGGGAAAGCCGATGTAATCGGAATGTTTGTGAATGATGTTGTTGATGCGATACTCGTCAGCAAATTCTGCGGCTTCTTCTTTCAGCTTGATCTCGACCTTTGTGCCGCGTTCGGTCATATCTCCCACGCCAACATGATAGTTATCTTCGCCGGTGGCGTACCACATCACAGATTCAGCTTCCGGCCTGTACGAGCGCGACGTCACCTTGACCGACTCTGCCACCATGAACACAGAATAGAATCCCACGCCGAATTGACCGATCACCTGGGCGAAGTTCTCTTTCTTGTCCTTAGTCGCTTCGATGAACTTGCGAGCACCCGATTGAGCGATGGTGCCTAGATTCTCAATAACTTCCTCACGCGTCATACCGATACCGGTATCCTGAATGGTCAGTTTACGAGCGTCTTTATCCACAGTGATATGGATCTTCAATTCGGCTTCCGGATCCAAAACATTCCGATTGGTGACCATCTCGAAGCGCAGGCGGTTCAACGCATCAGATGCGTTTGAGAGCAGCTCACGCAGAAAGACTTCCCGGTCCTTGTAGAGCGAATGGATCAAAATATTGAGCAGTTGCTTGGTTTCAGCTTTGAATGAGAATTCCTGCACGTTTTCAGGGGTGGCGGTTGCATCTGTCATAGTGATCTCCTGCATCAGAAGTAATATCCCCGTTTACCAGAGTATCAAGCGCCCTGGAACGAGGGTGATTGACGTGGTTGTATTGGAAAATATTTTAAATCGGACTTACAAAACAGGCGATAAGAATTTTGTTAGAGAATCATCAACGCTTCTCAAAGAGCATGGAGAGAACGCGCGGCAGCCTGTTTTGATCGGCTTCATGCCAATATTCATGTAGCTTTATAAGTGACAGCCCATAATTAGCGGCGGCGTTGAAGAAATCAGAGACGTGGTGAGTGAATGCATCCACTTCGATCTTTTCCTCGTTTCGATAGAAGCGGGCTTTTTTTCCATCATATTGGTTGAACGGATGCAACTCGTTGATGAAGAAATATCCATTGGGTTGAAGCACACGCCCTGCTTCGCTGAATACAAACTCTAGATCCTCAATATGCTCCAGCACAAGGTTGCAGGTAATGAGATCGAAGAAGTGCGGCTCAAACTTCCAGGGTTGGGTGATATCCATCATTGAGAAATGGACATGATCAGCGTGCACTTTTTCCTTCGCCTTCTCGATCATACCTTGTGAAAAGTCCACGGCGTGAACTACCGATCCGATTGTCGCGAGAAAGACCGTATTCTTCCCGGTTCCACAACCAATCTCCAGAACGGAGTCGAAATGAAGGTTGCCAAGCAACTCCATCGTCACGCGCCGATCGAGATCACGTGTCAGGTTTTCGTCGCTGTCATACGTTCCTGACCATTCGTTATATGCGTTTTGAATATCCATGAATACCTCCATGACTGCGCCTAAGTATATCAATAGGGGCGGGGAAATACTTGACTTTCCCATTTTGATGTTGTATAATGCAACCGGTTGCATAAAACGAGACATGACAAAGAAGAAATCTGTCCACAACATCTCCGATATCGCCAAATTGGCTGGGGTTTCCAAGTCCACGGTTTCCCGGGCGTTGAATAACAGCCCCCTGATCGGGCAGGAAACACGCGAACGGATTCAGTTGTTGGCACAAAAATACAACTTCAAGATCAACGTACCGGCACGCCGCCTGAGCATGAAGCAAAGTAATACCATTGCGTTCGTGACTCATGCCTACCACGAAGAATTTTCCGTGGCAGATTTGTTCGGGTTGGAGATCATGGGTGGTATCTCGAAAGGGCTGTACGCGCATGGATATGATCTTTTGGTGGTCCATGTGGATCCCCACGAGACCGAGTGGGCGCATCAGTATCTCGACACCGGACGCGTGGATGGATTTATTCTGATGACCTCCACTCGGAAGCAATATCACATCCATGCCTTGTTGGAAATGGACGCTCCTTTCATTGTCTGGGGAGTCCCGCCATCCGATTCGCATTATTGCTCGGTGACAGGTGATAACCTGAACGGTGGCCGGATCGCTACAGAATATCTGATCGGGTTGGGGAGGAAGCGGATCGCGTTCATTGGCGGCCCACAGGATGAACTGGAAGTCCAGCAGCGCTTCGAAGGTTATTCAAACGCTTTGTTCGCATCAAAGCGGACCGTGGAGCCAGCGCTCGTGACCTATGGCGATTTTTCCAACACGTCAGGCGCGTTCGCAATGGCGCAATTGTTGGATGCGGCACCAAACCTGGATGCGGTCTTTGTCAACAGCGATTTGATGGCGATTGCCGCGATGGATGTGATCCGTGAACATGGGCGTCGCGTCCCCGAGGACGTTGCCGTAGTTGGTTACGATGATCTGTCCATTGCTGAACACAGCAACCCGCCTTTGACAACCGTTCGTCAGAATATCCCTCTGGCAGGGAAGCTGCTGGCAGAGAACTTGATCAAGTATCTTGCGACAGGTGTAGTTTCTCATGTTGCCACACCGGTTGAATTGATCGTCCGTACGTCTGCATAATTTTTTTGTTCAAAAGTGCAACCGGTTGCAAGACCGCTTGCTTGGTTTAGAAAATCTGTGGAAAGGAGTTTGATGAATCAGTCTTATTTCAAACAATGTTTTTACAACATCCGAGAATCGCAAATTTATTTGTGATGAGATGCAACCGGTTGCAAAATAGACTACTTAGAAAGTTTAGATTGAAAGGAAATCAAAATGATACCGTCACCTACGTTTACAAACATTCGCGATCACGCCGTCAATGAATTCAACACACTCCACGGCCGCGCTTCCAGGGACTCCTGGTTGTCGAAGATTTTTATGCAGAATAACAGTCTGAAAAGTTTTCTTGCCAGTGGTTCCACTGGCTTGCATGGCAGGCGTTTGCACAGCGTACAGTCTATTCGCGTGGACGCGATCATGGGCACTGTCCATCGTACCGATGACTTTGATAAAAACTTCCGTCCGCTCAAGAGACATTTGCTTGACCGTTGGGTGGATGCTCTGCTCCAATTGAATGCTGATGGCTGGCAACCCATTGAAGTTCATAAGGTGGGCGAGCATTACTATGTGAAAGATGGGTATCATCGCGTCTCCGTTGCCAAGGCGGTTGGCATGATGTTTATCGATGCTGAAGTATGGGATCACTCGTCTTGCCGAACGCCTCGTGATGCCTGTGTTTCAGAACAAAAAACGATCAAGAGACGCGCGCCCGTCTATTCGACAAATTCATAGAGGATTGCTGGACCGTGAACATGTTCATGGTCCAGCCTTTTTATTTGCCCGTAACTAATTGAATAGTAATCCGACTATTCGGATGAAACCAATTCAATTTCAGTGAGAGGTAAACATGAAGGCATTCAAATTTTTACGTGCAGTTATTGTTCTGCTTGGAATCGTGCTGAGCGCTTGTGCTCCTGCTGCTGTTTCAAGCAACGCTCCTGTGAATGTGGGCGGTGGTAAATCTGTTTCTGATGTTGTGTTCTCAGGTGTGATCGAAAGTATGAATGGTGATGAGTGGGTTATCAATGGACAGACCGTCAAGGTCGATCCATCGGTGGTGCGCGATGGCTCCTTCAAGGTAGGGGATACAGTAAAAGTGGAAGCTGCAGTTGCGGCGGACGGCTCCATTACCGCACAGCGCGTCGAGACTCCATCCGCGGCAGATCTTGTTCAAGGGGATGACAATTCGGCTGATGCTACTCCGTCCTCATCCGGTGACAATAGCAATGCCGACAACAGCAATTCATCTGATCCGATGTCGGGCCCCACTCCTCAGCCCTTGGCCTTCGATGACAGTGGTACGGAAGCCACAGGTACTGTGGACGCTATTACCGACACATCCATTACAATTAGTGGGCAGACCTTTACATTGGCTCCGGGTGTTGAAATCAAGGGCGAGATCGTGCCGGGTGCCCTGGTCAAGCTTCACTTCACAGTCAATGCCGATGGAACCCTTTCTGTCACCGAGGTCGAGATCACGGATCCAACACAGATCAGCGATGATAATGGGAATGACGACAACTCGAACGATAGCAATGTCAACGATGATAATTCCAATGACGATGACTCGAACGATGATAATAGCGGCAACTCGAACGACGACGATTCAAACGATGATAATGGCAACGGTGGTTCCGACGATAACGGTGGGAGCAACTCCAACGGGAACGGTTAGTTCGAACAACGCAAACGAGTAGAGAGCGCGGGTCGTTCGGCGACAGGCAAGGGTCCCCGAATGACCCGCATTGTTTTTGGAGAACTATGGGCATCCAAGTAAAACGATTTCCATTCGAAAAAATAATCCCTTTAGTATTGTTTCTTGTTTTCCTTGCGGGCATGGCCTGGGTACAGTTCGCATCTCCCGACATGCCTGATAATGATGGCTTTTATCACATAAAGCTTGCCTACCTCATGCGCACCGAAGGGCTAACGCCTGCTTTTACCTGGCTGCCACTCAGCATTTTAAACGAAAGGGAATTTTACGATCATCATTTTTTATTCCATGTGCTGTTGATCCCGTTTACATTCGGTGATCTGCGACTGGGAGCGAAATGGGCTGCTGTGACGTTTGCTGCTATCGCGTTTCTCGCGGTGTGGTTTCTGTTTCAACGTCAACGTGTTCCTTTGGCATGGTTGTGGGCTGCGGGCCTGCTTGGAGTGTCTGAAGCTTTTTTATACCGAATGAGCATTACACGGGCACAATCGCTATCACTGGCCCTGCTCTCACTGGGTTTTCTCTGGCTTCTCGAACGGAAATACAGACACCTGGCAGTTCTCGCATTTGTATATGTCTGGATGTATGATGCGTTTCCGCTGCTGATTGCTCTGGTCGTTCTATATGTCATTTCTGCTTTATTAATCGAAGGACGATTTGAATATCAGCCTGTATTATTCATCGGTGCCGGTATTCTATTGGGAATGCTGGTTAATCCCTATTTTCCGGACAACATCATTTTTTCATTCCGCCATATGCTTCCCAAGTTGACGGATGCCACATCTATCCGAGTAGGGAATGAGTGGTACCCATACGAGACAGGTCAGCTGCTTGAAAATTCACTGCCTGCCTTGGTCGTGTTCGCCAGCGGCATCCTTGCCCTTGGACTTTCTGGCAGAAAAATGGATGTGCGCACTGCCTTTGCCCTGCTCGTTTCCCTTTTGTTTGGACTCATGCTCTTTCAGGCACGCCGTTTTGTGGAATATTTCCCTCCCTTTACCCTTATTTTTGCCGCTTTTGCCTGGTCGCCTCTTTTAACAAGGGGCAGCTCTCAGATGGTCTCTCTATCTCTACCTTCCTTGCAAAAACAGTTACCCTTTATCTCCTTATTTTTTGCCATTGTTGTCAGCCTCTTTCATACGTTGCCCCAAGCGCGCGCTCGTATGATGGACCTAAAAACTTATGATCTTTATGCAGGCTCATCGCAGTGGTTAATAGAACACACGAGGAAAGGCGAACTTGTCTTTCAAACCGACTGGGATGATTTTCCACGCCTCTTTTTTTACAACACGCATAATACCTATCTGATCGGGCTTGACCCCACCTACATGCAAATGTACGATCAAGATCTATACGATATCTGGCTCCCAATCGTGCGCGGAGAGGTGAAACAGCCTTCCCAGTTTATTGTCAACATCTTCCATGCCCACTATATCCATACCGATTTGAATCACAAAGCTTTCATCAAGCGTGCCGCCGAAGATCCCTATCTACAGGAAGTGTATCGTGATAATCAGAGCATCATTTATCAGGTAAATCGATAAATGAAACAGTGATATTTGTCATCTTGTATGTGACCTTACGCTCCTTATAATCATTTTAGTCGCAACCTGTCTGAGGTGGATGCGTATGTGAATCGTAAAATCGAAGTATTTCTGCTTCGATGTATTCATCAAGGAGAATGACAATGACGAAAGTGGATGTTCTGGTGCAGGATTTTCTATCACAAAAGAAAATCGCGGTGGTGGGTGTTTCCGATAAACGTGATACCGGCTGCAATCTTGCGTATAACAAATTCAAGGAAAACGGATATCAAGTCTATGCAGTGAATCCGCGGATTACCACGTTCAATGGCGATCCGTGCTATGCAGATCTGGGATCCATTCCGGAAAAAGTAGACGCAGTCTTTATTCTTACGAATCCCAAGGTTACCGAGCAGGTTGTCCAGCAATGTGTGGATCTGGGGATTAAGTATGTCTGGATGCACTGCATGATGGGAACGAAACCCGGTCTGGCTGCCGGCATGACCAGCGTTTCGCCGTCTGCGGTGGAAATGTGCAAAGCGAACGGTATCGCGGTCATTCCGGGGACATGCCCGAACCAGTTCTTGAAGCCGGATTTTGGTCACGCCATGATGCGAGGTATGTGGAAGCTATTCGGTTTTATGAATGTAAATTAATTGCCGGTTGCAACAACGCGGAATTCATCCATGCTTGAAATAGTTACATTTGCATGGAGATCGCATTGCCAATGATATCCGCCCCTATTGCTGCAGGTCGAGAAATCCATTGAGTTCGAGACCATCTTAACAGAAACGTAGCCAGCGGGTGCATTCAGGTCAAAGCTTACACTTTTGACCTGTGACGGGTTTTCAGCGAGCTGGTAGCTGACATTCGAGACCACCCAACCGCTGATCTGTGAAACTCCCTCGCCGGAAATTTCTACACCTGAATGGGATGATGCAAATGCAGGCACTGAAAAGAGGGCGACCCCCAGGATCAGCGCAAAGGCGAAGAGCTTAATCAGATTATACATGATGCTTGGATTCTACAGTCCATAGAACCCAGACACATGGGGGAAAACCTGTAATGCTCAGTCTAAAAACACCACGTTGAGTACTACCTGAAATATAAACTTCCGAAGCGCATGCTTCGGAAGTTGCTTGTTATTGATATGTGTTTTCGCAGGTTAGGAAAGAATCAATGCCTGGACCCCCAATGCAGACATCACTCTTACCATTACCTACCAACTGATCATCTCCGCCGCCCCCAATGATACAGTCAGTACCACCGCGCCCCCTGATTCTCTCGCTCCCTGGTGTTCCAATCATCAACTCGTTGGCATTGCTGCCATCGCAGTTTCCTCCCGAACAGACTACCACTCTTGTTAAGGTTAAGCCAGAACATGCACTTGGTTTCAATGCGTCGGCAGTAATTGCCTTACTTTGATCAGTAAGGCGCATGGTAGGTACTGAAACATTCGCTGCAAGTGCAAAAGTTGTGCTAAAAATGACTAGTAACGTGAAGGCTGCAAAAGTCAGCCGAGGGATGTGTCGGACGATCATTGTTCCTCCCCAGCCGGGATACTTGTTAAAACCTTATTGTGGATCGTTTCAAATCGATAGACTATTCCTGCCCCATGGACATAATAGCTATGGGTATCATCACCTTTCATGTGCAGGATCGCTGTATTGAAACGCTCTGCCAGCTTTGCCAGTGCGTCCACAGATGTTACATCGACATAAGTGGAGGATGTGAGTGCATCCATATTTTGGACATCCACCATCATTGAGTTGTATTGGATGCGAATGAATTCACCCTGATTGTTGCGTGACAATGTCTGAAGTTGTAGTGCAATACCCGCAAGCCCTGCGACGGAAAGCAGGAGCCCGATGACTGAAAGCCATCGTAACGCGGGGACTGAGAATTCCTTTCCCAAAAAGGAAACCATGTTACGACCACTTCGATCTCGGCTGAGAATACCGGTCTCTTTGAAACTCAACGGATTTTCTGCATCTTGATCTCGAAAGAGATAGAAGTGGATACGATCATAGATGAATGTAAGGTTTGGATCGAACGTGCCTTCCAGAGCTTTTCCCTGGATCTCGCCGTTCAACTGAATGGTAGGCGATATCAGAAGAAGATAAGTGCCTGGATGAAAGTCCGTCTCCTCTTCCATGGATTTTACAAGAGATTCCAATTTGCACAGGTCAAGCGTGGCGGTTGTCCCGAATGTTGTGCCTGTAAAGGGTGTCGCTTCCTGCAGGGAAATCTTCCGTTCCCATCCACTGACCTGTTCGCGGATCAAGGCAGTTAGTTGATAGGTGCCGGTGATATTTTCCGCCTGTTGGACGATCAGCGTATACTGAAAATTCACATCCATAAGACAGGTTAACCCCGGGAAGATCGGATCCCCACTTTTAATGGCATTCTGATCATATACACCCTGAGGGGCCGATGCATGGTAGGTGAAAATACCCAAATGCTGGTAATGAGTCTCGTCCTTAATAATGCGCGAGGCTGGGCGGGAAAAAGAAACGATTGCAAAAATTAAAGAAAAGAGGAAAACCAATCCCATCGAAAAAAACAAGACTTCCATATTTCCTGCAAGGTCGAAAACCGGCATTTGTTGCATGTTTGGACTTTGCTTCTTCGAAAACATGCCTTTTACCTTTTGTTGTATTGATATGAACCATTCATGAATGGATTTTTTATTCATGTTCTTACCGCCTTTTGTTTGGTGCTTAACGAAACTGCCTGCGAAAACGGCCCCTAATACAGCTGCGATCAATGCCATGCCGATCGGACTTCGCAGTTTCTGAATGGTGACTCCACCACGAGGGATGTACAACCACAATTTTCCAAGGACTTCATTCTGAGTTGGCTGATACGTATCCACCCAGGAGTTGTTATCGCCTTGTAGAACATAGTGGCTATCGTTTTGGGAAATGATGCGGTGGAAAACAAAACTGCTTAACTCGCGGTTTCTGTAGACGACTGCATCTCCCGTTTGATAGGACGGTTCTTTATGAACGATGACCAGATCGCCGATATGGAATTTGGGTTCCATGCTGCTGCCGATCACGACGATGTAGGATGCCAGTCCACCTGCTTGCAGAGGCGCAAATGCCAGCCAAAGTGCAAGTATGCCTACAACAGAGGCTGCCGAGAGAATACTGGAGGAAAATCGTTTAAGCATGATAGGAAGTGATCTTCAATTCATAAAAAAAGACCTGCAAGCCAACCCTGCAGGTCTTTTGCCTACTTTATTTGGGAGTCACCCCGCGATCACTATTTTACGGCGATTACGCGGAACTCGTCGGCTGCGGCAACAGTGACCTGCGGGGCTGTGGTCGCACAGGTCCACGTGCTGCCAGACACAGTGCAGTTGTAGTAGGAGCCGGTCGAAACCAAGCGTACCTTGACTGTGGTGGCTACATTGTCCAGATCGAACTTCACGCTGTCAATGTTCGACGGAGTGGTTGTGTTCAGGGTGTAGACAACATTGCTGACCGTATATCCACTAGTGACGGTGACACCTTCACCAGCATAACCTGGCGCAGGCATGGTGTTGTTGGCGGCAAAGGCAAATGCAGTGCTTGCAAAGACCAACACGATCAAAAGTACAACGAAAAACTTGGACGAGCGAAACATGATGTATGAACTCCTTGTGTGATGATTATTATGATGTAACGTTGGCATTACTATATCAAGGATTGACTTGTATGACATTTGCATTCTCGTAAGACTCGTTTTCAGCATTGTGAAGCGCGTAACAATGTACTTGTAATGTTTCTCCCTTGACGGAATCTGATTTTGGACAGTGGGGTTTTCCCTACTTCTTGGCGAGAATTCCATACCCCAAAAGTACTTAAAGCAAAGAGCCTCCAACGCGTGTTGGAGGCTCTTTGCTAGCTGCAGTCCCCCTCCTAAGGGATCCACCCTGGATTGTCCAGGATTTTCTCCTGAATCAATTTTTTCGATGGTTACATTTTAACCTTTCATATTTGCAAAGTCCAGCAATCTGCTTTACAATCGATTCAAAGATTTTTTTGAGTGGATTGTTGGAGGCGATTATGAATCGCAAGGATTTCGGTGAGCTTGTTTCTGCTCTGCGGCAGGATCTTGGATGGACACAGTTCCAGTTATCAGAATATTCTGGAGTAGATATTGCAGTGATCAGCCAGATTGAAAGGGGTGTAAAGAAGTTTTTTGAACCTGATCTCCTAGTTTGTCTGGCAAACGCGTTTCAAATGACAACCCTTGAACGCCGCGAATTTATCCTGGCGGCCAGTGGTTTGGAGGAAAGTCAGACTGTCCGTCAGCCTACAGTGGGTATGGCTACTGACGTGTTCAATGCAACCAAAGTTGTGGAACGAATGATCCGGTTGACAGGCGAAATACGGTTGCCGGCTTTTTTGACAGATGTGTTTAACGATGTGATCGCAGCGAATCATATGATGCTGGCTTTTTACAATGTTCCTGCTTCGATGATAGCGACGGCAGCAAGCATCCCCGGTGGGTTCAATACCACACGTATGAACTTCGGGCGTGAATCCCTGGCGCATACGTTGGTAACCGATAACTGGGAGAATTATGCCTTGAAGTCCATGCGCTCGTTCCGCGAAAACAGTTTGCAATACCGCAGCAAGCCGTATTTCAAGTATTTAATGAAGACGTTTCGGAACCCTGTTGAGTACCCATACTTTGACCGCTTCTGGAAGCTTGTTTCTTCGACCGAGCAGGATAAAGATGTAAACATCGATCAGTTTTCTTATGAGCACATAGAGTATGGGATGCTCAATTACATTGCCTCCACCATAATTGCAGTTACATCGTTTGGGAATCTTTTTTTGATTCAGAACCTGCCGTTGGATCAGCATACGGAATATGTGTTCAACCAGTTAAAATCACAGTCTGGCTTTGGTGTTGTGAGGTTTGCTGCCTGGCCAGAGAAACCCATGCCTTAAAGAATCCACCTGAAAGGAATCATTTGCCTTGCCATCCAACATCGAGATCAAAGCACGCGCCCATCGTTTTGAAGAGATCAAATCTCGTGCTGAAAAACTGAGTGACAGACCCGTACAGGTTATCCCGCAGGAGGATACGTTCTTTAATACACCGCAAGGACGCTTGAAATTGCGTATCCTTAACGAGCATGCAGAACTGATCTATTACACACGACCCGATCAGGAGGGACCGAAGCGCTCAGATTACCATATCACCCGCAGTAACGACCCGGAAAACCTAAAACGTGTTCTTGACCTTGCCTACGGTATTCGCGGCGTGGTAAAGAAGACTCGTTACCTATACCTTATCGGGCAGACGCGCGTCCATTTGGACGATGTTCAAGGGCTTGGACAATTCATGGAATTGGAAGTCGTTATGCAGGAGGGGCAGAGCGACATGGAGGGGCAGACCATCGCCGAGAATCTGATGTCCGCTTTGGGTGTGGAAAGAGGCGATCTTATCGACGGAGCATACATGGATCTGCTGGAGAAGCCGTCGGCCGGGTAAAGTCTTATTTGCTGAAATTCCCAGAGTCCTTACCAAACGAATGGCCGAGAATCGTGGAAGGTATGGTAAAATTTGCCGCCGGGCGTAGTACCCTTCGCCTGAGCAAAAAATCTTCACACAAGCAAGAAAGGGCTTGAAACATGAAAGTTTTACTCACCAAAGACGTTTACAAACTGGGCCGCGCAGGTGACATCAAGAAAGTTGCCGATGGCTATGGCCGCAACTTCCTCATCCCGCAGGGTTTGGCCGTGCTCGCCACTGCTGGTGCGCTCAAACAGGTTGACCGTATTCGTTCGCAGGCTGAGGTCCGCCGCACTGAGCTCAATTCGGAACTCAAGGATTTGGCTGCGCACGTCAGCGGACTTACGCTGGTGTTCGATGCCAAGGCTGGTGAAACCGGCAAACTCTATGGCTCCATCACCACCCAGGATGTAGCCACCGCCATTCAGGAAAAGACCCGCTATGAGGTCAAGAAGGCGCAGATCGACATGCAGCCGATCCGCACGCTCGGTGAATTCACCGCTCACGTCCGCCTGACCATGGACCTGGTCCCTGAAGTCAAGGTCATCGTTCACCGCGAAGGCGAAGC
>CAZKSG010000052.1:13643-24865 GCA_964555335.1 uncultured Anaerolinea sp.
CTCGCCGGCCAGCAGGTTCAGCGTGCCGGTGCCGCTCGCGTCCGAGGCGAAGCTCTCGAAGACGGTTCCGCGCCGGAAGAAGCCGCTGCTGAAGCGAAAGCTGAAGCTCCCGCCGAAACCACCGAAGCCTAGTTTTTCACCCATCTGCTCATGACATCACCAGTTCATACCCGCCGCAGGGATGGGGAGCTGGTGATGTTTTCATTCGTATGACATCCATCGGTCAGAAACTTAAAGCTGCTCGTGAGGACCAACGCCTCACCATCGAAAAGGTCTTTGAAGCCACACGTATTCGCGTGCAATATTTGCAGGCGCTCGAGGATGACGATCTCTCGGTCATGCCCTCACCCGTGCAGGCGCGCGGCTATTTGCGGAACTATGCCGAATTTCTCGGGCTGGATGTCGCGAAATTGCTCGAAGAGTTGCGCAGCGAAAAGGCGCAACAGTCACCTGAGGTGGTGATCGGCCCGGCGGACGTTGTGGAAGCGGAGGCGACTCTGCCTTCTGAACCAACTTCTGTTAATGAGCCTCCTCCCATTGAAGAGATAGCGCCTCCCATCAAGCCGAAGCCGACCCGACGCAAAAAAGCAGATTCTCGGCCTGCAACCGAACCCACCTCCACCACGAAACGACGTGGCCGCAAAAAAGTCGATCTTACACTTGGATCTGAGGCGACTCTTCCGTTAGAGCCGGTGATCGAGATACAGCCGGAACCGGAAGTGGTTGATGAACCGGTTACGGTGGAGCCTGTCGTTCAAGAGCAGGAACTGACCGTTGAAGGTGGACTTCCTCAAATCTCAGAAGAGATACCACCACCTGCAGAACCCGCATCTGAGCCGGATGTCGAAGACAGCCTCTGGCAGACGTGGCTGAACCGAATCGGTTCCGCTCTGACGACACGTCGAAAAAACATATCTGCCCAGCAAGAGTTGATTACGACCCCTGCTGTTGAAACGGAAGCGGAGATTGTTCAAGAAGAAATTCCCCTGGAAGCTCCTGAATCACAGGATTCCTCCGGCGAAAGTTCTACTCATATCTTTAAAGAGATTGGGCGTGAACTTCGTAACCGCCGTGAGATGTTGAGTCTGCATCTAGAAGAGGTGGAACGCAATACGCACGTCAAGGCACATTATCTTGAAGCGCTTGAGTTGGGTGCCATGGATAACCTGCCCTCCACGGTGCAGACGCGCGGCATGCTCTCCAATTACGCCACGTTCCTTGATTTGGATGTGGATGCGTTGCTGCTGCGTTTTGCTGATGCATTGCAAGCCAGGCATCGTGAGCGCAATCCATCGAAACCGGTCCGTAAACCGGGCCAGCCAATCACGGCGAACCTGCCTCCGATGCGGAGTTTTGTTGCCGGTGATTTGATCTTCGGTATCGGAATTGTAATTCTCCTGGTCGGTTTTTCGATCTGGGGCGTGAGCTGGATCCTGAACATCCAAAGTCAGCGCGAGGTACAGCCAACTGCACCCTCGATCTCGGATATTTTGCTGGCATCGCCTGATCCATCCTCCTTTACGCCAACTGCCACGTTTGTGCCGGTCGAATCCTTCCCTGGCGAGCCCACAGTGACAGTTGTCATCCCGACATTGAACGTTAACGTTAATGTACAGGTGAATCTTGTTGCGGTGGAACGCACCTTCATGCGCGTGATCGTGGACGGGAAGACCACCTTCGAGGGACGCGTGGTGCCAGGAACTGCATATCCGTTCGAAGCGGAGGAACAAGTCGAAGTGTTGGTGGGAAGCGGCGCGGCCATTCGCATTGTTTATAATGGACGGGATATGGGGTTGCTCGGTTCGTTTGGTCAGGTGGTGAGTAATATCTATCTCGCGGATCAGATCATCACGCCTACCGGGATCCCATCGCTGACGCCAACGGTCACGCCCACCCCCACGCGAACAGCCGTGCCTACCTCAACATCGCGGTTTACCTCCACCCCGGCTCCATCGAATACGCCGGTACCGTAAAAAGCGGCAGCTTGTTACTTGTGCAGGGAATTGCCCTGTGCTCCAAACTTAAAGGAACTTTATTCGTGTCGAAAAATACATTTCATCTTGTCTCCCTTGGTTGTGCAAAGAATACAGTTGACTCTGACTCTATGGCACAGTTGCTTCTGCGCGATGGATATCGTGCTGTGGATGACCCTTCACGTGCCAATGTGTTGATCGTCAACACCTGCGGCTTTATCGGCCCGGCAAAGGAAGAGTCGATCAATGTGCTGCGTGAACTTGCCGAAGGAAAGAAAAATAACCAGATTTTGATTGCGGCGGGATGCTTAACCCAGCGTTACGGTTCAGAAGTTGCCCAGAAAGTCCCTGGCATTGACGGGGTGCTGGGCACGCGCCGTTGGATGGATATTGTTCAGGTCGTGCGCGATCTGCGTAAGGGCCCGCACCCGGAGCCGTTGTATCACCTGCCCGATGAAGCAAAGACTGTTGGGACAGATGAACATGATGCGTTGCGCGTTTCGGTTGCCGGGGCGAGCGCGTATATCAAAGTGGCGGACGGATGCCGACGTCCGTGTGCATTTTGTGCCATTCCGCTCATCAAAGGGACGGCGGTTTCACGTCCTATTGAGTCGATCATCCATGAAGCGCGCCAGTTGCGGGATGCAGGTGTGCGTGAACTTATCCTCATTGCCCAGGATACGACTGACTACGGACATGATTTGGGGATGAAAGATGGATTGGCGACCCTGCTGGAACAACTTACGGATTCGGTCCCCGACATGGACTGGATCCGCGTCATGTATGCCTACCCTGGCTATGTGACCGACCACCTGATCGAAGTGATGGCAACGCGCAAGCAAGTGCTCCCTTATCTGGATATGCCGTTGCAACACGCTCACCCGAAAACATTGTACCGCATGAAGCGCCCTTCCAACATTGATTGGGTGCATCGCACATTGGGGAAGATGCGTACGGCGATCCCGAACCTTGCCATCCGCACCACGTTCATTGTGGGGTATCCAGGTGAGACAGAAGAGGAATACCAGGCATTGGTGGATTTTGTGCAGGAGATCCGCTTTGATCGCGTAGGGACGTTCCAGTTTTCCTTCGAGCCGGGAACCACGAGCGAGCCGCTCGGTGACCCCATCCCTGCGGAGGTAAAACAGGCACGCTTCGAAAAGTTGATGGAATTGCAGCAGGGAATCTCCCTGCAGGTCAATCAATCGTATGTTGGCAAGACGCTTGATGTGCTGGTGGAGGGACGCGATAAAGGAATTTCCATTGGACGTTCCTATCGAGACGCGCCCGAAATTGATGGGCTGGTCTTTATTGAAGGCGATGCAAAGATCGGGGAGATCATCCCGGTTAAGATCACAGGCGCGATGGCCTATGACCTAACCGGTGTGCGGGAGAAACAGACGATCCAACTTAAGGTTAATCAGTAACATATAA
Source organism: uncultured Anaerolinea sp. (assembly GCA_964555335.1). Lineage (GTDB taxonomy): Bacteria > Chloroflexota > Anaerolineae > Anaerolineales > Villigracilaceae > Defluviilinea. The sequence continues at coordinate 17,051 of CAZKSG010000052.1, forward strand.
AGACTTGTTAAACGGAAACAGCCCGTCCCTTTGAAAGAGGCGGGCTGTTTTTGTTGTAATGGTCATGTTTACGATGCGCGGGCAAAGGCTGTGGCAAGCAGGATGAGGAGCGACAATCCAAAATTCATTCGCAACAACAGGATTTCCTTTTTTCGAAGCGAATCGATCATATCGGCGTTATCACTTTTTTTCGATTTTACGAGAGCCCGTCGAATGGCGGGAATCACTTCCCAGGTCTGGATGGCGCTGACGATCACCATGACGATCCCGAAAATGTGTTTGACGAGAATGGAGAGCGACCACTGTGTGCTTGTAGAAAGGAACCCATCGTAGTGTGGATTGACGCTCATTTGAAAGAGTCCCGTAGCGAGAAGGAGGCTCATACTGAACCAGGCGATGGGCTCCAGTCTTTTTTGCATCGCCTCGATAAAGGACAATTGCGTTTCCGCATCCAGAGTCTTTTGCATGGCCGGCAAAACCAGGATCGAAACGCCTGCCAGGCTGCCGACCCATGTGACGGTGGCGAAGAGGTGAAGCCAGTAGGTGAGCGCCAACGCCCAGGTGGGTGGAGCCGTGATCATGGGCCGGTCGTGGGTGTTTCAGTTGGAACTTCTGTAGCTGGCGGTGGTTCGGTGGTTGCCGGTGTGACACCTATAGGTGTTTCCAGTGTAGGAGTAATCAGAGAATTGGGGTCTGTTGTTGCCGTGGCAGGGTAGCATTGTGCATAGGCGTCATTGAAGTTTTTGCCTGCCAGCTGGTCGAGGGCACTGATGGCCTGTGCTTTTTGATATTGAGCCACCGCATCACAGAATTTTCCCTGATTGTACAGGTCATCACCATAGCGCATATAGGCGGTATGAAGACGCTCTGTAACGGTCATACTGCCATCCCATAGGTTATAGCCTGCGACCTGAGTGAAATAGCTCAATGCTTTCTCCCAATCCAGTTCCCAGAAGGATGCCCCGATCAGGTACACGCGCGCGCCTTCGCGCAGGCCGTTCGAATCGCGATCGAGTGGACCGAAGCGTTCTGCCAATGTAAGTTGATAGATGCCGCCTTCGAGGTTGCCTTCTTTGACGATGAGGTTATATCCATAATTGCGTAGCGCAAAATAATACATGCCGTCCACTTTGGACTGTTCGTAGGTTGGATCCATTTTGCGCATCTGGTCGAGCGCTCCAATGGCTCCGGGCCAATCCTGTGCAGCGATCAATTGCTGGGCGCGGGTGAACGCTTCCTGTGCGCCGCTGAAATCGGGTGTGGGCGTCAGGGACGGTGTCATGGTGGGGGTAGGCTGATTGCTCAACACCAGCACCTCGGTCAGTTTCTCCTGTGCACCGGGGAAGGTTGGGTTGTTGGCGATGATCCATTCCAGGCGCTGTTTGGCGTTTTCATAACGCCCGAACTGCATATCGACAAGTGCATTCTGGTATTGCTCACCCAGCTGCTGCATAATGACCGTAGATTGGTTGTTCTTACGGATGTCCAGCCCTGAACGATAGCCGCCCAGGATGGCGACAGCGAGTAGTACGATTAAGCCAAGAGCATTGAACAGGAATTTCCGTCCACGTCCGCTTTTGGCAACAGGTTTGTTGGGTTGTGTGCCTTCAGATGTTTCTATGTTTTCAGTCATACGGTTGATTATATCCTAACGAAATGGAGACTTTTTAAGGCAAGATTAATCTTATCCTACAGCTTTATCAGCAATTTAACTTCGGACCAGATGAATGGAAGTGCTACCAATCCGCCGACGATCATTCCCAGCAATGCAGTCAATACTGCAGACCCGGGTACGTAAAGTGCCAGGGCGTAGGCTGTGACGCCTCCAAGCAGCGCAGCGACGATTCCTTTCCCGACCGCACTCCAAACGTGCAGCGGTTCGTGCATCCGTTTACTAAGCCAACTGAACAGGAAAAGAGACTCGATCAGCAGTGCAATTTCGGCAAAAGCGATGACTGGCGCTCCAATATGGCGGAAGAATGTGATCCCGGCGATGCCGATGAGAATGAAAATTGCCAGCCTCAGCAGGACCGCATACAACGGGAACATCGGTTCTTTGCGGGCATAAAATGAACGGGCAGCTATCTCTTGAATGGAGAAGCCGGTTAATGTAAGCAGGTAGGCGCGAGTTGTCCATGTGATGAGCGTGGATGTCTCCGCGTCGAAGCCGAAGACCGCACGCACCAGCGGATTGATCCCCGCTGCCAGTATCGCTGCGACCGGGATGGTTAACGCGATCAAAACCCGGAGCGCATTCTCAACTGTGGAGCGGAATCCGTGCCAGTCTTCGCGAGAGGCGAGTTCTGCCAGCGTAGGGAGCATAGCAGTGGCAATTGCTGTGCCAAGCAATGTTTCTGGAACCTGCATGATCATCCAGCCATAGGTGAGGGATGTCACTGCGCCGACCTGGTCGAGCCGCGATGCGATGTTATCGCGGGCAATAACGATCAACTGGATGCCGAACATCGTCAACAAGCGCGGACCTAGCAACTTTAATGCTTCGATCAAGCCTGTGTGGCGCAGGTCAAGCGTGGGTGTCCATTTAAATTGATATTTGAACAATGCGGGAATCTGGATGAGCAAATGCATGGCTGCACCCAAAATCACGCCGTAGACGAGACCATGAATCCCATAACGCGGTGTGAAATACACAGCACCGATGATCTGGCCGATGTTATACATGGTCGGTGCGAGGGCGGGCAACAGAAAGTGCTGATTGGCTTGCAAACTGGCCATTACCAATCCACTAATCGAAAAGAGGATCGTACCGACAAGATTGAGCCGCATCAATTCTGCGAGCAGTTGTCTCTGCTCTGGCCCGAAGCCAGGGGCGATGCCGATCTCTGCGTTCACAATCGGCTCGGCGAAGATCGCAACAAGCAGGGCGATGCTGCCGGTCACTACGAACGCAAGGTTGGCAACACGCGAGAATAGATCCCATGCCGCAGCGCGACCTTTGGTGGTGAGATATTCACTCATCAAGGGAATAAATGCCATCGCCAGTGCGCCGCCTGAGATCAACGCGAACAAGACATCCGGTAAATTATTGGCAGCGTTGAACGTGTCTAGCAATTGGACCGAATCTGCATATTGGCGAGAAATGATCCCCACGCGTACAAATGCAAGGATTTTGTCAATGAAAAAGAAGAACGCGATGAGGAGCGATGTTCGCGCAAGGAAGGAGAGTTTGTTCATGAAGCAGGTTAATGGTCGTCCGGAGGAGGATTGTCAGAAGGGGTGAAGTCTGGGAGTTTATCTGCCAGTTGATACGGCTTGTGGATCAATGTGGGCAGACACTGCGGACAAATGAAAAGTTCCTTGCCCTGGAATTTTAAAGAGACAAGTGGTCGCTCCATTTCAGATGCACCACAGTTGAGACAGGTGAATGTTGACATGAAATTCCTTATGGTACGTAGGGTGGCGTGGTCATGACCACGTAACGATGTTCTGCATTCCGGCTGACAATATATTCGAACTGCGAGACAGGCGGCATCTCAGTCTCCGTTGCGCCGCAGCAGGGACCCAGCACGAACAGGCTGCCGTCCGGGTTGTTGAATTCTACCTGAAAGATGTATGTGTCGCCGCGCAATTCCTGGAATGGCGCCGAGCGCACTTTGAGACACTGCAATAGTTGATTGTCGCAAGCCCACGCCCACAGCGCGACATGATCCGTTGGGTCGATTTCCGTGTTGAACACCTGCAATTGTTCGTACTCACCACCGTACAGTGGTGCAGCTTCCTGATACTTTTTGTCGTGCAGCAATGTCAAGAAGTTAACCAGCACATCATGTGCTTCGTCCATCGTCGAAGGCATGGATGTTGCCTCTTGTGTAGGCAATGGCATCGCAGGTTCCGTGGCTTGTGGAGCAGCACATGCTGCCAACACAAAGATCAACAAACAAGAGAAAAGTCGTTTCACTAAAACAAACCCTTCACGATCCCGCCATCCACATTCAGCATTACACCGTTGACATATGATGCGGCAGGCGAAACCAGAAATACAGCCACTTTTGCAAATTCCTCCGGTTGAGCCATGCGTCCCAATGGGATCTCGACATTTAACTTTGCGATTTCCTCATCCACACTTGTTTTATTGTTTTCGGCACGAAATTTCATCAGATTTTCAACACGTTCCGTCATTGTCCAGCCGGGTAGGATGGAGTTAAAACGAATTTTGTCCCTACCAAGTTCCATCGCCAGTGACTTGGTCAGACCGATGGTGGCAAGCCGCACACTATTCGACAACACCAAATTTTGCAGCGGCTGTTTCACAGTAAAGGAAGTCATGGTCAACACACTCGGCGCCTCGGACTTTCGTAGGTGAGGGAGTGCCGCACGAATGAGCCATACATGGCTCATGAACGAAGTATCCACAGCCTTTTGCCACGCATCTTCATCGAAAACTTCAAATGACCCTGCTGGAGGTCCACCAGCATTGGTGATCAGGATATCGAGCCCGCCCAATGCTTCGACTGCGGATATGATCAACGCCTCTGCCACAGATGCGTCGCTCACGTCTCCCGCCACGCCGATGGTTTGTGTGCCTGTTTCATGAGCGATCGTTTCCGCTGCTACTTTGACCTTCTCCTCGTCACGGCCGTTCAGTGCGACCTTGCAGCCTTCTTTGGAAAGAAGTAATGCTGTTGCATATCCTAGCCCGCGTGAGGAACCGGCGATAAAGGCACGTTTGTCTTTCAATTCTAGATCCATGGTATCTCCGCTTCCATATTAATGTTGAATATTCGAAGGTCCCTGGTTCGCCATGTTCAACTTGCAACCTTCGAACCTCAAATGAACTCTATCTTTTGCTCGATCACATCCCCATTTGTCCAGTGACCTTCCACCCATTTTGCCACATTTTGCAGCGCAGACTCCAGAAAGCCATGATCATTCCCGATCATGGCACATCCAATGGTAGCCTCCTGCCATTTGTCGTTTAAGTCGATTTCAGCGACGGAGACATTGAACTCGCGATGTAGACGTGAGATCAGCGGCTTGATATATCCACGCTTTTCTTTGAGGGAGGAACAACCAGGAATGTGAAGGTGAATGGTTAAGGTAGCGATCATAGTCTTGTGTAGTGACGACTTTGTGAAGCGCCTGTGATGGATTCGTCATCAAGTAGTGATTGAAGTCGCCGCTACAGATCTTTCATTGTCTCTCGTAATTTCTCCGCCAGCGCAGCCGCTTCCTCATCGTTGCACGAATCATCCCTGGTAAGGAATTTCATACCTTTGTCCGTATCCGTTTTCCGATGCGGTACCAGCCATGAGTGAAAGTGCGGGACTCCCTCCATCAACGTGACTTGATAGACTCGTTCTGCTCCCGCGTGCAATTTGAGAGCATGGTAGATCTTCCTCATCACATTTCCCAATGACGCGGACTCTTCATCCGTCATTTCGGCATAATCCAGAAAATGACGCCTGGATTCGATGAAAAGTTGTCCTAGTGGTCCTAGCTTTCCCGGCGCATGGCAGACCATCCAGTGCTCATCTTCATAGATGTAGTCACCAGGAGGTGTGGCTTCCAATCCATTATGTTTGCGGCAGATAAAACAGGTTTCCATTTTAAGGTATGGCTCCTGATTTTTTTTTGAATTTACGAATTACGAATTACGTTTTACAATCCTTCGCATGTTTAATACCGAAACTCAATATAACCAAGCTCTCGATTACCTCTACTCTTTTGTAGATTATAGCCTCAAACATTCCTCCGAACTTGCCAAAGCAGAGTTCAACCTGGACCGTATGTTCGCGTTGATGGAAGAATTAGGCAATCCACAGTTGAAATATCCCATCATTCATGTAGCTGGGACGAAAGGGAAGGGATCGGTCAGCGCGTTGTGTGCGTCTGCTTTGCACGCGACAGGATTCAAGGTGGGCCTATACACATCACCGCACTTGTTGGATTACGTGGAACGGGTCCAAATCAACGGTGAACCCATCTCGCATGAATTCCTGATCGAATTGGTGGAAGAGATCAAACCTTTTGTGATGAAGATCCCGAAGTTGACAACGTTTGAGATCACAACTGCCCTAGGGTTCCTTGCATTTGCAAAGCAGGGGTGTACTGCGGCGGTGGTCGAAGTCGGTTTGGGTGGGCGGCTGGACGCAACGAACATTGTTATGCCAAAGGTCTCTGTTATTACATCGCTGTCCTATGATCACATGGCCGTGCTCGGAAACACCCTTGCCAAGATCGCAGGTGAGAAAGCGGGAATTATCAAGCCAGGAATCCCTGTGGTCTCTGCTCCGCAAACCGAGGAGGCGCTTGACGTTTTAGAGCGTGTAGCCAAAGAGAAAGGCTGTCCCTTTATTTTGGTTGGAAAGGATGTAACGTTTGAACGTCTGACATCATCATTGGAGGGGCAATCTCTTCGCTTATCCGACCTGCAACCTTCAACTTTGAACCTTCAGTTACCTCTTCTCGGTGAACACCAGATCCAAAACGCCGCCACTGCCTACGCCGCTCTCAAAGCCAGCAAACTGTCAATTTCCGATGAAGCCATTCAACGGGGCTTTTCTCAGGTAAAATGGCGGGCCCGCTTCGAAGTGGTGCGACGCGATCCGCCTGTCATTTTTGACTCGGCACACAACCAGGATTCATTCGCAAAGTTACGCGAGACGCTCGATGAGCATTTTCCTGATAAAAAAGTCTATCTTATCTTTGGTGCGTCGGAGGATAAGAACATTCCCGGTATGTTCGCTGAGATAAAACAGAAGATCAAGCGCCTCATCGTGACGCGGGCCGACCATCCGCGGGCGCTGGAACCGGAGAAGATCATCGAGTTGGCCGACCAGGCCGGGTTGGAGTCGGAGGCGGTGAGTCCTGTTGAATCCGCTTTCCGTCACGCGCTGGATTTATCCGGGAAAGATGGTAGTATTGTTTTATCTGCGGGGTCGATGTTCGTTACCGCAGAAGTGATGAGAGTATGGAACAATTTAATGTCGTTGCGAGCCCGATAAGGGCGAAGCAATCTCCTGATAACAATCATATATTTGTTTCGAGGAGATTGCTTCGTCGCTCACTTCGTTCGCTCCTCGCAATGACATGAGGACACGATGGCACATACAAAAGACTGGAACGAAGAAGAAGATAATTTTGACCTGACCCTCTCGCAGCGCACCGAGGAGTTGTATCGCATCCCTAATCGCGAGCCGAATGCCGATGGCATTATCGAAGCCGCGGTGTTGCCGCTGCGAGATTTGGTTGTGTTTCCGCGCATGGTATCGCCGATCTTTGTCGGGCGCGAGGGATCGTTGTTGGCCGTCCAGGAAGCGCAGACAAAGGAACAAACTGTCATCGGTTTGACGCAGCATGATGCCGATCTCGATACGCCGGGTCCAGGTGATTTTCTGGAAGTAGGTGTGGAGATGGCAGTAGGGCGGTTGTTACAAATGCCGGATGGCTCGCACTCCGCGCTTGTGCAGGGACGCCGCCGCGTGGAGGTCCTCGAGTTTACGAGGACAAAACCATACCTGATGGTACGTGCCCGCGTCATTCCCGAGCCGGAAACGGCAGACCGTCAAACACAGGCCCTCATGCGCTCAGTGCTGGACCTGTTCGAGCGCTGCGTGCAGTTGGATCGTTCCATCCCTGAGGAGGCGCACCTATTTGCATTGAACATCGCAGAACCGGGCTGGTTGGCCGATATGATCGCTACATCGCTGGCGTTGAACTACGAAGCCAAACAGAGTCTGTTGCTGCTGCTCGATGTGCGCGGACGTTTGCAGGCATTGAACAAAATTCTCGCTCAGGAAGTGGACGTGCTTGAACTCGAAGACGAGATCCATTCGCGCGTGCAAAGCGAAGTGG
>CAZKSG010000053.1:0-24836 GCA_964555335.1 uncultured Anaerolinea sp.
TGCAGGCAAATTCCACCAGCCGCGATAGCCAATGGCGGTGAGGCTATCTTCGTGCTGCTGCAGCGCCTTTTGTTCATGCGGACCCGGGTAGGCGCCCCAGTGTTTCTTTCCATTCAAACGCTCAGGATCGAAATAGAACCAGTCCTTGTAAGGGGATGCACTGCCAGATTCTAGAACGTGGTGGAACTGCCAGATGCCGCGTGACGCATGATTGAAAACGCCATCCAGGACGACGCGGATGTTCCTCTTGTGGGCTTTGTCCAACAATTCCATGAACGCAGCGTTCCCACCGAGGAGCGGGTCAACAGTGTAATAATCATAGGCGTGATAACGGTGGTTGGATGCGGAAGCAAAGATCGGATTGAGATACAGAGCTGTAATCCCCAAATCCTGCAGATAATCCAGTTTTTCAATGATCCCGTACAGGTCACCGCCTTTATACCCGTGGACAGTGGGAAGCGAGTCCCATGATTCGAAGGGTAGGTTTCCAGCCGGGTTACGGCTGCTTTTTGCAAAACGATCTGGAAATATTTGATAAAAAATGGCGTCTTGTACCCAGGCAGGTGTGGTCATCGAAGATTCCTCAGTGTGGAATAAAGTAGGACAAGCGGCTTCCAAGTCTTGTCCTACGGGGGGTGATTGTACATCAATTCGATTGTTAGTGTAAAAACGATAATGCAAACTCTATGTAACTTCAAAACTGTCAGGAAGTCTCTCCCGTATTCCCAAGCAGCATCTGGTCGAGCAGGGTGCGCTGCAGGATGACGAAAATGATTACTACCGGTACAGACATGACCAACGCCAGCGAGCCTATCTGACTCCACGGTTGGGTGGCGCCGGAGGCAAGGATGGAGTAGATGGACATGGCCAACGTCACATTCTCCGATTTGTCGATGAACAACCAGCCAATGGCGAACTCGGAATAGCCCATCAGGAAAGCGATCAACGCAGAGACCGCAATGGAGGGAATCGCCAACGGCAGGGAAATGGCGAGGAAGGTCCTGAAATTACTGGCACCATCCAGGTACGCAGCTTCCTCCAATTCCTTCGGAATGGATTGAAACGCGGCGCGCATATTCCAGATACAGAACGGCATGGCAAATGTGGCATAGATGATGGCCAGTCCCAGCAGCGTGGTGCGGATCTTTAAGATGCTGAGCACAATATAGAGGGCTGTGGTGAACGCGATGGGTGGCAGCATTGCTGCAAGCAGCAACAAAAATAACCCAACTTTCCGCCCGGGGAAACGGAAGCGTGCAAAGGCATATGCCAGACTCATCCCGAGGACGATCGCGCCCAGAGCAGAACTGCCAGAAACGGTCAAGCTGTTCTTAAGTAGGTTTGCAAAGGTCACAGATTGATAGGGACGATCCATCACCTGTTCCATGGGCGCGAATCCGATCTCTTTGGGAAAAACCCGGAATTCCACTGGACGGCTTTTCAACGATGCATCGAATGCCAGGCGTCCGATGCTCCAAATGGGGAGGAGGACGAACAACCCGATCAGGAGCAATCCAATTTGTGAAAGTAACTGTTGCAGGAAGGTAGGTCTACGCATACGTCACTCCCTCATCTGCCTTGCTCCAGCGGTTGAACAGGATCACGAACCCGATCAGGATCAATAGTGTGATGATGTTAAGCGTGGCTGATATTGCGAATTGTCCATTAAAGCCAAAGAAGCCGCTCGGGTTGAAAATATTATAAGAAAGAGTCGCAAGGGTGGTCATGAAATAATTCCCATGCATGAAACTGAAGATCTGCAGGAGATAGAACTGGTTGAACGCAAAGATGCCGCGAACAATGATGGCAGGGGCGACCAGCGGCATCAGCAGCGGCCAGGTCACATGCCGGAACGTTTGCCAGGCATTGGCACCGTCCATGGCAGCGGCGTCAAAGACATCCATGGGCACCTGTTTCAACGCAGCAGAGGCAGCCAACATCATGAAGGGGAAACCATACCACAAGCCTGCGATGAGAAGTACGATCAGCGTCAGATTCGGGCTGGATGCCCAATCGTTCAGGAAGGCGAACGGGATCTCCTTGCCCAGGTCTTGAACTGCCAACGCCAGCCAGCCAAATGTGGAGGCAAAGACTGACATCCACATCAATGCGCCGATCGTTTCCGGGATCGCCCAGGGCAGGATAAACAACGTCTGCCATCCGCGCCGGAAGCGGATGCGTTTATTCCACAGCAGTAACGCCGCTCCCACACCCAAAGCCGTCTGTAGCACCACGGACAATACCGTCCATAAAATGTCGAATACAAGTTCCCCTTCGCCTGTGATCCAGTCGAACACGGGAAGGTAGGAACTGGGGCCCGTGAACTGCACTTCCTTCGACCGATAAGGAAAATCCGGATTAACAGCTTCGGCTTTACCTGTAATCCCCTCCCATACTTCGCGCCACACACCGCCGTTCAAACCATCCTTGATTGAGATGCTGTTAAAGTCTGTCAGCGATATGGCAACCTGGAAGATCAGTGGGAATAGTGTGAACGCAGTGAAGACGATGAGTCCCGGTACCAGCCAGGGGATGGACCGTGCAACTTCGCGGCGATTAAAATGTTCCCTCGCCTCTTTTCCAAGCCTGCGCCTGTTGTAGCCTTCACGAGCTTTTTCCCAGCCCAAAGCGACTGCCTCCCCGGCCGAGAAGGAAAGTGGCACCGTCAGAACAAGAATATATTGCGGCCATTTTGTTGGCCACAACAATAGAAAGATCACTGCAATTGCAAGCCACAGCACATATGTCCGTTCTTTTTTCCACAGGCGGGAAAGTCCGAACGCAGCCAGGGTCGTGATCAAAACATCCAACCCAACGACAAATACACCGCGATGCCAGTAGTACGCCGACGTGTTCAACCATACAAACGGCTGCCAGAACGGAAAACCAGCGTTTTGCACTTCACTGGCCCCGGTGGCATATCCAGCGTGATAAAAGATGGTCTCTTTCAGGCGATTCACTGAGTCCGGCCAAAGATAGGGATCCGTCAGGAAAAAGGTCACAATGGCAAGCCCACCCCAGATCAGCATGTTCTGTACGAAGGTGCGTAGAGTGTTGTTTTCTTTTGAATCCAAATACCAATCTATGAGAACTGCAACTCCAACAAGACAATACAAATATTTCGATGAAGCGGTTAATCCCAGAAAAACCGCTGAGACGATCAACCAGGCCAATCCTTTTTTCTGCTTTTTGCTTTGTACGTACGCCATCACCGTAATGAGGCTGGTGAGCGCAGGCAGCGCCTCCAGCATTACCTGAGAGACGTATTTGATGGTCATGGTATGGACTGCTAGGAATAACCCTGCAACCGGACTGAGCAAAGCCAGCAGGAATACTGTGATCGTTCCCAGTACTTTCCCCACCGAGCGGGCATTCAACAAAAGTTCGCGTGGTAGATATTTGTCTGGTTCTGCGCTTGTAGGACGGTCTGGGATTAAAGGAGCTTCAGGAACTGAGAGCAGGCTGACACCGAACAGGATCTTCGACAGCGGCGGGTGCTCTGTACGATAGTTGGTCTCCTGGAAGCCGGCCCAATCCTTGCTTCGGATCAATTGTGTAAACTGTTGAGCAGCCCGCAGATAGTCATCTTCATCATAATCTACTGGGAGTTTGTTCACAGCGCGATCGCGAAGCATCCACGCAATAGTGGTTACGAGGAGGACGGCCAATATTTTAACGAGTAAAGAAACAGGTTTCGTTTTGTTCACAATCTGACTCCCTGAATTGATGGCGGGTGATTCATATAAACGCCCATTAATTATAAGACTCAATCCCACCTATGGGGACTTGTTATCATGGCGAGTATAATCTTAACTGTTCATCGGAGGAAATCATATGGAAGTTGACCCGAACAGCCTGGACCCGGAACTGCGGACCGCAAAGTTCCTCTCCATTGCCTCCGCTGCATTGGGATTGATGAGTCTGTGCCTGGCCATCATCCCGATCTGTGGAGGTATTACAAGCATCCTGGGAATTGTCTGCGGCACGATCAGCCTGCGGACCGAACACAGCCAAACAGCACTTGCTGGAATCATCATCTCCATTCTTGGAGTTGTGATTACGCTTGTGTACACATTGTTCCTGGCGTTTTTCCAGAAGTAATACAATACATCCTGAAGTGTTTAGTTTTCAGGATGTTGTATTTGATCTTTTATTTGAGTTGAAAAAGGTAGGCCTGATAGGCGGGAAGTTCAACGACGGGTTTATATTCTTTGAACGTCCCGTTGGTGATTGTAAGCGGCGCGGCCGTAGTCGAATCCAACAGCGAAGTGGGTGTCAGGGTGGAATCGGGGAGTAGTTTTTCTTTGAGTGTCAACGAATAATCGGAGATGGGTGTCCCTTTTAGGTTGATCAAAACCAGGATGGATTCCTTTCCATCTGTTCGAAGAACCGCATACACACTAGAATTGCGTGTATCCAGTAGAACTAGGCTTCCACTTCGCAGTACCGAATGTTCGTGACGAAGTTTCGTAAGCGTGCGATACAGGTTCAAGAGTGAATTGGAATCTTCACTTTGATTGACAACGTTGACATCCACGTATGTGGGATCGGGTGTCCTCCATGGCGTACCAGTCGTGAACCCCGCATTTGTCTCTGCATTCCATTGCATGGGCAGGCGGATGTCTTCATCCGGTTTTTTGCCCTGCATGCCGATCTCTTCGCCGTAATAAATGAACGGTGTGCCGGGGGACGTTAGCAGCATCACAGCGGCAAGCTTTGCCTTTTCCTCCCTGCCGTTCAGAACGCTCATCACGCGATTCTGATCGTGATTGGTCAGGAATGTGGCGTAGTCTCCAGTAGTGATATCGTTGAGCGTAAAATTCCAGGCGCTGTTGATGCCGCTGTTCGATTCTCCATTGACACTGTTGATGATTCCGCTGGCAAGTTCGAAATTGAAAATGTGATCCATCTGTTGTGAATATTTTGTCGCCAGGAAGGCTCCGGCTCCATATACTTCGCCTACAGTATATGCATTTGGGTTTTCACTTTTATAAAAAGTATAGAAGGATTTGAACCATTCATGAGTAGCTTCCGTATTCTCGACCTGATTGCCCTCTTCGATCAAGTGCTTGGCTGCATCGATGCGGAAACCGTCGATGCCAATATCCTTGAGCCAATAGCGGACAACATTGTCCATTTGCTGAGTGACTTCGGGGTTGCGGTAGTTGAGATCAGGCATACCACTCCAGAAATAGCCATAGTAATATCCGCCATTGCCTTCATGCCAGTAGTTGCCACCCGATGTGTTCGACCACACATACCAATCGCGATACTGTGAATCCGGTCCGCTGTTGGCATCGACAAAAAATGGATGCTGGCTGGACGTGTGATTGAGGACGAGGTCAATGATGATCTTGATGTCGTGTTTATGTGCTTCATTCAAGAGTTTCTTGAAATCATCCATGCTGCCATACTCAGAATTGACCGCGTAATAATTGATAACGTCATATCCATGATAGGAAGGGGATGGGTGGATGGGCATGAGCCAGATGGCATTGATTCCCAACCCTTGCAGATAATCCAATTTTTGTGTGATGCCGTTGAAGTCACCGATGCCGTCGCCGTTGGAATCGTTGAAAGAGCGGACGAATATTTCATAGAAGATCGCATCTTTCCACCACGGGGCGGAATCTGTTTCGAGGGGTGGTTCCGCTGTTTGAGCAGAGGCAACGGTCGGCGTAGGTGGAACGGTCGCTGTTGTCGGAATACATCCAAAGAGTAGGGATGTCAATAGAGCAAACGCAAAAAGTTTTTTCATAATTGTCAAAAAAACAGGGCGGTCATTGTGACCGCCCTGTTTCATTCGGACTAGCCCTTTACCGCACCTGTGGTCAAGCCGCCAGTAATGTACTTCTGTAGCGCGACATAGATGATCGCGACTGGCAAGGCCACGATGATCGCCATGGCCGCGAAGCGGTTCCAAGGGATGGCGTTCGCATATTGCCCGGTCATATTGTATAGAGTCATCGCCAGTGTGTAACTCTTCGGCTGACTCAGGAAAAGCCACGAGATCACAAATTCCTGCCAATGCCCGATAAAGCCAAGGAAGAACGTAACTGCCAATTGTGGGATGGCCAGCGGTAGAACAATTTGGAAAAAGATCCGATTCGCATCCGCGCCATCGATGGCTGCCGCCTCCTCAAGTTCGGCAGGAATCGTGTCCAGATATCCCTTGAGATTCCAGACTGCAAAAGGCAATGCTCCGGCAATCATGGCGATGCCGACGCCCAGCAGCGAGTCGCGCAGGTTGAATATCATTTTTCCCTGTACACCATCCACACAGCTCATCAGGGGAGCTAATGCCGTAATGCCCTTCCCACAGTCCAATATTTTGAATTGGTTCATCAGCAGGTAGAGCGGCGTGGAGAGACCCACAGTAGGCATCAACAATGGGATGAATACCATTACCATAAGTACCTGTCGCATTTTGAACTTGAACCGTGAGAATGCGTAGGCTGCCGTGACCGCAACCAGCAAAGCTGCCAAACCCACGCCGACCGATAACATGAAACTGTTTCTCAGTAGTTCTGTAAATGTCACTGGGTTGGCTGTGGGGTGATCCAACACCTGCTGATACGCCGTCAGTGAAAATTCCTTCGGGATCAGTTCCAGGGATGATGGACGTGTGGTTTTGGAACTGAATGACAGCGTGACAATATACATGATCGGGAACAACACTTCTGCCGCGATGATTAATGTGAGAATCTGCAGAAGTATCTGCCGCCAGAGTGGCAGGTCGCGTCCGCCGACTTCTCCTGATGTATTCATATTGAGAATGCGGACAAAAATGTTTTTGGTTTGAGTGGTTTGTGGTGTAGTCATGGCGGGTACCTAGGTATAACTCTCTGTTGCACGCGTAATCCGGTTGGTAATCAGGAATACGATCAATGCAACAATGAAGATGAACACTGAGAATGCCGCCGCCGCGCCGAAGAGACGAAGGTTACGCACCAGGTCGTAGGCGAACGTCACCAGGATCTCAGTGGAGCGTGCCGGCCCACCTTGAGTCATAAAATAGACAAATGAAAACAGATTGAATGAGGTTGTAAAACCATACACTGCAGCTGGGATCATCGCCGGACGAATCATGGGTACGGTGATATTCCAGAACTGTTGAGTGCCTGTGGCCCCATCTATGGATGCCGCTTCATAGAGGTCCCGCGGAACACTTTGTAGAGCACCGGTTGCCACTACGGTCATAAAGGGCCAACCCAACCAAAAATTTGCAATCATCATCGCGTAATAGGCAAGCGGCAGTGGACCTGTTGGCAGGAGCCAGGGAATGGGTGGTGTGTACTCTGTAAGCCAACGCAAATGTACTGGATCGGCTGACCCCAGCATGTGCACGAATGCCGTCAGGAATTGGTTCATCGCCCCGTACTGCTCATCAAAAATGTTACGCCATACCGTGGCGACCACAATCGGGGGGACAACCACTGGCAGAATGTAGATCGCACGGTAGACCTTCTTAAACCACAAGCCTGGTGTGTTCAAAAGGACCGCGATTACAACACCAGCAGGGACGTGAACCATCACATTGGTAATCGCCCACCAGAAATTGTAAATCAACACCCGGAAGAACTCGAAGTTTTGAACAGGCAGACCGCCGGTCAGGATGTCGATGTAATTTTTGAAACCGATGAAATTAAGTACAGGCGAGGCAAGCCCGTACCTAAGATCCTTTGTTTGGAAATCAGTGAATGAGACAATGATCTGATAGATGAGTGGATAAAATGTGATGACCGCCATAACGGCAAAGGCCGGAAGCAGATATAAATAAGGCAACATTGCCTTACGCACATCTGTTGTCCGCTTTCTGCTTTGTTTCCTGGCAGTTGCAGTTACTGTTGCCATAAGTTGCCTCCGGGCTTGAAAAGTGAATATGTAAATCAAGTAACCGATGCAAAAAGACAAAGATAAACAGAGTTTCCCCTGTTTATCTTTGTCGGGATGCTTACTAAATAATGATGAAAGAACTCATCATTTAGCTCGAAAGACTTACTTGTTGGCGGCTTCCACTGCAGACTTTACGAAGTCGGCCGGAGTAACGCCTTTTTCGTAGATCTGATCGGAACCACAGAAGTTGGACCAGTACTTGCCCAATTCAGGAACCTGCGGGCGGATGGTTGCACCCTTGTTGAAGGCATCCACGAGACCCTGGATCAGGGAGTCGGTGATGGTGACATCGGTGCGCACCGGCACGTGGCCAGCTTCGTTCATCATAACGGTCTGGGATTCGGCGTTGGTCAGGTAGAGAGCCACGTCGAGAGCAGCTGCCTGATTGGCGCTATTCGGGTTGAAGTAGTAACCATCAACACCGAGCATCGGGGCGGCGGGTCCACCAGGACCTTCGGGCAGCGGGGCAATGCCGAGCTTGTCACCGAGAGCCTTGCGATAATCGCCCATGGCCCAGTTACCATTAGCCACAGCGGCGAGCTTGCCTTCGCTAAACGGAGCCAGGGCATCGCTATCGTTCATAGCCCAGGAGTTCTTCTTCTGGATCTGATAGAGGTCGTTCAAATAGGTGAAGGCATCGGTGACGCCGGTACCCTGATCAGCAACGACTTTCCAACTGTCATCGAAGATCTTGCCACCGAAGGCATTGTAGAAGCCGAACATGTGGTAGCAGCCGTAGTTGATGCTAATGGGGGTGCCAGCTTCCATGGCGGCCTTGAGTTCATCGGTGTTGGCAGGAGGAGTCGCCATCAAATCTTTGTTGTACCAGAGGGTGACAGCCTTCAGGGATTCAGGAATACCATAGAGCTTGCCATCGAGGGACATGCCGTCGATACCGAGCTGATTGACGCCATCGAGTTTGCCTTCGGCCAGGCTGGTGATGTCAGCGATCAAGCCGGCGCGGGCATCATCACCGAGGGAGTCATTCGGGGCGATGAACATGTCTGGTCCGCCACCGGCGGCGACATCGGTGCGATACTTATTGTAGATGTCGTTGAAGGGGACCTGGAGGACGTTGATCTTGTACTGAGGAAGATCAGCGGCGGCTTTTTCGAGCAAACCGGTCAGGGCGACTTCTTCAGCGGATCCGGTGCCGTAGGCGTGCCAGAAGGTGACTTCGATGGGCTCGGCAGCGGGGGCTTCAGTGGGGGCTTCGGTTGCGGCAGGGGCTTCGGTCGCAGCGGGAGCTTCGGTCGCAGCAGGGGCTTCGGTCGCTGCTCCACCGCCGCAGGCAGAGAGCACCATGCTGGCGATGAGCAAAAGCCCGAAGAGTACAGAAAGTTTGTTCTTCATTTTTTCTTCTTCTCCTAATGGATGAAAATCGATTTGTATACAACGGTAGTTCGTGCTGGTTTGATTATATGGTTCTCACTCCTTGGATGCAATCACCTCCTTTGCGGCATTGAATTCGGTACCTTGTTCGATATCTGATGACGGGTTCTTGCCTTGACTTTTGTGCTCCATGCTTTCATGGATGGCAATGTTGATTGCCTGGACCAGAGCACCTATCAACGAGGAACGTCTCCCCAGCATGGCTGTAGTGATCTTGACACCATGCTCGGAAGCGCGAAGAGATCGCTGGCGAACGGCTTGTCGAATGGGGGTGGTAAGCAGATCACCGACCTGCGCCACTCCGCCGCCGATAATGACTGTGCTTGGATTGATAAGATTGATAAGACCAGCGATAGCAATCCCAATATAAGTGCCGGAGCGCTTTAAGATCTCCTGGGCGGGGAGGTCACCACGGCGGGCCGCCTCGGCAACGTCATGGGCAGTGATCACGTCGATACTTTTTTCGGAGAGTAACGTCCGCTTGCCGGAAGCCACCAGTTTTTTGGCTTGCGATGCGATGGCATGTCCGCCCGCAAAGGCCTCGAGACAGCCATGATTCCCACAATTGCACAGAGGACCGTTCTCGTCCACCGTGAGGTGACCGATCTCACCTGCCGAGCCTGTGGTACCACCATAGATCTGGCGGTTGATGATCAGACCTGCACCAATTCCGCTTCCAACCTTGATGAAAGCCAGATTCTTTTCACCACGGCCTGCTCCATACGCCCATTCACCCAACGCGCCCAACTCCGCGTCATTGTTCAAGGTAATCGCTGTTTTCCATTGTGCTTCCAATGTCTTGCGGATGGGGAAGCGGTCCCAGCCGGGCATAATGGGCGGTGCCATCACCATGCCTTCTTCAGCGATCACAGGGCCGGGAACGCCGATGCCGATCCCCAAAAGATTCGAAGGAGATAAGCCTCTCTTTTCCAGCAATTCCCGCAGCACTCGATCGGCTTCTTTCAAACACGTTTCAGGGCCGTTATCGATACGGAAGGGAATCTCGACCTCTTCAATAATGCGAGCGGAAAAATCTCCCAGGGCAACACTCAGGTGCATGGCGCCCATGTCGATTGCAGCAACCAACCCATGATTGGGATTGATTTCCAACACAACAGGCGGACGTCCGCTGGATGTGGTACGGCTCTCTGTTTCGAGAATTAAGCCGTTTGAAATAAGATCATTGACGATGATGGTAACAGCTGCTTTCGTTAACCCCATTTCCTCGGCCAGGTCTGTACGGGAAAGTCCTTTTCCAGAAAAGCGAATAAGATCCACAGCCGCGTGTTTGTTAAAATTCCTAACATTATGATTTGCAGGAAGCCAGTAGAAAGCGGACAAAGTGAACCTTTTCAGAGTATGACGAGTTACTAACTGTTGACTAACTGTCCATAGTGTAGCACAAATCCTAATATTTTCAAGAGTTTTAACAAAGTAATTCATTAAAGTTCTTTAAATTAAAAAATTCCGGCTGGACAATTGTCCAGCCGGAAGGATTCGGGCAGGAAATGATTAGCGAATGGTCTCTTCGGTGGCAGCATCGAAGATATGGACGGAATCCATATCGAACATGACCGAGGCCTGTTGTCCCACACGCAGCTTGGAGCGCGGGTCAACGCGGGCAACAAATGTGTTCTTGCCGCTGACCAGGTACAGGAAGATCTCATTACCCATCAACTCGGTCACATCCACCTTGACCGCAACCTTCTCGGCATCGATGTTGGGTGGGACGAAGTCCGCATCGTGGATGTTCTCAGGGCGAATGCCGAAGATGACGTCCTTGCCTGCGTGCGGTTCGTACAACTTGGATTTCGCAGGCGGGATCGGCACAACAAAGTCATTGGTATCTACGACCAGTTTGTTACCGTCCTTGCGAAGCTTGCCGGGGAAGAAGTTCATGGCAGGCGAGCCAATGAAGCCGGCAACGAACAGGTTGTTGGGGTGGTCATACAGATTTTGCGGAGTGTCGAGCTGCTGCAGAACGCCCTTGTTGATCACGGCGATGCGGGTGGCCATGGTCATGGCTTCCGTCTGGTCGTGGGTCACGTAGATGAACGTGGTCTGTAGGCGCTGGTGAAGCTTGCTGATTTCGGCACGCATTGCCACGCGCAGTTTCGCATCCAGGTTGGAAAGCGGCTCATCGAAGAGGAAGACCTTCGGCTCGCGTACGATCGCGCGTCCCACTGCCACACGCTGGCGTTGACCGCCGGAGAGTTGGCGCGGCTTGCGATCGAGCAGATCCTGAATACCGAGCACATCGGCAGCTTCACCCACGCGGCGCTTGATTTCATCCTTCGGTACTTTGCGAAGTTTCAAACCAAATGCCATGTTGTCATAAACGGACAGGTGGGGATACAGAGCGTACGACTGAAAGACCATGGCGATGTCTCGATCTTTTGGAGCAACATCGTTCACCACACGGTCACCAATGCGAATTTCCCCGTCTGTAATTTCTTCGAGTCCGGCGAGGCAGCGCAGAGCGGTTGTCTTTCCGCAGCCTGAAGGACCTACGAGCACAAGAAACTCCTTGTCGTCAACAGCGATGTTCAAATTGTTGACAGCGGTCACGTCGCCATATTTTTTGACGACTTTATCGAACGTTACACTAGCCATGATACTTTCCTCCGTTTCGTGGGAATATAGTGACTTGATTATACTCCCATCCCTTGCAAAAACGTCAAGTTGAACGGGGATTCGTGTCGTCAATTCTATTGGATCGCTTCGCCTCACGCGTAGCCGGTGCCTGTTCCCGTTTCGCTGACCTTTCCTCTTTAGCGATTTACCAACCACACCCCCAGGATGATGATCCCGCCGCCGAGCATGGACGCCAGAGTGATAGGCTCGCCCAGAATAAAGAACGCCACCGCCACGGCGACCAGCGGCTCAATGTAAAGGAACACACCTGTCTGCGCAGTGGATAGAGCCTTCAATGCATCGTACCAGGCGATATAGGCCAGCCCCGAACAAAAGACTCCCAAAAATAAAATGGCGATCCAGCCGTTGAACGTTAGATTCCCGATCTCTGAAACATCCTGCGTGGCAAAGAATAAAATGGATGTAAACACCCATCCCATCAACATTACGTAAAACATCATCAACGATGCCGGGTGCGTTTTCAACCCGCGCCGCGAAAGGGCAGAGAACACTGCCCAATTGACCGCGCTGATCAAGATCAAAATATCGCCTGGCTTGCCAAAACTGCGTAGAGAGATCGTTCGCAGGTTGCCGTCGTAAACCACCAGCAACACACCCATGAACGCCAGTAAAATACCCGCGATCTTGATTGCCCCCAGATTTTCCTTTAACACAACCCAACCAAGGATCGCCATGAACACGGGTGTAGTGGAAACGATCCATGCTGTGGTGCTGGCTTCTGAAGTCTGTAATGCGTTCGACTGCAGCCACTGATGGAAGGTGATGCCTAGAAACCCGAGCAGTGCAAAATACAGCCATTCGTTCCTGTTCAACAGGGCAAATTGCTTGCGCAAAGCCACAGCGAGTCCCAGAATGACGACACCCATCGCGAAGCGCAGCCACACCACGGTTACGGGCGGAATATCGCGCAGCACGACCTTCGTCGCGATGAATGAAGCACCCCAAACAACCACGGCGAACACAGCTTCCAGATACGGAAATACCTTTGAATTGGACATGGAATATGCCTCTGGCGAAAGATGCCGAATTATAAATCCGGCTGGTAGGTGAGTGATTCTCTGTTGACGATGCAAATAATCCATCTTTGGTAATCGCCCATATGGGTAATCGAATCGCATGTAAAAGTTGTATACTGTGCAAAGAAGGATATACCTGTTCTCCTCTTTTATTCGTACAGGAGGTATTTTATGGATCAGTCTGATGCTCAATATGCGATGGAAAAACTTGCCCAGTTAAAGTTGATCTTCCAGGTGGATATTGATAAAGACTGGGGTGACGAAACCGGCGCCTGGCAAATGGGACATTGGGCAAAGGATGAACTGGACAGGCTCCAGAACGTACTGGAGCATTTTGCCAGTACGGTCGGTGGATATGAAAAGTTCAAGCAGTGGACGGGTGGCGTCACCATCAAAAAAGCGGATATCGGCTCTCATGGTGGCGAAGCCTTGAAACGGCGGGTCAGTTTTTCAACGAAGGGCACATTTTCACCCTGGACGGTGGTGCATGAGTTTGCCCATACCTGGGACGCTCATTACAACTGGAAGTTATCAGCGAAACTGGAGAAGTACACTGGTGGACATACCAGCCGGTTCCATTCGTGGCTGGTGAAAGTATTCGGCAACCCCGATTCGGGAATCCGTGATTACGAACGGAAGCCCGGGCGCTACGGCAGGCGTCCCGGTTGTAATGCGGCGGGATATTTCTATGGCGATAAACCCAGCGGTTCGAACTGGAGTTTCAATCGCAAGGAAGACTTCGCCGAATCCGTCGCCATGTATGTGGGCTGGGAAAGGGACAACGAACTTTCAACCCACGCAAAGAATCGGGTCATCCGCTACATGTTGCAGAACGGCGAAAAGGACCCATTCGGCATCGAAGACAATTGGCAGGATTATGCAAAATACTTCTATCCCGAAAATGGGGATTATGCCAAAACCAAACGCTGGCAATTTGTTGATGATTTAGTGAATGGAAAGATAAACATATAAGTATCTGCCCGATCTGCTCTTACAGGGTGATTCACGACATCGTACCTGCAGGGTAAGACCTTTACCGAGCGAAAGGAAAGGCACACATAGAACGTCTGTGCAACAACGGGTATAATATCCTGCCGGAGGCTACAGATACATGGAAATTACCTGGTACGGACATTCCTGTTTTCGTCTCACCGAGCGCAACTTTGCCACGGTGGTGACGGATCCCTTTGACAGCAAGACCATTGGGTACGATGCACTGAAGCTTAAATCTGATATTGTCACGGTCAGCCACGATGCGCCCGGTCACAATTTCACAGAAGCAGTGAAAGGTACATCGTACATGATCGATGGCCCTGGCGAGTACGAAATTGGTGGTGTGTTCATCACGGGTGTGCAGTCCGACAGCAGCGGCGGCAAGAAAAAGAAGGACAACCTGCCTCGCAACACCATTTATGTGTTCGACTACGATGGTATTACCGTTGCCCATCTGGGCGACTTGAAGCAGACGCCAACCCAGTCTGAGATCGAATCGCTGGGCACGGTCAATGTGGTCCTGGTCCCTGTTGGCGGCGGAGGCGGATTGAATGCAGCGAAAGCGGCGGAGGTCATCAGCTTGATCGAGCCGAATCTTGTCATCCCCATGCATTATTCGACACCTGCGACGAAACTGCCACTCGACTCACTGAACAAGTTCATCAAAGAAATGGGGCTTTCCAAGCCCGAGGCTCAGCCGTCTCTCAAAGTGACGCGCAGCGGTCTCCCCAATGAAACGCATGTTGTTGTGTTGGATTATCAGCAAAGCTGAGATTATCGATAGGAAAAAATGGCAGTAAAAGTGTTAATGACATGGGACATCGCTGGCGAGCGCGACCAGGAGTATTTTGAATTCATCATCGGTGAGTTCATTCCTGGTGTGCAGCGGCTCGGACTGCAACCTGCGGAAGCATGGGCAACCATCTATGGTTCGTACCCGCAAATTCAGGTCGGTTTACTGGCGAATGACGCAGCCCAGGCCCGTCGCATCCTCGACTCGAGCGATTGGAGCTCGTTGCAGGATAAATTATTTGATTATGTCAAGAACTACTCCTGCAAGGTGGTCCCTGCCAAAACGGGATTTCAATTTTAAGTTCGAGCTTTCCCTTTTATCACGGAGACGCGTGTCTCCGTGATTTTTTATTTGAGATGACAACGTCCCGCCTCTCTTCCACGCTTCTGACCTGGTACCGCCTTCACAAGCGGATTCTTCCGTGGCGCGATCACCCTGACCCGTACGCCGTGTGGGTCTCGGAGATCATGCTTCAGCAGACGCGTGTAGAAACCGTGATTCCCTACTTTGAAAGGTGGATGCAGTTATTTCCCACTGTGAAGTCTTTGGCAGACGCGTCTGAGCAGAGCGTGCTCAACGCCTGGGAGGGACTTGGCTATTACAGCCGCGCTCGAAACTTGCATAAAGCCGCGAAAATTATCGCCAAAGAATATGGCGGAGAACTACCGCGCGATCTCGAAAAGCTAAGCCAGCTTCCTGGCATCGGGCGTTATACCCTTGGGGCGATCTCATCCATGGCGTTCGGTATGAGCATTCCGGCGTTGGATGGCAACATCAAGCGTGTGTATGCGCGCCTCTTCGATATTTCAGAACCAGTGGATACGCAAAAAGGGGAGAAGCTGTTATGGGAGCTGGCAGAAAAGCATTTGCCGCAACATAATGCTGGCGATTACAACCAGGCGCTCATGGACCTGGGTGCAACGATTTGCATTCCTAAAAATCCGCGCTGCTTGATCTGCCCGGTGATGAAGTTGTGCAAAGCGCGTAAAAATGGGACACAGGCTCAGCGCCCGGTAAAGAAGCCAAAGAAGAGTGTGCCGCATCATGTTCATGCTGCGGGGGTGATCGTGGAAAAAGGCAGGGTCTTATTGGCAAAGCGCCCATCGAAAGGACTGCTTGGAGGAATGTGGGAATTCCCGAATGGGCGTGTGATCCCCAAAGGAGACGCTGCTGGAGATCCGCTGGCGGGGTTGGCTGATGCTTTGAAAACGGAGTACAACCTGCGGCTGAGAGTGAAGCGAAGTGAGGAGCCGTTGGGAGTCGTTCGGCATGCCTATTCTCACTTCACGGTTTCTGTGCATGCGTATCGATGTGAATTGACTTCAGATGCCATCGGTGAAAATATGAAATGGGTCCCATTGAGGAGGCTCGGCGAATATCCGATGGGAAAGATCGATCGGCAGATCGCGTCCATGTTGCAAAGTCATGCTGACTCTTGAATATGCGATGGATATGACGTAGAATATTCGAAATTTGGGAGAGAAGAGGTCTTGTATGTCTGGTGAAACGAAAAAATCCATAGACCCGGCCGTTCTAGCCGCGATCATTACGGTGACCGGCGGTATTATTGTTACATTGATCACAACCTTTGCTAATCGACCCGCAGCACGACCTGACCCTACGATTGTGCCCACATGGACAACTGTTCCGACTGCGACGATGGCTGATACACCGATACCCACCGATACAGTGGCTGTAGGTGAGCCAACATCTACTCCGGTTCCAGATACACCTACTCCTGAACCTACATTTACTCCAACACCTCCACCGATTGGCGCAGATTGGGCTAATAATTGCATTAGCAGCCTTTGGAAACCCTATCCGTCAGGCACAGCTACTGAACAAAAAGATGGCTGTCTGGTGCAGCTTGTGGACAAGTTCTATACCACCAGTGGACGACTTGCATTTACATTTTCAGAGCGTGTGTCTGGCGCGCAGGTGTATGGATTATTCGCTCCTCTCCCGGCGGATGGAACGGCAAGCCTCAAGTTTAAGTTGAAATCGGTGACCAAGGGCGAAGTGTTGATCGGTATCTTTTCTGCACCCGATGTGAATTCGGAAGGGATGTTCCTGGTGATTCCCGAAGGCAAGGGAGTCGATAACCAGAGGATGCTCATCCGCACGATGCCAAATAAAAAGACATTTGCGCAGACCGGCGACCCGATTTCCTCCTCCACAGCAGAGTATGACGCGTTTTTCGATTTCAACAGCGGGAACGTGACTGTGAAATTGAAGAGTAACCAGGTCAACCTTGGCACTGTGAGCGTTGTTTCGCCTGAAAAATGGTTATTCATTGGATATCAGGTCTTGAACGGGACGAACAATTTGCAAGCCGAATTCTTTGACCTTGCAATTCAAGCACGGTAGGAGGCACATGCATGTGAACAGCCCGGCATTCGCCGGGCTGTTTTTATAGCTTATCAATGAAATGTGACAGTCATTTCTACAGCGGCAGTCACATTTTTTGTTTGTTATTGTGGAACCTGTGATTTGCTCAATGTGACCAACACCATCGGGCGGCGTTTGGTCTCTTCATAGAGATAGGATTTGACCGCGTTGGCGATGTCCTTTTCGTTGTCGTATCCGCCACCGTTGACCACATCCATGATCCGTCTGCGCACTTCGGGGAGCAGGGCTTCTGCATCTTCCGGCGAGACAAACCCACGCGTGATGATCTCGGGTTCGTGTGACAGGCGTCCACTGTACTCATCCACGCTGATGTCGATGAGGAAGATGCCGTTGCGGGCCAGCTTTTCGCGCTCGCGCATGATGTCGTAATCTACATCGCCGATGGATTGTCCATCCACGAAGACGTAGCCGCCAGGGATGCGTTCGCCGAGCTTGATCTTGCCGCCGGAGAGTTCCACGATCTGTCCGTTTTCAGCGACGATCACGTTCTCTTCCGAGATGCCTACGTCTACAGCCAGTTGTCCATGTCGTTTCAGTTGGCGCAGCTCGCCGTGAATGGGCAGGAAGTGTTTCGGCTTGACCATGTTCAGCAGGAGCTTTTGCTCTTCCTGGCTGGCATGCCCTGAGACATGGATCGGGGCGACTGCGTCGTAGATCACATTCGCGCCGCGTCGCAGCAGGCGGTTGATGGTCTTGCTGATGGTCTCTTCGTTCCCAGGGATCGGATGCGATGACAGAACAACCGTATCCTTCGCTTTGAGATCGAACTGGCGGTTCGTTCCCGCTGAGAGACGTCCCACAATGGACGAGGGTTCGCCCTGTGAGCCGGTACACATCAATACGACCTTGTGGTCCTGCATTTGCAGGGCCTGGTCAATGGGCACGATCACTTCATCGGGGATATCGAGATAGCCCAGCTTGCGGGCGATCTTGACGTTGTCGATCATGCTCGGGCCGGCGAGTGCCATCTTGCGCCCGTGCTTTTCGGCGGCGTCTGCCACCTGCTGAATGCGCGAGATGAGCGACGCAAAGGTCGCCACAATGATGCGTCCAGGTGCTTCGCTGAACACCTTGTCGAACGCAGGACCGATCACCATCTCGGAGGGGGTCCAGCCGGGGCGTTCGGCGTTCGTGGAATCTGAAAGGAGCAGGTCCACGCCGCGACGCGAGAATTCCGCCAGCTTGGCGTAATCGGTCGGCCAGCCATCCACAGGCGTATGGTCGAACTTGAAGTCGCTCATGTGAACGACGAGTCCGGCGGGAGTTGTGATGCCCAATCCCACCGCATCGGGGATGGAGTGGCAAATGTGGAAGAACTCCACTTTGAAGGGACCGATCTCCACTGTCTCACCGGCTTCGACCGTGTTGAGCATGGCTTTGCTGGCTGCATTGTTGCGTGCCAATTTGACTTCGATCAAGCCGATGGTCAAAGGTGTGGCATATACAGGCGTTGGGATATCGTTCAGAACGTGGTGGATCGCTCCAATGTGGTCCTCGTGTCCATGGGTGATGACCATGCCCACGACCTTGTCTGCTTTGCCGCGTAAATATTCATAATCGGGAATGATGTAATCGATTCCCAACATATCGTTATGGGGGAACATAATGCCCGCGTCCACGATCAAAATTTGATTCTGGTACTCGTAGGCGGTCATGTTCTTGCCAACTTCCCCAAGTCCACCCAGGGGAATGATCTTCAATTTTCCGTGCTTACTCATATTGGTTTTAAAACCTCACTTAGTTAAAAAAGATAATTATCCGCCACTGGCGGTTAAGGTCTTAGATTTAATAAAAAAGACCCTCGCTGACTTGCTCGCGGGGTGATACCGTCTCTCACTTGCGATTGTTCTCATTCTCAAAACAAACGGCGTCTCTGCGCCGTGAAAGTCAAATCCAACGTCTGGGAGTATAGCAGGGGCAGGATGATTTGTAAAGCGGACCTCGTCAACCTTAACAGGAATTTAACACAAATGGGTGACTCCTTCCCCTGATTTTCGTGCTTTTACCTGCTTTTTCTGCCTTTTTTCTGCCTTTCCATCATCAGGCTGAACTCGATTTGCTTTTCCTGCAGTTTCTTCTGGATCTCTTCCTTTTTCTGCTCATCCACAACCGCCGATAGAAGCTGCCGCAATTCTGCGATCTCGTTCAACAACTGGACCTCGGGCGAGGTCATCCCGGCATTCTTTAACACCGACTGTGCCAGGCGGATCTCCTCTGGCGTTTCGAAGTATGTGGTGAGATCGATCGGCTTCCCCTTTCCGGGCAGGTTCTCGAACTCGCCACGTTCCTGTGCTTCTTTGATCAGTGCTTCCACAATTTTATCGAGCGACATGCTTGTTCCGTTTTCTTTCTACCAGTATTTGACGAATCCTGTCGCCATAATTTTACACAAAGTTCAAGGTTCGCCGGTGATACAATCCATTCGAGGATTCACTATGCAAACATCACGCCTGCGTGCCCGTTATCGCTACATCATGGCATTCTTTACCCGTGCTGTAGCGAGTTTCATTTTCTGGGAGATCGTTCTTCCCCGCATTGGGTTTCGCGGTCTTACCCGTCGTACCCGTTCGAACCGCTACAAGCAACTCGCCGCCCGCTTCCGGGCGATGGCGATTCGCATGGGCGGGGTGATGATCAAGGTGGGTCAGTTCCTGTCCTCCCGCCTGGATATTCTGCCCGAGGAGATCACCGAAGAACTGGCGGGCCTGCAGGATGAAGTCCCGGCGGAGGATTTCGACGCCATCCGCAAACTGGCTGAGACCGAACTGGGCGCACCTCTTGAGCAGCGCTTCGAACGCTTCGAACCGGAGCCGTTGGCCGCCGCCTCGCTCGGACAGGTCCACCGCGCCCGGTTGCGCTCCGATGCAGCAGACGACAGCGGCTTTCAGGATGTGGTGGTCAAGATCCAGCGTCCGTTCATTGAGCAGCTCGTAGATGTGGATTTTTCCGCGTTACACCGCGTGGCCCGTTGGTTAATGTACTATAGACCGATCAGCAAGCGTGTCAATGTCCCGGCGCTGGCCAAAGAACTGGAAGACACCGTCCGCCTGGAGATCGATTATCTGGCAGAAGCAGATAACGCCGAAACATTCAGCAAAAACTTTGCAAAGCGCAGACGCATCCATGTTCCGCGCGTGGTACGGACTCTGACCACAAAGCGGGTGTTGACACTGGAGAACGTGTATGCCATCAAGATCACAGATTACGATGCCATCACCGCCTCCGGGATCGACCGTGGTGAAGTTGCTGAAGTATTGCTCGATACGTATCTCAAACAGATCTTCGAAGATGGATTCTTTCATGCTGACCCGCACCCCGGAAATTTGTTTGTCACTCCCGTCCCTGCCACGAAAAACAAAAAAGCAACCTGGCGATTAACCTTTGTAGATTTTGGCATGGTGGGCGCGGTGCCTGAGAATCTCAGCGACGGTCTGCGTGAATTGTTGATCGGTGTAGGCACGCGTGATGCATCCAAGGTGGTGCAGTCGTTCAAGACGCTGGATGTTCTGCTGCCCAGCGCGGACCTGAAACTCATCGAACAGGCCGAAGCGCAGATGTTCGACCGCTTCTGGGGCATGTCCATGAACGAATTGCGCAATGTGGACCACCGCGAGATGGTCCAGTTTGCAGTGCAGTTCCGTGAGTTGATGTATGAAATGCCGTTCCAGTTGCCGCACAATTTGCTGCTGCTGGGACGAACGGTTGCCATTCTCAGCGGCATGTGCACCGGCTTGAACCCAGAATTCAACTTGTGGGACCAGCTTGTGCCTTATGCCCGCAAGATGGTCACGGAGGAAGGACTCTCCAATTTGGATGTCTGGCTGGATGAGATCGGGGAACTGGTTAAGCAGTTGATCGCCCTGCCCGCACAGACCGGTCGCGTGCTGACGCGTATGGAGCGTGGCGAGTTGAACATGAACATGCCGCAGGTCAACCGCCAGATCTATCATCTCGAAGGGGCGGTCAACCGCGTGGCAGTAAGTGTGATCTTTGCTGCGTTTCTGATCGGGGGTGTCGTTCTCTACCGAGACGGAAATATTCTCCCAGCGTATCTGTTTTGGGGAGGCTCGGGACTTAGTCTCCTATGGATGGCATTTTTCTCAGGCGGTCATGCACCGTGGCGGTAACAACGTCTTGCTGAACAAAAGAAAATGTCCTGCTCATTGCAGGACATTTTTCATTAAGCGGTCTCTTCGTCTTTCTTCTCATCCATTCGCTCGATGGCGGTGTCGATCAGGCTGCGCCAGGCGAGGAGCATTTCTTTTCGAGCTTTCTTGCGGTGTTCGAGAAACCCCTGTGGCAGAAATGTCTTTATGCTTTCACGCATCTCCTGACGTGCGGCGCGGGCGTGCTCACGAACATCCTCAGGGATCTTGTCTTCGAAGCGTTTGCGTCGGGTTTCCTTTTCTTTCATGTGGACCTCGCTTTCCTGAACGTATTATAAACCTTTTGTGTGAAGGATACATGAGTGTATGACTATGCAGACATGTAGAGCCCACCTGTTTGTTCCAGCCAATCGGCAACCCGTTCCACAGCGGCGGGGATGTTGTTGTCTGAGATATCCAGCGTCAGGCTTGGCAGAATGGAATTGGCAACCAGCTCGCGCATCAGTTCCTGTTCACGGATGAACGGCGTCAGGTCGTTGTATTGCGAGGGATTGCCCGAGACCTTTAACCGTTCTGCTCGTGCTGCCTCGAAACTGTCAGGGGAACGGGTGCAGAAAACGATGCGGAAGTTCAACGGCAGCAGACGTTCCTCCAGCCAGTGAAAGTCGTAGTCCTTGTTGTAGGTTTGCTTGTGATAGGCCTGCGTGGAAATGTGGAAGCGGTCCACGATCCACGAGTAATATTTTTGCAGTTCGAACATTCTTGCCCAGGTTTGATAGACCTCCATGGCAAGTGCCTCATCCTGCGGTTCGAAGTTGATCGGTCCCTTGCCCCAGGGATAGTTGGTAAACGTGCACCACTCGGCAGAGATCAGGGGAGAGTGGTAACGATATTTTCGCGGCCCCACCACTCGCGGGTGCTCGTTCAGTTCAAATGCGATTTCGGTCTTGAACGTCAGGCGTGTGCCTTCGAGGATGACCTTTGGTGTGAGTTTGTTTCCCATGATTTTGCAGTATATCAAAAATTGACATCCATGCCTGCCTCATGTAAACTCCCTGCATGGATATAGACCTCGACCTGTACCGTCATGAGCTACGTGTGTCCACAAATCCGCTGGTGAGACTTTCGGCGATCGACATTTCGCCCGACCACCCCCAGCGGACGTTTGTTTTTCTCCACGGCTTTGGGGGGCAGGCTGCACAGTGGAACTATCAGGTGCAGAAGTATTCGCTGGAGAATCGTGTCATTGCCCTCGATCTGCGCGGCCACGGACTCTCGGATGCGCCTTCCTCTGGCTATGACATGCAGCAGGCGATAACAGATATTGAGACCGCGTTGACGCTTCTCAAAGTGAAGGGGAAATTTGTGCTGGTGGGGCATTCCTTCGGCGGCGCCTGGGCAACGGAATACGCCTTGAAGAACCCGGACCGGGTCGAACGCCTTGTTCTGATCGCCACGGCGGGTGAGTTCAAATTGCAGCCTCTCTTCCGCTTCGGCTTGAGTTTACCGAATTGGCTGCTGCAGGTCATCGGTCCGTTCACGCGCAAGTGGCTTTCGGCTCCCGCTGCGGTGTTGAAGAAGATCTATTATCAGAATATGTCGAGGTGGAACGGATGGGAGCGGCTCAAGTCGCTCACCGTTCCGGCTCTTGTCATTCGTGGACATCGCGATGTGGTCTTCGAACGTTCACGGTTTGCGAGGGTGACGGAATCCATTCCCGGGGCGGAAGATGCCGATATCGGCGTATCCGGTCACATGGTCATGCTGGAACGGCGGGAGGCGGTGAACCGGGCCATTGACCGGTTCCTTGCAGGCGAAGGGCAGCGCTCATGGCGCGAAGCTGCCAGCGAATCCCAGAAGAAAGCCCGTGGACGGGATGCGTTGCGCAAGGTACGCAATTGGTTATCCTTCTATGATCAAGGCGTGCCTTACACGGTTGGGATCCCAAAGATCCCGGTTCATCAACTGTTGCGTTCCTCCGGGCGCATGTTCCCACTGCGCCCGGCCATCTTTTTTGAAGGCAAACAGATCTCGTACCGGCGTTTGAACCACGAAGCCAACCGCTTCGCCAATGCCCTGCTTGCGTTGGGGGTGGGGCAGGGCGCGCGTATTGTGCTGTTGATGCCGAACGTGCCGCAGATGGTGATCGCCTTCTATGGCACGATGAAGGCCGGCATGACGGCCGTCTTTGTGCCGCCAGTGATCGAGCCGGAGGAGGTGGTTCGGCAGGTGAAGGATTCAGAAGCGAGCGTGCTGGTGACGCTTTCGATGTGGGCGGGATTGGCGAAGCAAATTCAGAATGGAGCCGGGGTTCCGCATATCCTTTTGACCGACCCGGCTGACTATTTGTCGCTTCCCAAGTTTGCGATCTCGCACTGGCGCAACCGTTCCTTCAAACTGGATAACGCTTTGGAATGGCGCGATTTTCTCGCCGAGCGCAGCGATAAGTCGCCGGGTGTGGATGTGCAATCGGAAGACCTGGCGGCGATCATCTATACGGGCGGTACGACCGCCTTGTCGAAAGGCGTAATGCTCTCGCATCGTAACCTGGTGGCGAATGCCATCCAGACCCGTCACTGGCTTCCTGAAGCGGTGGAAGGCCGGGAGCGTTTCCTTTGTGTTGTGCCGTTCTTCCACAGCTACGGGTTGACTGCCGCGTTGAATGTGGCCGTCTCGGTGGGCGCGGCGATGATCCTCAAGCCGCAGTTCCAGATTCTGGACGTGTTGAAGACGATCCGCAAATACAAACCGACCATCTTCCCGGGTGTACCGGGCATGTATGTGGCCATCAACACATTCCGCGGCGTGCGCAAGTATGGCATCCAATCCATCAAAGCGTGCATCAGCGGCTCGGCTCCGTTGCCGGTGGAAGTGCAAGAGTCGTTCGAGAAATTGACGAAGGGACACCTTGTGGAAGGCTACGGACTGACCGAGGCATCTCCGATCACGCATGCAAATCCGCTCGGTGAAAATCGAAAGATCGGCACCATCGGCATTCCGCTGCCCTCCACCGAAGCGAAGATCGTCGATCTCAAATACCGCACGAAGGAAGTCAAACCGGGGCAGATCGGCGAACTCGCTGTGCGTGGTCCGCAGGTGATGATGGGATACTGGAAAGATACCAAAGCCACACACGATGCTTTCACGGAGGATGGCTGGCTGCTCACTGGCGATGTGGCGCAAATGGATGAAGAGGGATATTTCCGCATCATCGCCCGTAAAGCGGATATGTGGTACGCTTCGCGTGCCCGTCCGGCAAGACCTGCTTTCCCGCGCGATGTGGAGGAAGTCATTTATGAAATCCCACAGATCAAGGAAGTGGCGGTTGTGGGCATTGCCGGGAATCCGTTTGCGTTCGTGATCGCAAGCGGAGCGGGTGGAGAGCGACCCACGCCCGCCGCGGTCATTTCCTATTGCAAGCGCCGGCTGCCCCCGCACCTTGTGCCGCGTTTTGTCGTTTTCATGGAAGATTTCCCGCGCACGTTCATTGGAAAAGTGTTACGAAGAGAGTTAGCAAAGAGATATGAGCACCAGATGAGTTGAATGTCATTCTGAGGAAGCGTTCGTTGCGACCGA
>CAZKSG010000054.1:0-24249 GCA_964555335.1 uncultured Anaerolinea sp.
AACGATAGATGATCCACATCCAATCCCATGAGCGGTTGGAATAATCCATCCTGGGTGGAGCGAAAATTCGAATAATGGGCGATCGCCATTGCAGCCCGACGGGCGCGGTATTCCTGCATCACCTGGTCTTCAGTAGCAAGGTTGACCACCGAATCTGGAAACAGAGTTGCTGCCCTTCCCTTCGAGAACAAAGTCAGCACACGGGTCAGGGTTTCCTGGTCGAGGGTTGGTTTTCCCTGCGCATCCTGCACTTCTCCTCCAGCAGACACATACAACGCCAGACCGACTTGCGCCTGAGGATCTGCACCAGTAAACACAAGCTGGCTGTTGCTAAGAAGGATGCTATCCCAACTTTTTATCCATACCAGTTCGGGGCGATACATGATGATCAACGCATCGCCGGCAAAAGGTATGCCGTACACTTGTCCATCTACTTTTCCCAGGTTACGCGCGTACGGATACCAATCGGCATTTTGCGCGATCGAGAGTCCATCCAGAGATTGGACCAATCCTTTTTGCGCGGCCATTTCCAACGCAGGACGGGGCAGCGCGATTAGGTCTGGCAATGCTTTCGGTGCTGCCATGCTGGTAACAGAAAGCGAGTTGAGCAAGTCTGCATCGCCCGTTTCAGACTTGATACGCACATCGATCTCCAGCCCTGGATGTTCGGCTTCGAAACTGGCAAGCCTCTGCTTGAGGAGAGCAGACGCATTGGTATTCGTGTTCGGGTTGAATTGAGGCGGCAGCCAGATGCGCAGCACAGTCGGAGAAGTTACCGCAGGCTGCGGCTGCTCGGTGGTGGCTGGAGTCGCTTCAGAAGCTTGCAGCGTAGGTGTGGATGGTTTAACGGAAACAGGCGTCGGCGTGGCGAGGAGGCGGTTGATCCAGTCTGGATCATACGATTGCAGCGATGAACATCCGGTGAGGAGGGTCAACAATCCGCAGCAAACAATCTGCAAAAGACGGTTCATGATTCCAGATCGATCGGCGTGCGGAGAACGGCCGTAAGCAACTTGACCGTGTTCTGCACGTCGGAATAATCCACCATTTCGGAAGGTGAATGAACATAGCGCACAGGGATCGAAATGGCACCGATGGGCACACCCGCGCGCGCAGATTGTATGGCTCTCGCGTCGGTGCCGCCAACCAGAAGGACCTCGCGCTGAAACGGAATCTTGTTCTTCTCGGCAGCCGCGATCATCCATTGCACCACACGTGAATCCGAGATCGCGCCGACATCCTGAAACTTTACACACGGACCGTTGCCCAAAGCCATTTCCATTTTGAGTGCGTTCGGTGTGTCACCGGTTGGCGTTACATCCAGTGCTATGCCTACATCGGGATCAATGCCAAAGGCAGATGTCCCTGCGCCGCGCACGCCGACCTCCTCCTGAGTAGTAAAAACAAAGTACAGATCATGTGGCGTAGGTTTTCCTTTGAGCGCCCGCAGTGTTTCAATGGCAACCAGCACACCGGCGCGATTATCGAGAGACTTGGCGACCAAACGGTTTCCCATCTCGATGAATGGACGCTCGAATGCAGCTACATCCCCAATTTTTACAGGACAATCCTTCCGGCTGGTTGCGCCGACATCGATGTAGACTTTATCCAGCGTTGGCAATTCGTTGATATTGTCCAACCGATCATAGCCAATCACGCCTTGCGTCCCGTTCAAGAAACGGACCCTGCCGCCGGGAACATACCTGCGGAACACTGTACCGATCGGCGAGAAACGAACGAAACCGTTGTTATCCACATGGCTGACGATCAACCCGATCTCATCCATATGCGCAGCGATCATGATCTTTTTCGTATCACCGTTCTGTCTGGATGGCTTTCGGCGCGCAATGAGATTCCCAAGCGCATCCACTGTGATCTCATCGGCGAGCGATTCCACTTCGGCACGCACGATCGCGCGGATGTTTTCTTCATAGCCGGAAGGTCCGAAGGCTTCGGTCAGTTGCTGGAGGAGTTTTTTCATGAAGATGAAATTCCTTGTTGTAGATTGATTTAACTGAGCAGCACAACATCACCCCTATTGAAAGACTGCTTCCCATCTTTTGTAAACACATGCGCTTTGCTTTTACCCATCGTTTTCCATTCACCGTTGAGTGAGCCGATGAGCGCGGTATCTTCATCCACGCCGACCATGTGTTGTCCGTCCTTAAGCTGTTTTTGCAACGCAAAGACCATCGGTTTCCACAACGCGGGGATGGCATCGAAATGCGGCACAATGAATTCCGCTGGGACCGTGCCGAATCCATCCTGCGTGCCTGAGATGCGAAAACTGGGCATCCGTTTGGCGAGGATCATCGCACCCGCAGAACAGCCTGCATAGATCGCACCACGCGACCAGGCACGTTGTGCGGCATTCCAGGCGCGAGATCCCTTCATGGTGGAATACAAATACCCGGGATCTCCGCCGGAAAAATAGATCAGATCGGCGTTCTCGAGAACAGACTCGTACTGTACATTATCAGCAGATAGGCGGTCGACGATCTTCAGAGCAATTACGTCAGCACCAAGACGGGTGAAATGCTGGACGCCCATAGTAGACCAACGGTTCACGCTCTGGTCCCCTTCCTTCCCTGCTGCTGTGGGCAAACAGACTACGCGAGGCTTCCGGCCGGTGATGTTCAGACTGTCAAGCAGATAGCGATCCACATCCTCCATCACTGGAAGATATTCACCAGAACCAACGAGAGCGATCAATCCATTCATAGGTCACCTACTAAAGTAAACCAGAAAACAGTAAAGTATTCAACGAACTGCGATTAAGGCAGGTGTGATCCGCTTCAATGCGGCATGAAGCAAATTCAGCGTGTGTTTCCAATCATCCACGCGCGAGATGCTGACCGGGGAATGTGTATAACGATGCGGCACTGAGATCGATACGGTCGGGATGCCTGCCAACGCGCGCTGGACCGCTCCCGAGTTCGTACCGCCTCCACCTGGCTGGCGGAATTGATATGGGATCTTCTCCGCTTCGCCCGTCTCTGCCAAGAAGCGAACCAGCCGCGGGTCATGGATCGTCGAGCCGTCTGTAATGTAGATGGCAGGACCCAGCCCCAGCTTGGTATTGTAGATCATGTTCTCACTGTTATCGTGCATGGGCAGATCATTCGCAGGGGTCGAATCGATGACGATCGCAAGGTCAGGTTGGAAGTATTGCGCCGCCACCAGGGCACCGCGCAAACCGATCTCCTCTTGCACCGTGAACGCCGCACACACATCCACATTGGGTGGCGCATGTTTCAGCAGTTCAATCACGGTTGCCACGCCGATGCGATCATCGATGGACTTCGACAAAATGGACGGACCGACCCGCTTAAATTTCGTCGCGAACCCGGCACGGTCACCCACCTCCGCTTTGCCGTTGAGTCCCAGGTCGATGCGCAGCGAATCGAGTGGCACTTTCCGTTTGCGTTCATCCCCATCCATCAAATGGACAGGCTTGCCGCCGATCACACCCGGTATGCGGTTCTTTCCAACAAACACCTGTTTGCCCACCAAATGACGGACATCGATCCCGCCAACATTTTCAAAGCGATAGATTCCCTCGCCATCATCGGCAACAATGAAAAAGCCGACTTCATCCATGTGCGCGTCGAGCATGACACGTGCCCGCTTCTTCCCGGTCCCGCGTTTGGTCGCCAACACGTTGCCCATCGCGTCCACTTTGACTTCGTCTGCATAGGGCTTGATCTCGTCCAAAACGATCTTGCGCACTTCGCCTTCATCGCCAGAAACTCCGACGACATTGCAAAGTCTTTCGAGTAGTTTGAGTTGAGCGTTTCCAAATGTTGGCATATCGTCTAATCCCAAACGATCGTATCGACAAAATCCGCTTCGAGGGAAGCGATGAACTCAGCAAGCAGACGTCCCGCACGTTGAATATCTTTCACCGCCACAGATTCGACAGGTGTGTGCATATAACGGATCGGGAATTCCACCAACGCGGTGGGAATCCCTTCGACTGTGGTTTGAATCGCATACGCGTCCGTACCCGAATGAGACGGCGTTACATCCAGGAACCAGGGGATCTCCGTCCGCTCGGCAACTTCCTTGAGCTTTTTATGCAGGAACGGGTGCATGTTCGGTCCGATGCACAAGCCGACCCCTTTGCCCATTGGGAAGGTTTGCCAGCCGTTCGCGCCGGGTCCTTTGGCAAATGTCCCATCGACAACGATCGCGACCTGCGGGCGAAGTTGAAATGCCGAACTGTACGCGCCCAGCAATGTCACTTCCTCCTGCACGGTGGCAGCCGCCCATACATCCCACAAATGAGTTTTTCTTTGCAACTCTTCCAGACACACGGTCAAGGCAGCAACCGATGAGCGGTTATCTATGGAATGACCAGAGATCACATCTCCAGCCAGCTCGATCGGTTCGTTCGCAAACGAAACCAGGTCGCCAATATGTACTTTCTTTTCCACATCACGTGGGGTCAAACCTGTATCGACGAGGAGGTGTTTGATTGCCACTACACCGTCTCCCTCTGATTCAGGCAGGAACCGCGCAGAAGGCATCGCAATGACCGCCGGAAGTTCCTCACCTGACCCCGAAGCATGGACGATTACTTCCATCCCCGGCAGAACGCGGATGTCCACTCCGCCCACGTTGGTAATATGCAGAAACCCATCCCGGATCTGTACCACTCGCATGCCAATGGCATCCATGTGCGTGGCGATCATGATGGAAGGACGCGGCTCTTTGCCAGAGCCTTTCTTGAGTCCATGCAACGAACCGACGCGGCTGATGCTGATTTCATCCACCAGCGGACGCCATTTCTCTTC
Source organism: uncultured Anaerolinea sp. (assembly GCA_964555335.1). Lineage (GTDB taxonomy): Bacteria > Chloroflexota > Anaerolineae > Anaerolineales > Villigracilaceae > Defluviilinea. The sequence goes on from CAZKSG010000054.1 coordinate 4,797, forward strand.
GATAATTTTGGCAGCGGGTCTTTCGAAACCAGAAAGACCTGAAATACTCAGCAACGATTTCAGGAACGGAAGGATATCTGTCATGTTATTGGAAGGGTGTGATTGTGGGCGTGGGCGTGCTTGATGGAGTAAAAGAAGGAGGAACGATCATGGTAAAGGATGGGGTTAGTGTGACACTCGGTGTCAACGTTGGTGTCACAGAGGATGTTGGTGAAGACGTCAATGTCGCCGATGCGGTCAGCGTCACCGGTTGGAAGAATGTGGATGTAGCCGTGGATGTGGCAGTATTGGTCGGCGTGAGAGTTTGCGTGGGTGTACTGCTTGCCGTACCGGTCAACACCATTGGCGTCTGACTGAGAGTGGCCGTCGCTGAAATGGCCGTTGGTGTTTCCGTCTGTGTTGGAGTCGGAGTTAAACTCCCGGGTGTTGGCGCCAATGCAATGGCAATGAAACCAATGCAATAACAGGGAATGGTCGCGAGGGTGATCGCCAGCAATGCAAGGCGTCGGCGAGAACGGGCGTCTGAGGATTCCAACATGATGGGTAGATTATAATCCATCATCATTTAACGAAACGCCGCATCGTTTTCCACAAGCAATCGGGTACTTGGGCGGCAGGATACACCACCAGATGATTCCTCTTCACTTACGTATTTCAGGTTTTCTTTCCTACCGCGAACGCGCCGAACTGGATTTCAATTCGTTCGATCTTGCCTGCATCTCGGGACACAACGGTGCAGGCAAATCGTCCCTGCTCGACGCGATCACCTGGGCATTGTTCGGTGAGTCACGCGGCAAGAGCAGTGAAGTGATCAATCTGAATTCCAGCGCAGCAGAAGTTATTCTTACATTCACTCATGAAAGCAACACCTATCGTGTGCAGCGCACCCTGCCGCGCAACAAAAGCACCGTCCTTGAATTTCAGATCAAGAGCAACGAGGAGTGGCGTCCTCTTACAGAAAAGACGACTCGCGATACACAAACACGCATCGAACAAACCCTGCACCTCGATTACGATACCTTTGTCAACGCATCCTTCTTTTTGCAAGGTAAGGCTGACCAGTTCACACAGCAGAATGCCGGCAAACGTAAGGAAGTGTTGAGCAACATCCTTGGGCTCGAGATGTGGGAGGAGTACAAGAACCGCTCTGCAGACCGACGCAAGCTCATCGAGCGTGAAGTGGATGGCATCGAAGCGCGCATCGTCGAAATCGACAGCGAACTCGCTGAAGAGGACTCGCGCAAAGCCAGGCTCGCTGAACTGGAATCCACCCTAGGGCAGTTGACCTCCGCCCGCACCGCGCAGGAAGCGGTACTGGAATCCATCAAACGAACGGTCGCAGCGCTGGATGAGCAGAGTAAACTGGTGGATACGCTCAACGCCTCTCTTCAGCGCTCAGGAACGCATCTCGCGGGACTGGAATCCCGTTTTGCCGCCAAAAAAGCGGATCGCGACTCTTATGCGAGTCTCGTTAATCGCGCAAAAGAGATCGAATCCGCACACAAGGAATGGCAAAAGGTACGCAAGGAACTCGAAGAATGGGACAAGACCGCATCGCAATTCCACGAACATGAAAAGGAACGGGCACCGCTGCTCGAAAAAATTGCCGTTGAAAAAGCGCGGCTCGAACAGGAATTGGAAGGATTAACCACACGAGGTGAAGAGATCGGCAGACAGGCTTCCGAGATCAGCAGATTAAATGCCGAGATCGAAACATCCCAAAAGCGCCTGAACGAAGCCCAAGAAAGAGCAAACGAACGCGTCAAACTGGAAACCGAAAGAAATGCCGCCCGCGAACGGCAGGCTGAACTCAAAGCGGAGAACGACGCGCTTAAAGTAGACATGACCCAACTCAAAGAGCGCATCGATGCGCTCAAATCAGCAGAAGGTGCAACCTGCCCCCTATGCGGACAGGACCTGAGCGAAGAGCATCGCAAGTCCACGCTCAAGCAGTTGGAAGAGGAAGGCCGGCAAAAAGGCGACCGCTACCGTGCCAATCAGAAAGCATCCACCGACCTAGCTCAGGAAATTACAGAATACGAATCGCATGTCACAGACCTGTCTTCCGCCGAAAGCGAACGCATCCGCCATGCCAGTGAGATCTCACAGTTGACCGAACGCGCCAGCATTCTCAAGACTGCAACAGGTGAATGGGAAACCACTGGCCGCAAGCGCATCAAAGAGTTGGAAAAGCTCCTTGAGAATAACAAATACGCAGTTGAAGAACAGAAAAAACTTGCCAAGCTGGATAAGGAACTTGCCAAACTTGGTTATGACGCCGCCGCGCACGATGAGCTGCGTGAAAAGGAAAATGAACTTCGCAGTATCGAAGAGGATTTCGGCAATTTGAAATCCGCAAAGGAAGTCAGCAAGCAGATCGAAGGCGAGATCCAGAATCTGCAATCGGAGATCGACCTTCAAAAAGCGGAGATCGAAGCACTGAAAAACGATTTTCAAACTGCCCAATCCAGCCTGGTCAGTGCCGAGTCACAATCGCCAAACATCGACGAGGCGGAGCGCGAACTGTTCCGCCTGCGCGAAAGTGAAAACAAGACCCGCAGCGAACTAGGCGGCGCCAAACAACGTGTAGATGTGCTCGCCACGCAGCGCGCCCGCAAGGCAGAGTTCGAAAAAGAGCGCGAAACTCTGCAGCAACGCATTGTGCAACACAAGACCCTTGAACGCGCTTTCGGCAAAGACGGTGTTCCGGCGCTACTTATTGAACAGGCATTGCCCCAGATCGAAGAGAAAGCCAATGATCTGCTCGATCGACTGAGCGACGGGCAAATGTCTGTCCGGTTTGTGACCCAGGCGGAGTATAAAGACAAGAAACGCGATGACCTGCGCGAGACACTTGAAATTCAGATCAGCGATGGCGCCGGCGTCCGTGCCTATGAAATGTATTCGGGCGGCGAAGCCTTCCGGGTCAACTTTGCGATCCGGCTTGCGCTTTCAGAGATCCTTGCACAACGAAAGGGAGCGCGTCTGCAGACGCTCGTCATCGATGAAGGCTTCGGTTCTCAAGATACTCAGGGGCGTCAGCGACTCATTGAAGCGATCAACCTTGTGAAAAATGATTTCGCGAAGATCCTTGTTATCACTCATCTCGATGAACTCAAAGACGCCTTCCCCACACGCATCGAAATCGAAAAGACCGAACGAGGGTCAGTGATCAGTGTAAATTAGCTTATATCATTGCTCTTTGTAATGACGTGACATTTATGTTTTATCTCTTTCTCTCCACTGCCTTCCTCTTCGGAGGGATTGTCATCATTTATTGGCTCCACAACCAATATCATCTCGACATTGTCGTCACACCAACGCCTCCGACTGCCGATGCACCGCTGATCTCTTTCTGCGTCCCGGCGCGCAATGAAGAGCGCAACATCCGCGCTTGTGTGGAAGGTTTGCTCGCGCAGGAGTATCCCAACTTTGAAGTCATCGTGTTGGATGATCGTTCCACCGACGCGACACCTGAAATCCTTCGACAACTTTCAGTTTTGGATGACAGGCTCAAAACAATCAGCGGTTCAGACCTAGCCTCTGGCTGGGCAGGAAAACCCCATGCGTTGTACCAGGCATCGGCCGCTGCGCGCGGCGAATGGCTGTGCTTCGTAGATGCCGATACCTTCCTCTCCTCTGGCACTCTCTCCTCCTGCTACAAAAAAGCCATCGAAACGAAGGCAGATATGTTCACGATCATGACGTTCCAGATCCTGGGTTCCTTCTGGGAAAAAGTTGTCATGCCATTAGTGATGACCGCTCTTTCAGTGGGATTCTCGCCGCGCAAGGTCAACGACCCGAAGCGCAAAGACGCCATCGCCAATGGACAATTCATCCTGATCAAGCGCTCGGTCTACGATGCCATCGGTGGACACGAAAACGTGAAAGACCAGATCGTGGAAGACAAAGCCATCTCCGAACAAGTGAAATGGAATGGGTATCGGCTGATCGTCGCCGACGGCAAGTTCATGACAAAAACGCGCATGTATACATCTCTCCCTGAGATGTGGGAAGGCTGGACGAAGAATATTTATCTCGGCTTACGAGATCGCCCATCCCTGCTATGGCTCGGCGTATTTGGCGCCTTCCTTGCCTTACTAGCTGCCTTGTTCCTGCCTGTTTGGCCGTTACTGGGAGTTTCCTGGTATACCCATGGCGGAGGTTGGATGGCTGTCATTGTGATCATCGAGTCGTTTTTCCTTTGGGTATATCTGATCTACGTTCGTGTGCAGGTGGCGCGCAAGATGGAAATTCAAGCATGGTACGCGCTGACCACTCCTCTGGGAGCGGCAGTGTTCGCTGCGATGATGATCACGTCTGCATTCAGGGTGTTGACCGGCAAAGGGGTCATATGGAAAGGCCGTTTGTACACGCCAAAATAGCAGATAACGCAACGGGGAGAAAAATCCAATAGAACGGAACCACTCACCGGCTTGGCAAAGAACGGATTACGCCCTGTCAGTGAGTAATGTCACTTCATAATCCGGATAAATCAGAGTAAATTTAGCATTAATTGAATATTAATTTAGATTTTAGAATGTGACATAAGTCACAATGAATTTAACTGACTCATCTTATATTAAGTGCAAGTTTATTAACCCTGAGGATTGCCCATGTCCAGACTTCCATTTCTGATCGCCGTTGCCACTGCTGTGATCGCACTGGGTTTCTTCGCCTTCGTGACGGATGCGCCTGCCTACGGCGGGAGCGCACCGGAAACTTGTGCGAATTGCCATGTGATGGATTCACAGTATGAGAATTGGTATCACGCGCCACACGAGAAATTCACCGAATGTGTGGATTGTCACCTGCCCCATGAGAACATTGTTGTGTACTATCTCGAAAAAGGACGACAGGGTGCAAAAGATGTGTATGCCTTCACGACAGGGAACATCCCTGTACAGATCCGTGCCAGTGATAAGACCAAAGGCATCATTCAAACGAACTGTGTGCGCTGCCATAAAGACACTGTCGAAACCGTGATGATGGGGACCCAGTCTTTTGACCGCTATTGCTGGGATTGCCATCGCAATGTATCGCACGGTGCTCGCGGCGCATCTGAAGTTCCATATCAAGACGCGATCCTCTATCCTGCTAAATAAATCTCTACAAGGAGAATGCATCCATGAAGAAATATATGACCCTTATCCTGGTTGGACTCGTCGTTCTGCTGTCTGCAGTTCTGGTGGGTGTGTTGACGTTCATGAAGAACCAGCCGCCACAGGAACGTGCCTTCCAGCCTTTGGTCGAGATCAAGGCTATGGAACCGGACTCCTCGAAGTGGGGAGTGAATTTCCCCAATCAATGGAGCACACTGCAAAAGACCGAGACCAATAACATCAAGACAACCTACGGCGGCTCGGATAAGTTTTCACATCTGGAGGAGGATCCGCGCCAGGTGATCCTGTTCGCGGGATATCCGTTCAGCAAGGAATATAACGAAGACCGCGGACACATGAACAGTGTCACCGACGTGCAGGCGATCAAACGTGTGAACCAGAAGCCAGGCGATAAGGCAGAAACACATGCAACATGTTATTCCTGCAAATCATCAAATAATCCTGCCCTTTGGGCTGAGTATGGTCTCGAAGGCTACGATGCCATGATGTTCCGCGAGATGACCCCGAACATCAAAAACCCGATCGGCTGCGCAAACTGCCATGAGGCAGGGACGATGCGTCTGATCGTTACCAATCCATCACTTGAAGCTGCACTTAAGGCGCAGGGCAAGGATTGGAAAACGTTCACCCGCCAGGAAATGCGCACTGTCGTCTGCGCCAACTGCCATGTGGAATATTATTTTGTGGGTGACAAGAAGGTGCTGACTTTCCCCTGGGCCAACGGAACGAATATCGATCAGATCGTTGAATACTATACAGAGAATGGCTTCAGTGACTGGAAATATCCCGGCACCGATACACCCATGCTTAAGGCGCAGCATCCGGAGTACGAGATGTTCACCGCAGACAGCACCCATTACAAAGCGGGCGTCTCCTGCGCTGATTGCCATATGCCGTACACCCGCGACGGAGCATCCAAATTCTCGACCCATGATGTCCATAGTCCATTGCTGAACCCAGAGGCGTCCTGTGGTCAGTGCCACACCGATACAGAGTATGTGGTGGGACGTGTCAACGAAATTCAGGAGCAGGTCTATAACACCAAGTTGTCAACAGAAAACGCTCTGATCGACGCGATCAATGCACTCACCAAAGCGACTGCCAACCCAAATTCCGACGCAGCGCTGCTTGATCAGGCTCGCCAACTCCATCGCAAGGCGCAGTTCATGTGGGACTTCGTCTCTGCAGAGAACAGCATGGGCTTCCATAACCCGGAATATATTTTGAAGATTCTGGCAGAGTCAACTGACCTGGCCCGTCAGGCACAGATGCTTGCTTCACAGGCGGCCAATGATCCCAGCCTGCTCGAAACCGGCACCTACAACAAGATGGACCCGAAACCGACACCGTTCCCCTAGAAAGAACATGAGAATCAAAAGGCGCTGCCCGAATTGGGCAGCGCCTTTTTGTTGATGCTATAACTGACGGCATGATCAGCAAAGATACATTCCTTTGCAGGCGAAAACCTATCGCCAACAGACGCCAACATCACAAACAGAATTTCATCAATGTAACGGCGTGGCTTTTGCAAACCGAGTTCCTTTATTATCGAGAGTCCAACAACTTGACAAATTGTAGTGCCATTGTTATATTTCGTGAAATTCTGTTATATATAACAAATTATGACACCCGCAAAAACAACATCCTCTGACCGCGAAAAACAAATACTGAGTACCCTTAGGAAGAACGGCAACGCGTCCATTCAGGAATTGGCAGACGCATGTTCCGTCTCCACCATGACTATACACCGCGATTTGAATCGTCTCGAGGAGATGGGCCAAATCCGCAAGCTGCACGGAAGTGCCTCGCTGGTTGACAATGAACCCGAAGAGAACTCCTGCGAGATGTGTGGAAAATCCACGTTGGGAAAAAAGGTTTTCATCATTTATCTTACCTCTGGTGAACAAAGAAACACATGTTGCGCGCACTGCGGCTTGATGCTTCTCACCGTAACAAAAGGTGCGTGGCAATCCATGACGATGGATTTTTTACATGGGCATATGGTCAGCGCCAATCAGGCGATCTATCTAATTGGCTGTAATCTGATCGTCTGTTGTGCCCCAACGATATTGACCTTTGGTTCGCGGCTGGAAGCAGAACGCTTTCAAACCGGCTTTGGCGGAACACTCGCCAGTATGGATGAAGCCATCCAGTTCCTTTTAGGAACGCAGCCGGACAATCCAGATACTTTGCCATAATAGAAGCAACAGTGGAAGCTGAGGAAGTTTTGAATTCAGACGCCATTCTTACGCGGCTCAGGCAATTTCTCCTGATTATCTCAGCAGGCGTATTCATCATGACTGTAACCGAGCTGGTCTTTCTTGGCCATTGGAACGAAACGATTCAATACCTTCCATTCGCCCTCAGCTTACTTGGCTTGATAACTCTAGCACTCGCTTATTTTCGCCCAAACCGCACTACTCTCATAGGTCTGCGTTGGGCAATGATTGTCATCGGGCTATGCAGTTTTATTGGATTTTACGAGCATATGTCAGGTAATTACCATTTCTGGCTGGAAGTAAAGCCCAGTTCAACAACCTGGGAACTGGTCAAAGCAACACTTGAAGGTGAAAATCCGATCTTGGCTCCTGGGATCCTTCTGTTAGGTTCTGCAATCGGATTGGTGGCTATCTACAGACATCCGTTGTTCGAAATTGAATAATTCATACCAACCCCTTCGTAACAATGCAAGTACCGCAAATAAAGTGAATAACTGTTACCTGATGGAGGGTATTCAGTTAAGTATCATATTCATAAGGAGAAAAACAATGAAACGATTTTTGATGGTGTGCCTAATAGCGACCATTGCAATGAGTGCTTGCAGTGCGCCAGGGGATATTGAAGTCCATCAAGCCTGGGTTCGACCTACCGCTCAGGGAGAAAATGCCGCTGTCTACATCACCCTGCATAATCACACATCTGAGGGTGACGAATTAATTGGTGTCTCATCCAATGTCGCGGATGTAGCAGAGATCCATGAAAGCAAAATGGAAAATGACGTCATGCAGATGAACATGATCTCATCCCTGCCTCTTGCCGCAGATCAAGAGATCGTTTTTGAACCCGGTGGATATCATATTATGCTGATCGGTGTCAAACAGGAACTCGTCCTGGGAGAACATATCGGCATTGTGCTGCACTTCAAGAATCACGAAGACATTGTAGTGGAAGTCCACATCGAAGACACAATGCCCGCCGAAGACCACGATCATTAGGATTACTCCCTGCCGTCCGGCGGGGAACTTTTTTGATTCTCTCATCGTCAGACCATGAGAAATGAAAAGGAGAGAATCATGAAAAAGCTTTTACTATTTATTCTTATGCTCGTGCTGGCCGCGTGTTCAGCGGTCCAACCTAAAAGTGAAGTGGGGCAGTCCCGCGACAAATGGCAGGCTGCCAATATTTCGCACTACCGATTCAACCTGTTTATTAGCTGTTTCTGTGTATTCAATGAAGATATGCCGTTGATCATCGAAGTGAAAGATGGCGCAGTTGTCTCCATGGAATTGACAAGCGGCAAAGAAATCGACCCACAACTCCTTGAACTCTTTCAACGCTACGAAACCATTGACAAACTTTTCGATGGCATCGAAAAAAGTTTCGAGCTTGAAGGGAGCGAGCAAGGCGCCGCAGATAAGGTCACCGTTGAATATGATGCCACCTATGGCTTCCCCACCAAGATCGATATTGATTTCATCGAGCAGGCGGCGGATGATGAGCTGTACCTGAGCATTTCCGGCTTTGAAGCGCTGCCATAACGGAAACAGGCACTGGCTTCGAAAAGAAGCGAAACAAAAAGCGGACGTGATGAGCGTCCGCTTTGCATTTAATTGGGGTGCGTCCACTGGCGCAATACGTCATCGTCTGCAATGTGGATACGCCGGTCTTCGATGCGGATCGCACCGCTACGTTCCAACTCCTTCAGGGAGCGAGCAACAACCTCGCGTACGGTTCCCAACTGCGCTGCAAGCTGCTCCTGAGTCCAATGCGGACGCGGCTCTGCAGCATATTCGCTGATCAACCGCGCCAGCCGATGCGTGACCTGGTAGAACGCCATCTCACTCACCATTCGGACAAGGTTGCGCAGCATCTCCCCGAAATTCGCGAGCACTTTTTGAGCAAACACAGGTTGCGCCGCGACAAGCGCACGCAACTTTGCAGCATCGATCACCCACACACGGCACGTTTCAAGTGCATCCACGTTGACCGGATTCGTTCCACCATCGAACGCGGGGACCTCGGCAAACGTGTCCCCCTCCTGCAAAATGCGGACAATGTACTGTCGTCCCTGCGGGGAGAGGCGATAAATTTTCGCACTGCCGGTTTCGACAATATACAACCCATCGCACGGATCCGCCTCCCAGAATAGAACATCTCCTCGTTGATACTCCCGCAATTGCATGTATGATGAAACTTCCTTCAGCAGGGATTCTGGCAATTCGGCAAAATACGAATTTCCCCGCAGCGTTTTGATGCGTTGATTCTGAGTCGTCTCGATCAGTTTCATAGAACCGGTCAAATCTCGCCCAGCAATACCTTATCGGTACCGCGGTCGATCTCCCAGGGGTAGAGCATAAACGCATCTGTGACGGCAGCATAGTAATCGGGACGTACATGACCGAACAGATTGCGATATGGATTGAAGTGCAGGACGCATGTTTCAGGGAATCCGCCCGCGGCAGAGACACGATTCTTAACTGCCGTGATCGTCCGCCCCGAGCCCCAGACGTCATCCACAATAAGAGTCGGTCGGCCGCGAAGTTTGTCATCTGCCGGGAATTGGATGAACTCCGGCCACGCCATTAGCTTGGCTTTTTCACTGGCAGATTGAGCAGGGAAATCCACAGCAGCGGTCAGGATGTGTGTGATATCCATTGCTTCGGCAAGCATGCCACCAGGGATAATGCCTCCGCGCGTGATCATCACCATCGCCGTAAATTCTCGTTTGAACTGCGGCAACAGGTGATCGACCAGGCGATCCACCTCCGCCCAGGAGATGACTTCACGACGCGGTTGTTGAGGAATTTGTGATGCCATTCAGACTCTTCTTTACTGGATTATAAAACCTTGCGAAGGTATCTTCACAAGGTTCGTACACTAGATATTTCCTAATACAGCGGCAAGCGGAGCAGGCGCAGCCACATGAGTCGGTTGACCGGATGTTTGTGCGACTTCCACGTTACGAGCCCAGAGATACAGGCAGGTATGATAAGCGGTTGTTGTGTAGGTCGTGATGACACTGGCGACCATTGCCAGGAACAGGAAGATCATCAGTCCCAATCCAATACCGATCACCAATCCGATCGTGGTCGTACCAAGTACTGCAATGACACCGTAGCCGATCCCGAAGCCTAGGACCAGGCCGCCAAAGCCAAGGACGAAACCGATCAGCCCCGTCACCGCGCGAACACCCACTGTGCTGATCCCCACCAGCAACAGATTGTCCTTGACGATCTGACCCACACGCTTGGCGGCGTTCGTCAGGTTCATATCTTCGATTACCATCGCAGGCAGGATCAGATACGATACCTCTGTCCACAGAACTTCCAAAAGTCCGGCCGCACTGCTGATCACCCCAGCTGCAATACTCCCAACCAGACTTCCTCGACGGTTACGATTACGTTGAGCCGCGTTCTTGATCATATTAACCACAGTTGACACCGCAGCCAACGTGACAAGGTCAAAGAAATCACGGCGCACAATGCTCCAGGCTGTGCTCATTCGTCCATTACCTGTGGTGAGATACTCATAGATCAAGTAGACTGTCATCCCAGAGAACACATAGGAGACGACGAAATTGACAAAGACCAGGATCGCGCCCATGATCGCCAGAATAAACTGCCCGATCCGCCCATCGCCAAGAAACACAGCCGCAATGATAATGGGAATCGCACCGATCAGCGAAACGATACTCCCTATAATCAAGGCATAAATGGAAGGCTTGATCAGATCCTTATCCTTGAATGCCATACCCCATGCTTGTTGCAGAAACGACCAACCACGTGAAAAAGATTGCATGCTTGATTCTCCTCTTTGATAAAGTCAATAGAATTATAGCAAACTTATCGGGTCAACTTCAACTCGCCAGCCTTTGAGCCAGCCTTCCACAGAACGCTCTCGCAGCGGTGAGACCGGATCAGGACCGCGCAGGATAATCTGCCAGCGATAAATACCACCGATCTTGGCAAAGAAAGCAGGGACGGGGCCAATCAGCGAAACCAACTTCCAACGATCAGAAGACAGCAACTCGCGTAGTCTTGTGGCAACTTTCTGCGCTTCCTTCTCAGCCGACAGCGGATCCTGATCCCGATATTCGAGCCTCACGAGCCGCGCAAACGGAGGATAACCGAGCGCCTGGCGCTGCTCCAACTCGTATTGGTAAAAACCATCCACATCATGCCGCGCTGTGGATTGGATGACTTGATTCGACGGATCGAACGTTTGCAGAACCACCTTTCCGCCTCGCTCGCTTCGCCCTGCACGACCTGCAACCTGGGTCAATACTTGAAAGACTCGCTCTCCTGCAAACGGATCTGGCAGGAACAGCCCGACATCGGAAAGCACAATGCCCACCAGTGTTACCAGCGGAAGATCGAGCCCTTTGGCGAGCATTTGCGTACCGATCAGCACATCTGCCTGATGGTTCGCAAAGTGAGTGAGAATGATCTCATGTGCGTCCTTTTGACGTGTGGTCTCCCAATCCCAGCGCAGAGTTCGCACCTTCGGGAAGAGCGCATTCACCTCTGCTTCTACTTTTTCACTACCCAGCCCATACTCGCGAATCTGCTTCCCACCACACTGCGGACAAGTCTTCGGCTTTTGGCGTTCATATCCACAGTGATGGCAAAGCAAACGCTCCCTCTCCTCAAGATGCAAGGTCAACGGTGTGTCACAATTCGGACAGCGCAGTACATATCCGCAGTCGCGGCAGAAGACGTATGTGGCTGTACCGCGTCGGTTGAGGAAGAGGATCGCCTGTTCACCGCGCCCAAGGGTAGATCCCAGTTCCTTAAGCAGCGCCCGGCTGAAGATCCCGCGTTGACCCGCTTTCAATTCATCCCTCATATCCACGACCTGGACCGACGGAAGGTCTGACCCGGTCACGCGACGAGGTAGTCCCAATCGTATCATCTCCCCCACATCGGCTCGATAACGCTGTGTGACTGAAGGTGTCGCGCTGCCTAACACACAGACCGCACCTGCCACACGCGCATACATCTGCGCCGCAGCCACCGCATGATAGAATGGCGGCTCAGATTGATAGTAGGACGAGTCGTGACACTCATCCGCTACAATAAGACCTACATTGGGCAGAGGCGAGAACAATGCGCTACGTGCACCGATAATAACTTTCAATGCCCCGGCTCGCGCACGCCGCCATGTATCATATCGTTCGCCTTCCGACAGTTTCGAATGGACAATACCCACCTGTCCGGGAAACCGACTCGCGAAACGACGAACTGTCTGCGGCGTGAGAGCGATCTCAGGAACTAGAACGATCGCCTGTTTGCCGCGTTTGATCACTTCTTCAGCGGCACGCAGATAAATCTCTGTCTTGCCGGAACCTGTCACACCGTGCAAGAGGAATGGACGATGCGTGGTGGGCGACGAAAGAGCTTTAGTGATCTCTACAAGAGCTGTATCTTGTTCAGATGTTAGCTGAACAACTTGTTTACCTGTTTCCTTATTCACCTGTCTGCCTGCATTCGCAAGCGGATCGCGAAAAATCTCGCTCTCGAACAATCGTATCAGGCCACGCTCTTCGAGTTCATACAAGTCGGCAAGAGCACAACCGCTTTCAGCATACACCCATGAAACATTCACCGGCTCCGGCTGATGGATCAGGAAGCGCAACGCTGCCTGACGGCGTGCCAACGTTTGCCTGGTGCCAAGGTTTGGCATCTCCGCTTCGGCAGTCACCGGCGGGACCGCCAGCAATGCAACGCGCACGGTCTTCGAGCGAATACGCGGCGGAGGCAGAACATTCTTCGCTGAGATTACCCCTTTACGAACCAATGCTCCTGCGCTATTGCGCCACTCCACCTTACGGAAATGCGCGTCAATCTGACGACCACGCAAGGAGCCACGGTCAGTGAGAAGTTTGATCAAGCGGTTTTCGACAGGTTTTGGCGAAACATAATTGAGAATTTGTAATTGATAATTAACATCGGCTTCCTGACTCACGCCGATAGGCAGGAACAAACTGACGACAGATGCCAAAGGTGACAGTGTGGATTCTGCCATCGCTTCAGCAAGGGCGATCTGGGCTTGCGTCAGAACCGGGAGTGGATCGACAAGATCTGCAATCTCCTTTACGTTCGGTACAGAGGGTTGATCCACGAATCGGAAGACCACCCCCTGCACAGTCTTATTCCCGAACGGGACAACAACCAGATTCCCAATGCCGATCTGCCCTGCCAATGACTCAGGAATTGCGTAATCGAATATCCCGGAAACCGCAGGGATATTGACGACGATTTGAACGAAGGCGGTCATGATTGTGATTATAAACGCAATAAAAATGTACTTATGTCATCTTTATGGCAATGTCGATGCGGGCATATAATCAACATCAGCAACAAAAATGGAGGCTGCTATGAATATGTTGGGCGTTGGCTTGGTTGGGGTTGCACTCATCGCGATCATCCTGGTGTTCTTTCTCCTTTTTCGAAAGACGAACACTGTCAATTTCACAGGGACTATGGAAGAAAAACCGGAATGGTTGCGGGAAACACCTCCGGCCGAGACCCTTGGCACCTTGCTAAAAGAGGGCAAGAAAGTGATGGTCTTTGATTACGATAGCGGCGAAAAACTGGCAGCCCCGTTCTCCGAACAAATCGAGGATATTTTTCGGGCAAAGATCGAAGCTGACCCGGCTCTCCGCCATTTTCAGGTGGATCTCGGCTCGGCACCCGATGGAACGCTTGAGTTCTGGGTTAACGACAAGAAATATACAAACGTCAACGACCTGCCAGATGAAGGGTTGAAGCGGGCGTTCCGAAGTTCAGTTACACAATGGAATAGATAGATAAAAAGAGACAACCCAAGTAAGGTTGTCTCTTTCTTTACCAGTTGGATGCCGGGGATCAAACATAGTGATTTAAGAAGGACCTTCCTCCTGGCTTGGTGCCATCACTCTTCGAACCACCAACACTGCCCCGAGAAATGCAATTCCCAAAATGCCGGTGATACCGGGCAAAATCCACATCAGCGCCGAACTACCAAAGGACTTGATACGCGCATCAAGGGGATGTTCTGGTTCATACAACACAATGACTTCATCTCCAACTTCGTGGGACGGCGAAGAACTTCCCTCGCTCATCTTCACGCTGTGACGTTTTCCATCGTTCGACGTATATTGCACCACCGGATAGTAGTACTCCTCTACAATGCGATCCTGTTCGTTGACGTACGAGCGTTCCATGATCATATCGGTCACACGCCCAGGAGCACTTTCCTCACGGTTAATCTTCAGAATATTATTGAACGATGCGATCCCCGCGATCAACAACATCAAGATGGCGACGCCGGTGAATATGCTGAGAATGATCTTTTCAAACGGGACCTTCTTCATTTGTTCGATCTCTTTATCCATCTCAACAAACTCGGCATCGAACTCCGCATCGAACGTGGAATCCATCATCGCTTCGAGCTTGAGCCTGTCCTTCTCATCCGGAACATCATCCAGATTTTCGAATTGCACGCCATCCACTTCGAAGGAAACAGCGACATCATCTTCCCAATTGATCGAGTATTTTTTCTTTGCCATGAGGTCTCCAGGATGGGATTATATCTCTCGTTTAAAATGAAACCGCGGATTTACACCATCCAAAGCATAAATCCACTGTCATTTTTTAGATGGACTTATTTGGATTTCAAAATCGCCGCTGCCCCGTATCCCACAACTGATGAATAATCCCCGGTCACATTTCCAGACGTGGCATGACGCAGGATTTTCACCCTGTCTGCACCCAGTTTTTTGCATGCCCACAACACGGACGTGAACGCGCCCAGTCCGCAGGCAAAACCCTTATTGGCACGCTCCAGGTTAAAAGCACCGTCAGGGTCGAAGGATTCGATCGCCTTCAACATCGCACGGTCATATGCGAGGGCAATTTCCTGCCTATAGAAGTGGGATAAGTCTGTGCTGGCAACAAACACGCAATTCCTGTTCTGCAACACAGCAGCAAAGGCTTTTCCCAGTCCTTGTGAAACGCGTTCGTCGATGACACGTACCATGATCGGCAGCAACTTCCACTGATGTTGAAAAACGCGTTGTAAAAACGGCAGTTCGATTTCGAGTGAATGCTCCGGGTCGCATTCGACAGGGGTGAGTCCAAACCCCAGTTCGAGCTTGACCGCTTTATCCAATTCAGCGAGTGCTTCCCTATCCACGGGGATGTTGCCTAATGGAGTGTGATAGGCGTTGTGTGCAGTGGTGAGCAAAGGCTGCGTGTACGGGCGGTGCATCGGCCCGATAACGGCAACCAGGTCTGGACGTAGACCGTGAAACGCAGAAAACGCATAACCTGCAACCGCACCGGAGTACACATGTCCCGCATGAGGTGCGATGACTCCCATCACATCCCCGTCCAGCTTGGGAAGTGTCGCATCCTTCAGATATTCATCTACGATTTGGGCAAGCGTTGTGGGATCCCCTTCATACCATTGACCGGCGATCGGTGAAGGACGAACGTCAATCATAAAATGATTGTAGCACTTTTTGAGTCGCGCGAAAAGCAAGCGGCGGAAGATGTTCCCGCTCGAACCATTCGGCCGCGTCCGCGTCGTCATCTGCCTTCATCTCACCGCTGATAACTTCCGCTTGATAAACGATGATGAAATCTGCGCCGCGCGGATGTTCCTTACCAGAGATGATATCGAGTACACGCATCACACGGACGTTCAGTCCCGTCTCCTCCAGGCATTCGCGTTCCGCTGCCTCAGCCGGGTCCTCCCCGCCGTTGATGAATCCAGCGGGCAGCGTCCACATGCCGCGAAACGGCTCATTGACACGCCGCACCAGCAGCACATGTCCGTTCTGCTCAACCAGCACCGCCGCAGCCACTTTGGGATCGACAAAATGGATCCACCCGCACGTCGGGCACACGGGACGGACTTTGCCAAAACGCATCTCATGCTTGGCCAGCGAACCACAGCGCGGGCAATAATTGAATTCATTCTTCGCCATGGAAATATTATTACATAAAACAAGGTGACAGTCACTCTTTCATGACCATCACCTTGCATGTATATTAATCGAAATCACAGGAGCGACCTCCTGCAATCCAAATCTACTTTTTATTCTGCCAACGATTGACCGAAAGCAGGCGCATCAGCAGCATTGCAAAAGCACTCAATGCTGCAACACCTGCCAGCATCCACTGCCAGATCACAGGGACAACCGGTCCAGCTTCGATGGGTGCCTGAGGCGGCACCTGCTCCACACCACTGCTGGCTGCATTCTGGCTGTCGCCCTGTTTTGCAGTAGGAGTATCCATAATTCGAGTCGAATCTTCCGACCCAGCCAGCGATTGTGTCGCCATTGGAGCCATGGCTACAGAGGGTTCCTCTGCTGGCGCTTCCGTTGCTGCCATCATGGGAGCCTCCGTCGCGGCAGGCGCTTCAGTGGCTGGAGCTGACTCTACGGAATAGGTGTCGGCTGCCCCTCCTCCTCCACCCATGCCAAATGCGCTGGGAGCAGATGCCAGTTGCGGACGAATGAAGTTCAGCCCCATGGTAATGAACAGCATGAGAGTCGCAAGGACAGAGGTGAGCCTGAACGCTGGGTACACACGCGGCAAGGGCGGATTCTTCCCGACCATCTTCGGCGTCAACCTGAAGTTACGCGGTGCCTTGCGCAATGGAAGTTGACGGAGAAGGCTCCGGGTTGAACGGAGATCGCGTAAGACGGATTGCAGATCCGGTTCGATGAGGAGGCGCGCCTCCAGGCGCGATGTATCCGCTGGACTGAGCTGTCCATCGAGATAAGAAGAAAGGAGTTCAAGGTCACGCTGTTTCATTTAGGCAGTACTTTCTTCTTCAAGACGAAACACAGAGGGCAAAAGTTCCTCAAAGCCTTGCAAGCACTCACGTAATCTTAATCGTGCCCGTGCCAAACGGCTCTTAATGGTCCCTAATGGTACCTTGGCCGCCACCGCGACCTCGGTATAGTCCATACCTTGCAAATCTGCCATGACAACCACCGCCTTGAACTCCACAGGCAGGTTATTGAGACAGTGCTGGATGGCATGTTCCAGTTCATCGGCTTCGGCTTTTTGATCGGGGGTCATGCTGGGATCGGCGAGCCAGCGCGGCGAATCCATCTCGTCACCGTCCTCTGTATCTGGCTCGAGTGGCGTGGTGGGACGTCGCTTCTGGCGGCGGAGTTCGTCGTAGCAGGCATTGGTCACCGTACGCATCAACCATGCCTTGAACGACCCGCCGCGGAAGGAATTAATGCTTTTGAACGCAGAAATGAACGCGTCCTGGGTTGCATCGGCGGCAAGATCGTCGTCGCCGAGGATGCGTAACGCAGTATTGAACACGCTATCCTGATAGTACAGGATGAGCGTGTTGAAGGCGTCGAGGTCGCCATTTTGTGCGTCGGTGATGAGAGCCTGTTCGTTCATTGGAATAATTTTATCACTGGAATGTAAACTACTTTGCTGTCCGTTTCATTTCTTGAAGAATAGATAGATGCCACGCCAGGCCCACATACCGAAAGCAGATGTGGAGGCAAGGACCACTGCAAAGATCGGAATGATCACTGCACCAAGGAGCAATCCACGCAGGACAGCCGCAAACGGACCAGCGAAGAGCATCGCCAGTACAGGGCGCCAGAGTTGTCGGGGATTTGAAGTATTTTCCGGCTGGAAGAGTCCCAGAAACGGAGCCAACAAAAACCATGCAATCACAAGTGGAAAGAACGCAGCCGCCATACGCGGCAAAAAAGAGAGGTTCGCTTCACCGTGAGTTGCAAATCCGATCAGGGTGGTGATGAGAATGGTGAGAATATCACCCAGAATGAGAGGAATAGTTTTAGGCATGTTTCTTAAACACAAAGGCTTTCCATGAACTTCCTTCGTGTTTATTTCTCTTTTTAAGCACCAAAATCTTCGTTCTTCAACGCGGGGAACAACAACACTTCACGAATAGAAGTTTTATCAAGCAACAACATTGCCAGACGGTCAACGCCCATGCCGAAGCCACCGTTGGGAGGCATTCCATAACGCATGGCGCGCAGGTAATCCTGGTCCATGGGGTGTTTTTCCTCTTCTTCGTCGGTGTAATCGCGTCCCATTTCAAGAAAGCGCTGTTCCTGATCGAGCGGATCGTTCAATTCTGTGAAAGCGTTACACAATTCAAAACCGGCTATATAGCCTTCAAAACGCTCCACTGTCGTTGAATCTCCCGGTATGGATTTGGCCAACGGAGAAATATCGCGCGGATAGTCATAGAGGAAGGTCGGCTGGATGAGTGTCGATTCCAGGAATTCGCTCAACAGGAAGTCGATCAATTTTCCACGTGTCGCATGTGGGTCTGGTACCATATTCGGATGTTTTGCCCGGATCGCCTTTAGCAATTCTTCTGCTGTTTTGTGCGCATCAATATCGATGCCACTGGTCTCAAGGATTCCGTCGCGCATCGACAATCTGCGCCACGGCGGCGTCAGGTTGATCTCCTGTCCTTTATAGGTGACCTTCTGAGTTCCCAGAACTTGTTGTGCCGTGTACGAAACCATCTGTTCAGTCAATTCCATCACCTGCAAATAATCAGCGTAAGCCCAATAGAACTCGAGTTGCGTGAATTCCGGATTGTGCTTGAACGACACGCCTTCGTTGCGAAAATCGCGTCCGATCTCATACACCCGTTCCAGATTCCCGACGAGCAACCTCTTCAAATACAACTCAAAAGAGATACGAAGGTACATATCCTGATCCAACTCATTATGATGTGTTATGAACGGACGTGCGGCCGCGCCACCATAGAGTGGCTGAAGGATGGGAGTCTCCACCTCGAGAAATCCCTTGTTATCAAGAAACTCACGCAGCGCCTTGATAATGCCTGCCCGTTTACGAAAGGTATCGCGCACTTCCGGGTTGACCGCCAGATCAGCATAACGTTGGCGTGCACGGATCTCCGAGTCTTCCAACGCAGCATGGCGGACGACGGTCCCGTCTTCGAGGGTCTCATCCTTCGCCGCGGGGAGTGGGCTGACGGATTTGGCCAGCAGCTTGAAGTCGTGGACATGAAGCGTGGCTTCCCCGGTTTTGGTGCGGAACATGACTCCGCCCGCCTGGATGAAGTCGCCTATGTCAAACATCTTG
>CAZKSG010000055.1:0-17881 GCA_964555335.1 uncultured Anaerolinea sp.
GATTTCCTCCAGGCTTAAATCCTTTTCCTGGGGCGGTTCGATCTTTACTTCACCAATGGTTTCTCCGCCGGCCAGTAAAGGCAGGTTGATCAATTCTGCGGAGTCAGGTATCAACTGTTTTGGATCCTGAACCGGCTTGATCTCATCCTGAGCAAAGGCAAAACCGACCCGCTCTTTTTCATACAGGAGCGGCGCAGACCGGACGGGCGCAATGGACATAGGGGCAGATGGTTCAGGTTCCACCACCGGCTCGGTCTGGACCTTTGTTTCTTCCTGGCGCTCGATCGTTTTGATCTCTGCTTCAAGCTCACGAAGACGTGCCTGCAATGAGGCAAGTTCCTCGCGCACCGCTGCAGTTTCACTGACAGGTGAAGCGCTAAGCCGTTCAACATCTGCGAACAGAGCATCGAGCCGTTCCCTGTATCTTTTTTCGTCCATAATCAGTGTCTCCTGAAAGCCGTACCGGTATTAAGACGCGCGTGTCTCATTAATTGCCGTTGGAGTTTTCCTTGAGTCCCAATTGGGCAATGGTCAAGGGAGCGCCAAGGGTATGACCCAGTTCGCGGGCGGCGATCTGAAGCACGGCTTCCACGGTAGTGGCACTCTGGATCTTCTGGCTGATGACGTTCAATCGGCTTTCGCGTTCAGCCTGTCGTTGCGCGCGTTCGAACTGACGGCGGTTATCCATGATCGTTGCGATCTGCGGAGCGATGGCCGTGAACAGACGGGTTTCCTCAGCTGTGAAGTTGTGTGGTTCTTCGGCTTCCAGAATAAGAGCGCCAATTTGACCCGAACCAACATGCAGGGGCAGAACCGCCACCGCACGCAGATTTAACCGTTTAACCAATTGCATTGTGGTTCCATCGACCCGTGAGTCGTTGAAGGCGTCATTGAAGAACACAGGTGTCGGGCTGACGAACATCGGCAGGACACGCACGACTTCGAGAGGATAGTGCGTTCCAATGGCTGTAATTTGCTGTCCAGTTCCGTTCCACCAGTTGGCGATCACATCCATGCTCTCTACGGAGTCCGCTTTGTCATAGTTGAAGGCAACAAGAATGGCGCGGTTGATCTCGGGGATGTTCAATGTGGAAACAGTAGTATTCACAAGTTCCTGAAGGTCTGTCGCCTGGGTTAGATGGCGACTGACGTTGAACAGCTTTTCAGATTGTGCCAGCGCCGACTGGGTCTGGTCTCCCTGACGTAAGCTTTCAATATGTGCAGTCAGACGTTCAGCAATTGTATTGACAAGGCTGGCAGCTTCCTCATCTGCCTCAAGTCCTTGAATGGCAAGTTTGCCGATGGCTTCATCGCGGACTTTGAGCGGCAACACATACGCATCTTCGGATGCTTCGAAACCGCCGTCTTGAGGGCGCACTTCGTTCAAGTCGTATAAATAGCTTAGTTTGTTGTCGCCTTCAGATTGGAAGTAATCCTGCCAATTTTCGCGCGTCTGGCGGCGAACAGCCTGTTCGGCTTCGTAGCGGTATCGTTCAGAGCTTTCCAACAGGCGCAGGTTTTCGATTTGTTGTGCAACCTGGCGAGCCACCACATTGGTCAATTCAGCTGCCAGATCCTTGCGCGCCTCGTCATTCACTTCTGCAACAAGGGAACCGAGCGGTTCACCTGTGACAGTGATGGGGGCCGATATAACCTTGTCGCCTTCAAAGGACTGGGCAGTGTCCGCTTCAACAACCGGGGCGATTCCCTTCTGGTCGAACACATATCCGATCTGCTCGGGTTTGTGAATGGCATCCAGGTACTCGTTCCATTCGGTGCGGACCAGACGGCGGGCCTGTTTTTCCACTTCAGCACGTGCCTGTTCGGTTTCAGCCAGCAGGTTTGCATTTTGAATGGCAACCGCCAATTGACCAGCCAGCGCTTCGAAAGCGGGCAAGACTTCATCGTTCAATACGCCGGCTGAACTGCTTTGCATGTCGAGCACGCCCACGACCTTGTTCGCAACGATCAACGGCACGGCCATTTCACCGCGTGTCTCAGGCAGCAACGGATTTTTGCGGAAGGTGGCACTTTGGGCGGTGTCAGAGATCACCACAGAGCGTTTTTCCACAGCCGCGCGTCCATTGATCGAGCCTGTGTTGAGCGGCAGGCTGTGACCACGTTCAAGCAATTGCTGGGCTACGGAACCAGTACCGGCTTCCAGGCTTAATGTTGTCTGACTGGAGTCGGTCAGATAGACCTGCACGTAGTACAGGTTGAATTCCTTCAAGATGAGATTGCAGGCGTCTCTTAACATTTCATCCAGATCGCGCACCTGTGAAACCGAGCGACCCACTTCGGCCGCCAACTCCAGGTTGCGGGTGCGGTCGGCAATACGTTGCTCCAGTCCCTGCAATGTCCCCTGCAATTGGGAAGTCATCACGTTGAAAGCCTTCGCCAGGTCACCAACTTCGTCAGCTGTTTCAATTTCAGCGCGTGCGCTCAAATCACCTTCAATGATCTTCTGCGTTGTACGGGATAAATTGACCACTGGTCCAACGAACAGGTTTCCCAGCCACAGACCGAGCAGGGTGACAATGAGCATCGCACCGAGGGTCGTTCCAAGGATCAGGTTGAGAATTGCTCTTTCGGCAGCAAGAACCTTTTCTGCATCAATATCCACGCCAATGATGCCTTCCCGCGTGCCATCTGCCCGATAGAATGGGGCATAGGACGCGAGAACTTGTCCATATACATCTGTGTAAAGGTCTTCTTCTACAACTGGTTTATTAAGGGTGTCGAATTGGGTGGCAAGCAGATTGCTCGGCTCGTTATAGATCGTACCAATGGGATCACCGGGTTCTCCGCCTTGTCGGGCATTAATAACGAAATAGATCTGTCCTTGTTCATTCTTGCGCATGGTGTAGATATATTTCAAGGCAGGATCTGTCGCAAGATACTGAACATTCTGGGCTAATATTTTTAGATGAGCTTCAGCTTCGGCATCTTCCGGGCCGTGAATCTTCGCATGCAAATCTCCATCCTGATTCATGGCTACCAGGCTGATAATGTTGAACAGACGCTGGCGGATATCTTGTCGCATCTGGTTCTGGTAGTTGATATAAACAACCGTGCCTACAATGGTCACCGCGATCAAAGCGATTACTGTAAAGGAAGTGACCAATTTTACGCGGATGTTGCCCCGCCACGCTTGCCGGACCAAAATGACGGCCAAAATGAACCCGAAGATGATCGCGGTTACCGGGCCGCTGCCTCTTCCCACTTCTGTCTCTAAACGCCATGATGGGTTGACCCACTCGATCAACCAGGTCAGAATCAGCGCAACTCCGGTGATGACAATATACTTTCGCCTTAAAGCTTCGGGTAACAACTGGAGTATGATGATTCCCGAAAGGGTCACGAGAGAAAGCGATGCCGTTACTACTCTACCGACAAAAATCATGGGAGAAGCCGCAAAAACCAGCGCTATCATGTAAACCGCTAGCTGTGCTCCCAGATCCTGACGGCCGCGAAGGGTCAGAATAATGACGGTTATTCCTGCAGCAATGGTCAAGGCGTAGAGTCCCATTGCAAAATAGACGACACCCACCTTGGGCAATTGAAGCATGGGAACGAGTGTAAGTGCAACTCCCACAATGCCGATGATGCCCAGAGCAATGGTGCCCCAATACGTGGCAGGACTGATGCCGGCGTTATTCTCTTGGTGTGTAAACTGTTTGTTCTTATCCATGTGTACTCTCCTGTCGGATGGTCTGAAACCAAACCGGCATTACTTGCTCCGGACCAGATTTTCGCTGTCTTCGCGTCGGGAGACTTTTGCACTTACGCGAGAAGCGCCAATGGCTGATCCCAGTTCGCGGATGGCAGTCTGAAGCGCCTCTTCGACAGAGGTGGTGCGCTGGATCTTCTGACCGATCGTGTTGACCATCGTTTCCATTTCAGCCTGTTTTTTGGATTGTTCGAACGAACGCACATTTTGGATGGATGTAGCCAACTGTGCGGCTAATGTCGTCTGGATGTTGACATCTGAGTCAGTGAAGCGTCCCACCTGTTCAGATTGAATATCGAACACGCCGATCACGTTTCCACCGACGATCATGGGGACCGCCAATTCGGAGCGCGTATCGGGTAGAAGCGGGTTAGGGAGGAAGTCGGGAGCCTGTGTCACATCGTTCACGGTAACGCCTTTTCGTTCACGGGCAGCACGGGCAACGAGGGACTGCTCACGGTCCAGCGGGATCGAACGTCCTTCTGCCACCATGATGCGTCCCGGCTCGCCAGCGCCTGCTGTCAGCACAAGGTTCTTGCCTTCCTCATCGAGCAGGTAAATGTGAGAATGGTATAGACTGAAGCGTTCTTTGGTAAGATCAACCACTTCCTGCAATAGTCGTTTGGATTCGAGGATGGTGGCGGTGGCAGTACCCACTTCAGCCACGATCTCCAGGTCTTTGGTACGGGCAGCTACACGTTGTTCCAGTGAAGTGATCAGCTCACGCAACTGGGATGTCATTTGATTGAACGCAGTGGCAAGTGTGACGATTTCCTTGGCTCCAGATGCAGTTGCCTGCAATTGGACCTCTCCGTCTGCGATGCGGGTTGCAACGCCTGTCAGGTCAACCAGCGGCACTGCCAGACGGCGTGCGATAATGGTACCTGCAATACCGGCTAATATCGCCATTAATAAAATGGTGCCTGCAGAGGCTGCCGCTGATTGATAAATGGGCGCATAGGCTTCGGTTATTGGTTGTTCGATCACAACCGCCCAATCAGGCGTGCCAAGCGGGACGTACGTTCCCAAAACGGTTGCCCCGGTCAAACCGGTATAGGATACAACCTCTGGGGTTATATCAGTGGATTCGCCCGGGTTTTCGACGAATTCCTTCACCTCACTGATCTGGCCGGCATTCTCGCCTGCCAGCACACGGGATGTATCTTGAAAAGCGATCAAATTGCCATGATTGTCCACAACATAGGCATATCCCGTCTCGCCCACTTCGAGTTGATCCACCAAACTCCACATGAATTTCAAGTTGACTTCTGCCAACAGGGAACCTTCTGTATCGCCAAACACATTTTTCACCGGAATGGCAATGGCGATCAGTGGCTCACTGGTTATATCGTCAATATATACGGGGCTGATGTAGTTGTTCCCTGCTGATGTCTGGGTGAATGCGTCTTCACGGTAGGTGGCAAACTGTTGTGAAGATGCCCCGCCAATTCCCGAAGTGTCTGCCAGGGATCGCCCCTGTTTATTCAGCAGTATGAATTGTTGGAAAGATGGATGACTTCCCAGCAAACCATCTATAAAAGTCTCGCGTTCCTCAGGTGAGGCTTTGACTGGATCGGCGAAATTGACAGCTGTTTCCAACGTGTTGAATTTCTCCTGGATGAAGGTGCTGACTGCCTTGCTGGCATCTGCAGCGACGAGTTGTTGTTGGGCGGCGACGCTTTCCTGATAAACACGAATGTTGGTGTACAGCGCAAGGCCACCATTGACCAGGAGGATCACCACGCTTAATGTAATGAAGGCGATGGCAAGTGTGGTTGCCAGGCTTCGTGCATTTTGGGGATGGGTTGTTTTTGATTTCACATTTCACCTAATCCAGTCTTTGTATCTGTTCAGAGACACCAGCCTGCCTCCGTGTATGTTTACTTTCCATCTTCTATACTGGAAGAACTGAGGAGAGCGACCTCGTTCCATTGTCGGACATTGATATGTCGCTCTTTCAATCCTCGTTTGATGATTCAATTATCGAATGATCTCATCGGCGCGTTTCAAGAGACCATCGGGGATTGTTATTCCCAGTGCCTGTGCGGCCTTGTAATTGATCTGGAAATAACCATCAGCAGTGACTACCGGGATGGTACCTGCAGGAGTTCCTCTAAAGACTTTGTCTGCCAGGACGGCAGCTTGTTCACCGGTGACTTTGGCCTGTGGAAGCAGACCAAAGACGGAGCTGTTCCCATTTGATTCCATTAAGGCGCCACCAATCGGCAGCTTGTGATCATATGCGAACGTGCTGAGGACATCATAAAAAGGCGGGGTGATGCCGAGCGGTTCAGCGATCATCAGGATCGCGTCAATACCAACGCCATCTGCGGTGACAAAACTATCCACTTTAGCTTGAAGATCCTGTGGGCTGGCGGCGCCAAATTCAATTATTTCAACTCCTGAGCTTTGTGCCTGTGAGCGGATCACATCCAATTGCCCAGGTACATTCGGATAATCTTTGAGAAAGGGCACAAAGATCCGTTTTGCATTGGGCGCCATTTCGAGCAGGATTTGCAATCGTTGGCTGGCGATGTCTACACTGGGGAAACGCACACCGGTGATATTTCCACCAGGTTCGCGAACACTGTTGATCAGGTCTATGCCTTCGACATCCGTGAATGACAATGTGAAAACCACTGGAATGTCAGTGCCCTGAGTAGCAGCCTTCGCTACTGCCGCTGCTTCGGTGGGGAAGACAAAGATCATATCCACCTTGTCTTCCACGAATTTTTTAGTGATGCTTGTGTAAGCATCCATATCGACATTTGTCGACTGGACGTCATAAATGATAGTTTCGCCTTCAACATAACCCAACTCGGTCATTTTCGACTTAAAGCCATCCAGTGCAGGGGCAAAGGCATCCAAGCCGGAAAGTACACCTACATGATAGACCTTTGTTTCCTGTGCCTGTCCGCAGCCGCTGAGAAGCAGAGCTACGATCATTGCAATGGATATCAACATCCACAATTTCTTAAATCTTCCAAAATAACTGTTTATAGTTAACATATCAAATCTCCTTATTGAAAATATTTCTTGACATCAGGAATGGATCCTGATATTGTTTTCATGAGCAATGCTCATTCATTAATAACAACTTTGTTCTCGCCCGCCAGGGCGGCTGTATTGAGTGCGACCAATGTCGGTTTTTGCCCTAACGCGTGCCCCAGTTCGCGGGCAGCGATCTGCATGGCTTCTTCAATGGTCGATGTGGCTTGGATTTTTTGTGTAATTAAGTTGATCGCTTCCTGCTGCATAGCGTTTTTGCGGTTAAGTTCCTCCAGGCGGCGGCGTTCGGTAATATCCTGGTTTGCACCGTACCAGCGGGTGATCTTTCCGTTCTCATCACGTTCCACATTGATATTTACGGCGATGTAGCCTATTTCGCCGTCTGCAAAAATAATGCGATGTTCCAGGTGCGTCGTGAAAAGGCGGTCTTTGGCATCCAGGACTTTTTGAATCTCGGAACCCACTAGGGGTGCATCATCAGGGTGAACAAAAATTCTGGCATAGTCAGCAGAGGATATTTTGTATCCACCCACTTGTTCAACAGTGGTACGGAAGATCGAATAAAACTCATCACTGAAATTGAAGAGATCGTTTTCAAAATCATATTCCCAGTTGCCAAGCCGGGCAGCCCTGAGCGCATCAGCCAAAAGAGTCTGACTGCGCTGGACTTCGGTATACGAACGGGAATTTTGCACAGCAGATGCCACCTGGGATGCTAGCGTGGTCTGAACCGCAATATCTGCATCCGTAAAGCGCCCGATCGTTTCGGACTGTACGTCGAACACCCCAATCACTTCATCGCCAACAAGCATTGGCACAGCCAATTCGGAATGTGTATCAGGGAGCAGGGGATTCGGGAGGAAGTCTGGCTCGACGGTCACATCGTTGACGGTAACACCCTTCTTTTCGCGCGCTGCACGTGCGACCAGGGAGCGCTCCCGGTTGAGTGGAATGGCATGCCCCTTGGCAACCATTTGTTTGCCAATGTCTCCTGCGCCGGAGGAAAGCACAAGGGATGTGCCTGTTGCATCCAGCAGATAGATATGAGCGTGATAGAAACCAAAACGTTCCTTCGCAAGATCCACAACTTGTTGTAAGAGTTTGTCCGTTTCAAGGATCGTGGATGCGGCAGTACCCACCTCAGCTACCGAGGTAAGTGCCTTGGTACGATCTTCCACACGTTGTTCAAGAGATACCTGTAATGTCTTGAGCTCTTCATTGCTTTGAGCCAGTCTTTGCTGGGCGAGACGTCGCTGGTTATTGTTGAAAACCAGAAATGCGATCACAAACAGTAATGTAATGAACCCGAGAGAAACGCCCCAGACAAGCCCCTTGTTTTCTTCGTAAAATGAAACTGGGCGATTGAGTATGGTGCTGTCTGCAGGTAGCATGGCTTCATTGACACCCCACTTTTGCAGCACCGGGTAATCGAACATGTAACGGCTTTGTGTTTGTTTTTCGACCGGAAGTGTATTTGGGTTCTCGCCATTGAGGATGCGAAGAGCCAGCTTGGCTCCACGTTCACCTTCCGTATACCCACTCGTCAATTTACCGCCAACAATGCCATAGCCCAGGCTGAAATCCCAGGTACCGTATACCGGCACTGAACTACTCTCCGCGATCAGGGATGTAAACTGGTCATATTCGTAAAAGCCACCTGCCTTGTCTTTGAAGAAGATGGTCACCAATACCAGGCTGTCGGCTGGCAGCGTCCCCACACGTTGCCGTACCTCATCCATGGTTACATCTTCAAGAAATTCGAAGGTAAGTTGAGGATATTTGGGGATCAGTGTTCTCAGAATCCGATCCACATTCTGTCCGGTGACCGAGGTGTCATTCACAATGACGACCTTCTTGGTTTCAGGGTGGAGGCTGAGTGCCAGATCAAGAGTACCTGCGATATCTGCTTCCTCGCTGATCCCTGTAAAACGCTCATAACCTTTTAGCCGGGATTCGTCAAAAAAGTTGGCGCCCACGAAAACGACCGGAACATCAGGGAACAAATTGTCGGCATACTTGAATAAAAAGTTCAAGGCCGCATCATCAGAGGACATGATCAGGTCAAGATGCGCATCCTGATATTTATCCTTGAAGAGTTGGGAGACCTGTTCAAGGTATTTTTCATCACTGATGCGTTTGGTGTCCAAATATTCAACGCGCAGATCGACATTGCCAGACGCCTTGAAAACGTCTGTGATGCCCCGCATGATATCGTCCGTCCATTTGTATCCAATATGATAGGAATTGATGACCAGGACTTGTTTCCGTGCAATGGAGGATGTGCCCGGTTGTATGTTGGATACCGGCGGCTTCGCTGAACTGACCGGCGCACAACCGGCGATCACGATTGTCAGCAGGAGAGCAAGTCCCATCCAAAATGGGATGGTTCGGTTTGACGATTTTTGTCTGTGTTTCATTCTCTTCTCCATTCATCAAGAACGAGTTTCATATCCAGTGGATGTTTCATTTTCCACCAACAAATTACCTGATAGAGTATGTGGCAGTCGCAGGGTAAAACAGGTACCTTTGCCTGCTTCGCTTTGTGCGGTCACATCGCCGCCGTGTTGTTCGGCTATGGATTTCACGATGGCCAATCCGAGACCGTTGCCTTCGATGTCATCGTGTCCGTTATTGTGCACGCGGTAGAAACGGTCGAAGATATGCGGGAGGTCATCTGCGGGAATCCCATATCCGGTATCCTTGACGTGGATCTTTACAGATGTTGCATCCTCTTCCAGAGAGACAACGACAGTGCCGCCTTCGGGCGTGTATTTGATTGCGTTGCCGATCAAATTTCGGAGTGCCTGCCGCAATTGCAGCGGATCACCCTGGATCATGGAACCGGGAACCGTTTCCCCGAGAGTGAGCCATTGACTTTTCGCTTCTGCCTGAGGGCGGAATTCATCGGTGAGGTCCAACAGCAATTGGCTGGCATTCATCGTTTCTCGTTTTAACTCGGCTTGCAGGTCCATCTTTGCCAGGTTCAGCATATTTTCCACAAGCTCGCTCATGGTATCGGCAGCGCGATGGATGCGCTGTGCGAATTCAAGCTGCATGTCGTTCAATGGGCCTGCCTGCTTGATGAGCTGGCTGAAACCGTTGATCGATGTGATCGGGTTTCGCAAGTCATGAGATGCCGTGGCAATGAATTCATCCTTCACTTTTTCAAGTTGTTTGAAGTGCGATACATCATGAAGCACAACAACACGTCCGCCTTCTTTAAGGGGAGTCGATACAGCGGCGAAAATGCGCTTGTCGGGCCATCCGATTTCGGCTGAGAGGGAGGCGTTGGAATGTTTCGCCTGTTCCAGCATGCTGATGAGGGCATCATATCCTTTCCCTTCGGCCAGTGGTTGTCCCAGCACCATTTGATAATCGGTGAATAATTTTTGTCCTGCGGGGTTGACCATCGACAGGCGGTTTTCGGTATCGAACATCAGGATCGCATCTGCCGCGCCTTGAAGGACCGCAGCAAGGCGCTGCTGTTCCTGTGCCATTTTGTCGTAGAGTTGAGCGTTCTCGATGGCAATACTGGCCTGGCTGCAAATGGCTTGCAGCAGCAGCAGGTGTTCCAGTTTGAAATAATTCGACTGTTCGTTCGTGAGCAGTAATAACCCCAACAGGTGGTGCCGCCCAAACATGGGGACCACCACCACCGAGTGCACAGGATCGTTTTCATTTGTGTCCCAGCGCGCATCATTATGAGCCTCGTTGATGATGAAACCCTGGCGCTCTTCATTTGCAATTTCGAGCAGACGTTTGGGAAGCGAGAACTGCGTTGCCGAGTCAACGGGGGCAGGGGACCGGTCAAAGCGATATGTTTTCTGGTACATGCCATCGGGAGTCAGGACGGCAATATGACCGAACATCGCGCCGAACGTTTCCCCGGTGCGCTTGAGCAGGACGGTCGTGAGTTCGTCCATATTGAGGCGGGCACTTAACTCCTTGCCGATCTCAGGAAGGAGATTGAGCTCACGGTTGCGGCGGCGGATCACATCCTCTGCCTGTTTCACGCGCAGTTTGGTTCGGATGCGTGCCAGCAGTTCCCTGCGGTCGAACGGCTTGGTCACATAATCGTCTGCCCCCATGTTCAATCCAGACTGGATCTGCGCCGGCTCGAGTTTCGCGGCCGTCAGGATGATGACCGGGATATGCTCGATGGCTGGATCGGAACGAATTTCCTCCAGAACGGCGAAGCCATCCTTGAATGGCATGTTGACATCCAGCAGGATCAGATCGGGCATGTAGTTGCGGGTTTTTTCGAGCGTTTCCAACCCGTCTTTTGCCTTGATATAGCTGTAGCCCTCTTTTTCGAGATAGCGCGAGAGGAGCATCAAGTTATCGGGCTGATCATCGGCAATGAGAATGGTAAACGGCTGGGTCTGGGTTGTTTCGTTGACAACAGGCCGGGCGTGGTCCATTTCATCGATTGCCTGCAGGACGATCTGGCAAATTCGCTCGGGATGAACAGGCTTGATGATCACATCCTTGACACGGAGGCGGCGTGCCGTCACTTTCAACCCGGGTACATCATAAGCGGTGACCAGATAAGAGAATGTGGGACGTCCGGCTGGATGGTTCTGCAATTTCTCGATGAGTTCCAACCCCGTCATTTCCGGCATGATCATATCGGTGATCAGGATATCGACCCCGCCGCGGCTGACATACTCAAGCGCCTGGTGCCCGCTGGTCGCCGAAGTGACCTCCACCTTGCTGCCCAGTTGGGCGATTCCACGCGCCAACATGGTCGCCGTGTTGGGGTGATCATCCACGACCAGGATTTTGACTGGTTGTATGGGTTGTGTTTTAGGTTCATCCATGCTCCTATTTTGTCTTTTTATTGAAATTCCAACGTTAGGGTCGGTAGGGAAAGGTTGGAAAAAGTTGGCAAACAAAAAGCCCTTGCATTTTTGCAAGGGCGGGGAGGGTCGCAGTGTATTCAGTCTGTAACGAGACGATATCCGCTGCCTCGAACGGTGATGATGTGGACCGGGTTTTGCTCATCCATTTGGATCGCCTGACGAATGTTATGGATGTGCCACTTGGTCAATTCCTGTGCTTCCCGCGCGTCTGACTGGTATCCCTGCGCTTCGGCGACCAGCGTTTGGTAATCGACAATGTTGGGCGAGTGCCGGGCGAGCACAAGCAGATAATCAAAGGATGTGGGAGCAAGATTCACGGCACGCTCATTGACCATAACCCGGCGTGTGTGCAGGTCGAGGTTCAATGGTCCGCGCTTGATGTAGCGGTCAGACACCGCCCCGGCGGGGGATATTTTTTTCTCCTGCGCCCCAGCTGTGTCGAGCGCATCCAGCTCAGCCTGTAATTCGTCCATTTGTTGAAGGATCGCACGCCTGCGCTTCTTTTTATTTTGTTCGTCAATGACCTGGCGAGTCCGTTCGATGACGGTTTCGGGCTTGAGTGGCTTCATTAAGTAGTCAGTGGCGCCGCGTCTCAAGGCTTCCACTGCCGAGTGCAGGTCGGGTTGTGCTGTGAACAGGATGATCGGCATCTCAGGGAACTTGTCGCGTATGCTCTTTAACACTTCGAGACCATTCATGTCGGGCAGGCGAATATCGAGATACGCCATGTCGAACGCGTGCTCATCGATCATGGCAAGACTTTCCTGACCGCTGGCAACGGTGGTTACCTCAAAGCCTGCCCGAAGCAGAATGCGAGCCATGGTCTGCCGCAGGCTGGCTTCATCGTCAATGATGAGAACATGCCCACCAGGATTCATCACTCATCTCCTTCGTCTGTGGGAAGCCAAACGCTGAATACCGCCCCGCCTTCGGGGTCGTTCTCCGCTATGATGCGGCCATGGTGTTGTTGAATGATATCGTGCGTGATCGTGAGCCCCAACCCTGTGCCGGTGTGCTTGCTTGTGATGAAGGCATCGAAGATGCGCGGCATGATCTCGCTATCGATACCGGGACCTGTATCTTTCACCGTGAACAGGATCTCATGTTGCGCGGGCAGGTTGCGAGTCTGTACAGTGATCCGTCCGTTGGGTTTCATGATCTCGATTGCGTTAAGGAAGAGGTTGAGCACCACCTGTCTGATCTGGTCTGGGAGCCCGATGACGTTCGGCAGCTCAGGGTCGGGCAGGAATTCAAAGGCGATCATCTTATGGCGCATATGTGTGGAGATCAACGCATGAACATCTTCGATCAGGCTGTTGAGATCGACAGATTGGAAATCCTGCATGCGAATGGGGCGATAGGCGCTGCGCAGCCGTTCGATCAGGGCGGCCATCCGTTCCGCCTCTGCCAGAATGACATCTAGATCCTGCCTCGCCTGGGTGGACAGGTCTTTCTCCTCCTTGAGGAGGAAGAGGGCATTTTGGATTGCCTGCAAGGGATTGTTCAATTCATGTGACACCGAGGCGAGCAGACGTCCCACCAGCGCAAGCCGTTCACTCTGGATCAACTGCGAGCGGACCATCTGTTCCTGCTGCAACGCCGTTTGTAACGTGCTGTAGAGTTCGGCTTTTTGCAGGACGACTGCCAGGTGGTCTGCAATGGCGGTCATCAATTGCAGGTCGTTATTCGAGAACCGGTGTGGCGGCATCTGCTGAATATCCAGCACGCCGATCACATGATGATCGATCTTGATTGGAACAGCGATTTCATATTGCGTATCCGGCAAAAGCGGATTGCGTTTGAAGAATACAACCTCATCCACATTGTTGGTCACAAAAGGCTCGCTTGTA
Organism: uncultured Anaerolinea sp.; assembly: GCA_964555335.1. GTDB lineage: Bacteria > Chloroflexota > Anaerolineae > Anaerolineales > Villigracilaceae > Defluviilinea. The sequence goes on from CAZKSG010000055.1 coordinate 13,452, forward strand.
GCGGCCACATGCCCAACGATGCCTTCCCCTGCGAGCAGGGTGTGTCCCTTCTTTACAAGTGTTTCGCCGATCGATCCGCTTCCGCACTTAATGACAAGATTTTGCGTGTCTGGATCGATTAAATAGATCTGTGCATAGTAATAGGAAAAGATCTGCTGCAGCAGGTCGATCATATCCCTGAATAACTGATCTGTATCCAGTGAGAGGGCAAGCGCGCGGCTGAACTGATACAGGATATTCACTTCCTTCAGCCTCTGCTGGGTGGTCTCGAACAGGCGTGTGTTTTCAAGTGCTACAGCAGCCTGGATCGCCAGAGCCTTTAGTACTTCCTCATCCTTCCTTGTGAATGCATGTACCTTGCCGCTCTGGATGCTGATGGTTCCGATGTGATTTGAACCACTTTGGACAGGTGCCACCAACAGGGACCGGTAGCTTGGGCTTGTCGTTGTGGGAATAAATCCGGGATGTGTCTCGATGTCGCCGATATTGATCGTGATCCCTTCGCTCATCACCTGCCCGGCAATTCCCTCTCCGAGCCGCATTCCCGCCCGCTGATACTCACGCTCCTGATCGCTAAAACCGGATACCGCATGTGCAAAAAGAGTTTGCCCTTCTTCATCCAATAGGTGGATCACACTCTTTTCGGCGTGTGGCATCAACTCGCGTGCCGAATCGACGATCAGTTGCAACACCTCACCTGTGCCGACCCGTTCGTTTTCACTCAGGGCCCGCCCGATGCTGATCAATGCCCGGTCAACACGCGACTGATTTTCGATCTGACGCTCCTGTTGAACGCTTCGGAGGGCAAGCGTGACCTGCTGACTGGTCAATTCGATATCGGAGATCTCTTCGCGTTTGAATCGCTGCGGGGTGTCGAAGGCAAGTGCCACGATCCCAAAGCGATAATCATGGGTTGCCAACGGAACCAGAATCGCAGACCGGGCAGAGGCAAGAAGGCTGTCAGACAGGCATATCTCTGCCAGTTGTGGAAACTCTTGTATATCGTTGAGAAACAACACATGCCTGTTTTCCAGCATGGAAAGAGCGACAGGGGCTGCTTTGGATTCCTTCTCGGAAAAAGACTCTTCGACCGGATACGTGGTGGCCGCCAGTGACAGGGTCTTTGATGTTTCATCCCAAACCATCAGACAGGCATGGTCGGCTGTAACCAGATTTGTCAGATGGGTGAGCAGGCGGTAATAGATATCGTCCAGGCTGCGGCCGTCCAGGATCTCCTTGGTGGCGATGTTGATCAGCACCAAATGGCGCTCCCGCATTTGGACCTGTCTGTCCATCTGAAAATGGCGTTCGATCTCTTCGCGAAAATAACCGATGATCACCGAGAGCACGATGATCATTAAATGCCCGGTAAAGAAACTGCCTGTAAATCCGCCCGCTCCCTCTGGGTATGTTCCAGGCAGCTCATTATTAATAAGGAATAGATTGGTGATAACCCCCAGAGCGCTGGCGACGATTGCACCCCATTTATAGTAGAACCACCCGGCCACCAACACAGGGATCGAAACCGCCATGAGTGTCAGCCAGGGAAATGTGCCAATGTAGAGGACGGTCAGCCCAAGCAATATCCAGGGATAGAAGCGTTGCAGTCTTCTTTCCCCAATGACCTCAACAAAACTGGACTGCTCAACTCGTGTTTGTTCTCTCATAATCCTTATAATACCCTGTTTGCCAGCGTATGCGTATTATGGCCGTATTCAAATGAAAAGACAACGCCACGAGCGTTGTCTTTTCATTGCAATGGCTGGGATATTCACCGCTTAAAAAGGGTTACTTGGCGATCTCGGTCGAACGCGTTTCGCGGATGACCGTCACCCGGATCTGACCCGGATACTGCATGGTCTCTTCGATCTTCTTGGCAACATCGCGTGCCAGCCGTGCGGAGGCAAGGTCGTCGATGGCTTCCGGCTTGACGATAATTCGTACTTCACGTCCTGCCTGAATGGCGAACGCCTGCTGCACTCCCTCGAACGACATGGACATCTCTTCGAGCGTGCGGATGCGCTTGATGTACGCTTCGAGATCCTCACGACGGGCGCCGGGGCGGGCGCCCGAGATGGCGTCTGCCGCTTCGGCGATCACCGCTTCCACGGTCATCTGGTCCACTTCGTGGTGGTGCGATTCAATGGCATTGACGACGGTGGGGTTGACGCCATACCGGCGGCAGTATTCCGCGCCCAGCTTGGCATGTGTGCCTTCCTGGTTGTGGTCCATGGCCTTGCCGATATCGTGCAGGAAGCCGCCTTGTTTGGCGATCTCCACATTGGCACCGATCTCGGCGGCAAGGATGCCCGCCAGCTTGGATACTTCCACGGCGTGGGCGAGCTGGTTCTGTCCATAGGAGGTGCGGAATTTGAGACGTCCCATCATGCGCAGCACTTCGGGGTGCAAGCCGGTGATGCTGGCTTCATAGGCGGCTTGTTCACCCGCTTCGTTGATGATCTTCTCAACCGCACGGGTCTCATCTTCCACGATCTTTTCGATATGCGCGGGATGGATGCGCCCATCCAGGATCAACTTGGCCAGGGCACGGCGGCCGATCTCACGGCGCACCGAGTCGAAGCACGAGACCGTGACCGAATCGGGCGTGTCGTCCACGATCACATCCACACCTGCGGCCTGTTCGAACGCCTTGATGTTGCGCCCGTTGCGTCCCACGATGCGTCCCTTCATCTCTTCGTTGGGGAGGGTGACCACAGCCCGCGTCACTTCTGCCACGTGCTCTGATGCCACGCGCTGGATGGCGTCGGCGATCAACTTGCGGGCACGCTTCTCGCCCTGTTCGCGTGCTTCTGCTTCGATCTGACGGATGATGCGTGCCATATCGCCGCGGGCTTCCTTTTCCACAGCCGCGAACAGATCTTTGCGGGCATCGTCCTGCGTCATCTGGGCGATGAACTCCAGTTTCTTCATCTGCTCTTCGTAGATCTTTTCCATCTCATTGTGGCGGCGATCCACCTGCGACTGCCGCTTGTTGATGTTCTGTTCGCGCTGTTCGAGCCGTTCGGTGCGGCCGTCCAGTTCAGTGCGGCGCTTCTCAAGCCGTTCCGTATCCTTGTTGAGTTCGATGCGCCGTTCCTTGATCTCGGCTTCGGCCGCCTGAACGATCTTGACGGCATTCTCACGCGCCTGGCTTTCAATGAGGCGGGCCTGTTCACTGGCGCCCTTCAAAATATTTTCTGCTTTTTCCTGTTGGTTCTTGCGTGCCAGTTCCGCCTGATAACGGCGAAGGAAATATCCACCAATACCACCCAGCACCAGACCCAGGACCAAACCTATCACAATATTGACGATTGGGTTCATGTTGTGTCCTCTTCTTCAAATTGATGTTTGTCCGCGTGTGCTTCATTCCAGAGACGTGTCACGACAGGCGCGATCACGGAATATGCGTATCCGCGGCGGGCCAGGAATTCGGAAAGCTTCCGGCGAAAGTCGTTCCATTCCAGGCCCTTGAATCGGGCGGCCCTTTTGCGAGCCACTTCGTACGCTGAGGCATCATCATCTACATTCTGCATAGCAGACTGGATGGACTCATCAGCAAGTCCTTTTTGTTTGAGTTCCATCGCCATCATGCGGCGACTGCGGGGGCGGAACGTGGTCCGGTTTTCCACCCACGCCTCGGCAAATTGATCGTCGTTCGCAAGCCCATCCTGCCGCAGCCGTTCGACCGTGTGGTCGATGACCGCTTCAGGGATCTCGTGCTTGCGCAGGTTCTTGCGGATCTCTGCTTCGGAACGGGCCCGGTAGCTCAAGAAGAGCATGGCTTGCTGGTAGGCCCGTTCACGTGCGTCCTCGGCGATCAATTGTTCGATCTTTTCTTCGCTTAGCTCCTGTCCCACCCGCAGCCAGGCGGCTACGATGCGGGCCAGCCCGAAGGCAAATTCCCCGTCCAGGTGAATGTTCACCCGGTTGGGAGTCCGTTTTTGCACTTCGATGGCGGTAATCTTCTTCATCTATTCTTTTAAACACACACAGCCAAAGACCGTCAGGCGGCTTTGGCTGTCGCAAATCCCACACGAGTGGGAAAAATATGGGTAAACTGAGCAGACCCGAAGTCCCGTGCCAGGGATGGGGTCGATCCGTGTGACCGAGGTTCAGGTCACTACGGTGAACGAGTTGTGGAGGTCGAAGTCAGGTCTTCTATGATCGTTTTCCTACATTGACTTCTTGTAATAACTCCCAAACCGGGGGAGATTCTTGCTCATATTATCCAAAGAAAGAACAGCCAGCGCCGCAATGCGGCAGAAGTAAGCGTTTTCATGACCCTTTCGGGTACTGGGCTAATTATACATGAAAATTAACGTTTGTTAACATCAGTTGCACGGTATTGCAACAGTTTGCCCCAGAATGGGTGGGAATCGTCCATATTCCAGGAATGTGATAATTCTGGTTTGAAAGGTTTCAAAAGCGGA
>CAZKSG010000055.1:17981-24217 GCA_964555335.1 uncultured Anaerolinea sp.
TTGATCCTTACTGGTATTGTGCTTGTGATCCTTTTAATCGCTGTGGGGATACTGACGCGAGAGTCTTTGGCTGCGAGCGGAACCTATAAGATTTTGGCATGGAACGATCTCGGCATGCACTGTTACAGCCGCGATTTTGCCGATCTTGCAGTTTTGCCGCCCTATAATACATTGTGGGTGCAGGTCGTAAAAGTGGGGGACCCCCCGGAGCTGGTCACCTCTGGTATCACGGTGGAATATTCCTACCCCGATAATACCTATTCGGTCGGTAAGACAAATTTCTGGGACTACGACCAGGCCCTTTTTGGGGTGGACCTGCCTCCAAATGTGGGGCTCAAGAACAAGGGTCTTTCCGGCACCATGGACCTGAGCGGCGATCATTTTGTTGCCGAAGGGATTCCGATCACAGAGTTCAGCGACAGCGCCCCCACCGTGCGACAGCCTTATCAGCTTGCAACCGTAGTCGTCAAGGATGCGACCACGCATGAGGTGTTAACCAGCATTCAGGTGGTGACGCCCACTTCCTCTGAAATGCGCTGTGATACCTGTCACGGGGATACTGGCATCGCCAAACCGTCTCTCCCCACCGGGAAAGTGGAAACCAATATCCTGCAATTGCACGATGAGAATGCCGGCACAACGTTAATGGCAAGCCGCCCGGTGCTCTGTGCCAGTTGCCATGCTTCGAATGCGCTCGGCGCGGCAGGGCAGCCCGGCATCAAGAACCTTTCGAAATCGATGCATGAAAAACATGCCAGCGTGGTGCCAAGCACGTTGGATGGTTGTTATAACTGTCACCCCGGCCCGCAGACCCGATGCCTGCGCGATGTGATGGCCACAGAAGAGGGGATGACCTGCGTAAGTTGTCACGGAGGCTTGGGAACGGTGGCGACGAATCCAAACCCGTGGCTGCACGAGCCACGCTGTGATTCGTGCCATAACTCGGGCCGGTTCAACCAGGACCAGGCGCTATATCGCTTCTCCAAGGGACACGGCGGACTCTATTGCGAGTCCTGCCACGACAGCACGCATGCGGTTGCGCCGAGTCGTGAAGCGAACGATGCGATCAAGTTCAATCAACTGCAGGGGAAGAACGGACCCATCGAGGAGTGCTCCGTGTGCCATTCCCCGGTTCCGGGCAGTGGCGGACCTCATAGCAGTGTTCCTCCTCGCGTCTCATCCATTACCCGCGCCAATTCCAACCCGACCAGTGCAACCACTGTGAATTTCACCGTTACCTTCTCCCGGAGTGTGACCGGTGTCGATGTGGGTGATTTCAACTTGAGCACCACCGGCCTGGTTGGAACCACGATCAGCACTGTAAAAGGGTCGGGCACGGTCTACACGGTTGCGGTGAACACCGGCACAGGCGCAGGGACGATTCGCCTGGATGTGATGGATAATGACAGCATTGTGGATGCCTCGAGTGTGCCGCTCGGCGGCGTGGGACTCGGAAATGGCAATTTCACTACCGGCCAGGAATACACCATTACACAATCTACATTGACCCCCGGTGTTCCCGCTTTGCTTTCACCGGCCAACGGTGCGCTGGTAACGAGTCTGCAGCCTGTGTTCGATTGGAAAGATTCGACCCCTGCAGCCCTTAGTTATCAGATTCAGGTGGCTGGCACTACTGCATTCACCTCCCTGGTCATCGATGAGAAAAATGTTCCTGCCTCCACGTTCACCCCGGTCTCAGACCTTGCCCCCGGAAAGTTATATTATTGGCGGGTGAAAGCGTTCAATGGGATCGGTGGAGCGAGCAACTGGTCCGCCGTGCGCAACTTCAAAACGCCTCTTGCCGCGCCGGTCCTTGTCTCTCCGTTGAACGGCGATCCCCTCCTCACCGATCGCCCCACCTTCGATTGGGAGGCTGTATCTGGCGCAACCAGTTATATGATTCAAGTCTCTGCTGCAAACACATTCAGCGGCTTGCTGCTGAACGTGACAGTGAACCCGACGGAATACACAATGGTCAAGGATCTCCTGCAAGACAAGCCATTCTACTGGCGGGTGGCAGCCAGGTCATCTGTCGTCACCGGACCCTGGTCTGCCACTGGGTCGTTCAAGACAGGCAATCCCCCCGGTGTGCCGAACCTCAGCCTGCCTGCGAATAATGCCCTGCTCAAAGACTACCGACCGATCTTCAAATGGTCTGTGGTAACGGCTCCAGCACCGACCACCTTTGATCACTACCAACTGCAGGTGGATGATGACCCGGCGTTTGGCAGCCTGGATGTAGATGAGAACATCCCCACAAGGACGGTTCCGCAGTTCCAGCCCGCCGGTAGCTTAAACTCCAATACCAAATATTACTGGCGTGTCCGTTCGTTTAATACGAATGGGCATTACAGCGGCTGGTCTGCTGTCCGCTCCTTCCGCACTCTGATCGCCGCGCCCCAATCGTTAACGGTGCTTCCGAATGGACTTCGTCCGAGCTTCGATTGGGCAAATGCCACAGGGACGGGAACGATCACGAGCTACACCATTCAGATCTCCACCAGTCCCACATTCAGCAGCCTGCTCGTCAACGCAACCACCTCCGCTTCGACCTATACGATGCAGAAAGACCTGCCTCCAGGCAGGACGATCTACTGGCGGGTGAGGGTCAACGGTGCGAATGGACCCTCCGCCTGGTCTACAGGTACTTTCACGACACCATAAAGAATAACGACCAACCTGCTCCCAGTTCCGGGAGCAGGTTGGTTAACAGAAACCCCTCCTCGAACGAGATGGGAGCAGACAGACCGTGCTGGAGCAAGCTGCCTGTAGTAGACTGTAGTTTTCCTCGCTTCCACGATGAGCTTCATGGAATCGACGCGAAGACCCTCGACGATCTTAACTTTACGATTGGCTAACCCCATTTCTCTACCAAGGCGTTGTAGTTGGGATGTGCCATCGTTTTCAATTGGACTGTGGCAGTACCCATCTTGCGTTGTGAAACAATCATTAAGCAGGCCTTGCCCCGAATAGAAGTTGGCAGTTTTTGGCAGGTCGTTCTCTGGTTTTGGCAGTTTCCTTGCGGCAGAATAGACGTAGTGATGCGAATAATGGTAGAAAGGAAAAGCGTATGGAACCCCCAAAAAAGCCTGCCCCTGCACGCCGCAAGTGGGTGCGCAATACCCTGCTGGTATTGCTGATCGCCCTCGCCGGTTTCTTTGTGCCGTGGAATGTCTATTCGCTGTCTTCGGACTCCCACCCGGCGCAAACCTATGATGAGGCGGTGCAGCGTATCGAGGCGCTGAAGTCCAGTCGCTTGTCTGAGATGAACCCCGATTGTGTCACCCAGTTCATGACCCATGGTCAAAAAGTGGACCGGGTCATTGTGCTGGTGCATGGGTATACCAACTGCCCAAAGGAATTCGTGGAGCTGGGCAGGCAGTTTTATGAGTTGGGGTACAACGTGTTGATCGCACCCCTGCCGCATCACGGACTCAAAGATCGTTTGAACGATGAGCAGGGCAACCTCACAGCCGATGAACTGGCAGCCTATGCAGACCGGGTGGTGGATATTGCGCGAGGGCTGGGTGACCACATCACCGTCCTGGGCTATTCGTGCGGCGGCGTGGTGACCGCCTGGGTGGCGCAGAACCGCAGCGATGTGGATACGGCCCTGGTCATGTCCCCGGCGTTTGGGTACCTGGCCATTCCCACCCCATTGACCGCGCCTGTGATGAATTTCGTGATCGCCACGCCCGATGTGTTTGTGTGGTGGGACCCCGCATTGCAGGACAAGGATGGCTTCGACTATACCTATCCCCGCTATTCGAAACATGCCCTTGCGCAGATCATGCGGCTCGGGTTCTCGGTTCAGGTGCATTCCTGGTTCCAGGCTCCGGCGGCAAAGCGGGTGATCGTTGTTACCAACGCCTATGATGACTCGGTCAACAATGCCCTGACCCTCAAAGTTGCCGGGTATTGGCAGGCTCAGGGCGCTCACCTCGTCACCTACGAATTCCCCGCCTCACTCCAGCTGCCGCACGCCCTGGTGGACTCGAACAAACCCACCGCCAAAACCGATGTGGTCTACCAAAGGCTGATCGAGCTGGTTACGAACGAATAGAGGCTCCCACAACGCATTGACCTTCGCTCGGCACGTACCCCTCTCCCAGCGAGAACTCCCTGTGGGCTGTCGCGAGACACCAACCGCGGCACAACAAGGTGTACCCCTTATTTTGTCTTTTTAGCTCGTCTGGTGAGCAATGCTTGTACCGAAGGGCTTACTGCCTTGTCTTTACGATGAATACAGCCCATCCAGCAACACGGACGGCGCATCCCCTCCTTGAGTTCACTGATCGTTCTTTTAACATGCTCCGTTCTCGTCTCATCCTTCTTGACGAAGGTGACCCAGCATATCCACTCATTGCGTGCAAGCGGCGTGAGATCCTCCCATATTACTAAAGCTGCTGTATCAGAAGCGAGAGCTTTTCGTAAATCCGCGGGTAATTTGTGCACGACACCGGCTGAGATTGTCTTGCTCATACTTTGATTTTACCAAACGGGTGGTGGTTCACCTGGCAAACCGGTCATTCCAAATGAAACCGGCAAAGGTCAGCCCTTTTCCTCCCTGCTCGCGGCACGTACCCCCTCTCCCTGAGGGAGAGGGTTGGGGTGAGGGTGAAATCGCCATCAACGTCCGAAGGGGACCCAACAAACGGGCGCAACTCCTTATCACACCCGTAGAGTGCCCCGCCCGCGGACTGCAATATCACCCCTTGTTCGGCTCCCGCAGTGACACCGTTTACATCAACGATTCAAAATTATAATCAATAAAAGGCAGACCTTGTTCGATGCGGGTTTTGCGGTCTTGCATGAAGTTGGCGATCCACATGTGACCATCGCTGTTGACATCGAAGCCGGGGATTTGTTTGAAGCTTTCGATGGACCAGTGTTCAACACCGTTGATCTGGAAATCACGGTGGACGACGGCGTAGAGTTCGAGTTCACGCAGTTTCAGGAATGTAGGAATTTCTTTCAGCCAGGCGGGGGACAAGGTATAGGCTTGGCGATAGCCTCGTAGAAAATGGATCAAAAATTCGTGCGTGAAAGAAGCGGAGTCCGGGAATCCCAGTTCTTCGGCGTCGATCGAAATATAAAAGAGCACGATGGCGACGTCGTTGATGAACCAACTATAGGCGCAATCGTCGAAGTCGAAGAGAGTGAGTGTCCCGTCTGCATCCATGAAGAAGTTGTTTTGATGGGCATCCTGATGGACAAGACCGTAGGATGTTTTGTCTTTTGGCAGGGCGTGGATATGTTTCATCAGAGACCTATATGTTTGATGGGCAATGACTTCGGACTCAGGCAGATACAGCTCGATGAAATTCAAGCTGACATCGTTCCACTCGGGGCGTCGCCAGGCAGGGACGGGTTGGTAGTCCACTGCCAAGGCGTGCATGCTGCCAAGCAGCCTGCCATAGTTTTCGTACCGTGTGGAAGTCCACCCAGCGACCCAGGGCTGTTGTCCTTGTGCCTTGATAAAGGCAGTGACGAAAAATTGACCCGTTTGCCCGTCGTCAATGGCTTCAATAAGTTTCCCGTTTTCAGATGGGATCGCCCGCGCCACTGAGACGCCGCCACGCGCCAGGTAGTTGATCCAATCCACTTCGCCTTGAATGAGTGCTTCGCTCTTGCGAAAGCTGTGACCGATGCGCAGAATGAAACCTTCACCCTTACGCTCGAATTCGTAGATGAAACTCTCAAAGGCATCGAGCGGCTTGATCTGATCTTTTGCAATGCCATAGCGGCGCATGGCTTCGTGCAAGATGGTGTCGTTGAAACGGGCGATGATGTGTTGATCCATGCAGCTTATGCTACTCGATTGTGTTGAAATTACATACCCCGACGTAGCCAACTATACTCCCCGTGGCGGACTGCAATATCACCCCCTTGCGCGGCTCCCGCAACGGTTTGACCTTCGCGCGGCACGTACCCCCTCTCCCTGAGGGAGAGGGTTGGGGTGAGGGAGAAATCCCCATCATCACAATTCTCCCTTGAATGCTTTATCCAAAATACTCGCCATCAACGTCCGCCCAAAAAGCGGGCGCAACTCCTCCCCACCCTTGACCTGCAACGCCCGCAACGCATTGACCTTCCCATCACCAGACCTGACAGGTTTTATCGTGGCGCGAGTCCATCGTAACCCATGCGCGGACGAAGACGCGAGTCGTTCAAGGCTCTGCGAAAACCTGTCAGGTCTTTTCACAACTCTCCCTTAAACGCCCTATCCAACACGG
>CAZKSG010000056.1:0-2701 GCA_964555335.1 uncultured Anaerolinea sp.
CGGGACGGTATGGAGAAAGACCGGGGATTATTTTTCGAACTTGACCGCTGCAGTCATACCCCAGCGGAGGGAGGGATGTGTATCGGTAAGTAGAATGGTGACTTCATAGACCACGTCACCCTGATTCTGGGTGTAAGTCTGCCCAACTGATGCAACCGTGCCCATAAGTTGCACATCGGGGAAGGCATCGAAGGTGACTGTTACGGTCTGTCCTTCTTTCACGTTCACCACGTCGATCTCGGTCACGTCGGTGGTCTTTACGACCCACTTGGTGAAATCGGCGACCGTTACAGCGGTCTCTCCAGCGTTGACCGAGTTGCCGATCTTGGCTTCCATGTTCGCTACTACGCCATCGAACGGAGCGACAACCGAGAAGGCGGACACACGAGCCTGGGCAGCGTCCAGCCGCGCTTCGAGCAGGGCCAATTGTTCCTTGTCCACGCCATCTTTCATGCGGTCATATGCACGCTGGAGTTGATCCATCTTTGCCTTTTTCAAAGCAAGATCGTTCTCGGCTTCGATAATCCAATCCTTGGGAGCAGGACCCTTGAAGTTCTTGGACTTGTACTCATATTTGTAGCCATTCCAGGTCTGGACGAGGATCACCTGGTTGGTGGTTTGCGGTACCTTCTGGGCGGTTTGCAGGTACTTGAGATAATTGACAGCTTTGTCGTAATCTTCCTTGGCATCCTTGAGGTCGATGACGGTCTGGGCAAGGCTGGAACCGGCAGTATTCTGCAGGTCATTGAGAGCCTGTTGGGCGGTGACCAGTTCCAACTGTGCGGATGCATAATTGGTATCAGACGGGTCACCAACACGGATCAGGATGTCACCCTTCTTTACGATCTCGCCATCCTTGACGAGTACTTCAGATACCACGCCGCCCGTACTAAAGGCGACTTCGGCATAATGGACCGGTTCCACACGTCCTTCAGCGATAATGGTGTCATCAGCGATCACGGTGGGAATGGCTTCCGGCGTGGCGGTGCCGCTGGCAGATGAGGAACCGCAGGCCGCAACCAGCAAGCCGAAGCTCAAAACAACGAGTGCGATCAGGAATTTCTGTTTCATTTTATTAACTCCACATTCAATATGAAATAATGATAGAACCTTGAAGGAAAAACGTCCCCCACTATGAGGAGAGTTCGAACCTAGTCAGGTGGACAGGATTCATCTTCTGTACTATCTACGCACGGATTCAAAACCAGTTGCTTACTGGAACACCGAACATGTGGTAATTATTGCAGTGTTCCCTCTATCAAAAGGTCTCAAACAAAAAAACGGCGACCAAAACTGGTCGCCGTTCATTCTATCAGTCGCTACGCTAGGCGGGCTGTACCTCGTATTCTGCGGCTTCTTCTTCCACCGTCATCACCGGTTCTTCGTTGGGCTTGCGGTCGAGCATCTGCATCGACAGGGCAATAACCTTGGTATAGTACTTCGTCTCGCCTTTGTCCTCGTACTTATCCGTCTTCAAGCGACCTTCCAGGAAAACCAGGCTTCCCTTCTTGAGATACTCCTGGCAAACCTCACCAAGGCGTCCCCAGGCTTCCACATTGACCCATTCGGTATATTCCTTTGTGTCGCCTTCCTTGCTCTTCCAACGGTTGCTGATGGCAAGGCTGAAATGGGAGACTTTCTTGCCTGTGGGGGTGAACTTGCCTTCGGGGTCCTTCCCCAGACGGCCGATCAATTGAACACGATTTAAAGCGGGCATGTTTTATAACCTCTCTGCGGTGTAATTTGTGATGCCGATATAGTTTATCCGCGAAGGGGAGTATGTCAACTCGTGAATGTTTTCACTTTTGTTAGAGGCGTATCGGCTTGTCATTTTTGTGGGTGAAATTTAGATAAACTCGTGCTGAACAGGTTAAAGCGTATGGGCTGCAAGAATATCTCCTGCAGCCCATACATTTCTATTCTTCTATTTGTGTGTTGGTCCCCCAGATCGTACGATCAAAATGGGAATTCGGCCCCTATAAGGTCTTCCTCACCGGGCAACTCCGATGGCTCTCCCGCGGTGTCGCCTGCACGGCTATCCAGGAACTGGACCATCTGTGCCACAACCTTGGTGTAGTAGCGGGTCTCGCCTTTTTCCTCGTACTTGTCGGTCTTGAGCCGTCCTTCAACGTAGACCAGGCTTCCTTTTTTGAGGTATTCCTGGCAGACTTCGCCGAGTCGGTCCCAGGCTTCCACGTTGACCCACTCCGTGGACTCCTTCGCTTCGCCGTCCCTGCCTTTCCAGCGATTGCTGACGGCTACGCTAAAGTGGGCCACCTTCTTGCCGGTGGGAGTAAACTTGCTTTCGGGGTCTTTGCCCAGGCGTCCGATCACCTGGACTCGATTTAGTGCTGGCATGATGTCCTCCCTTCGGTTGTTTCAGGGCTTTTAGATGCTGTGTAACGTGTCATAATAGTCTCCTTTTTATCTAAAAGTACGGTATTCAGTTGTCGAACAGGGTTATACTTTTGGTACGCTTATGCCTTCTTGAGAACGGGCAGGCCGGTCTTCATTTCGGCTACGGTGTACCCTGCGGGGACCGCGTCGAGTGTTTCACCTTCTTTGACTTCTTTGGAGAAGTAGAAGAGGGTGCGTTCCTTGCCGGTCGAGGTCATGGACTTCTTGGTGTGTAGAAAGTACGTTGTTCCCTTGGAATTTGTAAACGAGTAAGCCATTGTGTCTCCTTTTCTGATTTTGTACC